>JBHHXL010000564.1:0-2585 GCA_046757065.1 Anaerolineae bacterium
GTGCGGATGAGGGTTTCATCGTACTCGGTGACGATGGTTTTAATGGCCAGGCGTTCTTCGGGCGGCGTGTCAATCGTAGACATATCGCGCACGCCGGTCAGAGACATATGCAGCGTGCGCGGGATGGGGGTAGCGGTCAGGGTCAGGACGTCCACTTCGGTGCGCATCTGCTTCAGCTTTTCTTTGTGAGTGACGCCGAACCGTTGCTCCTCGTCGATGATGAGCAGACCCAGGTCTTTGAATCGAATATCACCTTGCAGAAGCCGGTGAGTGCCAATGACGATGTCCACGCTGCCGCCGGCCAGACCGGCCAGGATTTTTTCCTGCTCCTTGCGGGTGCGGAAACGAGACAGCATCTCGACAACCACCGGGTACGGAGCCAGCCGCCGCCGGAACGTATCGAAATGCTGTTGGGCCAGCACCGTGGTCGGCACAAGCATCGCCACCTGGGTGCCATCCAGAACGGCTTTGAAGGCGGCGCGCAAGGCGACTTCCGTTTTGCCGTAGCCCACGTCGCCGCAGATGAGGCGGTCCATCGGCTTCGGTTTTTCCATATCGCGCTTGACCTCGGCGATGGCCCGCATCTGGTCCTCGGTTTCAACGTAGGGAAAAGCCGCTTCCAGTTCGTGCTGCCAGGGGGCGTCCGGGCTAAAAGCCCGCCCCTGGACCACTTCGCGAGCGGCGTAAACCTCCAGCAATTCCCTGGCAATTTCCTCGACCGCGCGCCTGGCCCGGCGCTTGATGCTCTCCCAATCGGTAGAGCCCAGCCGGTTGAGCGTCGGCAGCGAGTTTTCCAGACCGACGTAGCGCGAAAGCCGGTCCGCCTGGTGGATGGGTACGTACAACTTGTCGCTCTGAGCGTAATCTACCGCCAGATATTCGCGCTCGACACCGTCAATGTCGAGCTTGACCAATCCTTGAAAGATGCCGATGCCGTGCTCGATGTGAACCACGTAGTCGCCCGGTGAAACGTCGGCGAAGAAGGTTTCGGGGGTGACGCCCTGCGGCCTGGCCGGACGGCGGCGGGGCTGCGGCTTGCGCCAGCCGAAAAGCTCGGCATCGGACAGGATTGTCAGGGGAGAGGCCGCAGAGGTCGAGGCTTCATCTTTTAAGACCCACCCTTCCAGCAGCACGCCGGCCATAACCGTGATACTGCCCGGCGGAGGGGGGTATTCCAGTTTCTCCAGCGGCGCGGCCTGCACGTCGCGTTCGGCCAGGAGATCGCTCAAGCGGGCTGCCTGGCGGCTGATCAAGACCACCCGCTCGCCGGCGTCACGGCGGCTGATGACGTCCTGTAGCACCGTTTTCACCTGTCCCCCAAAACTGGGGGCGGCGACGAACGTGTTTTGCAAGGGCGGCACGTCGGTCGGGGCCGGACTGCCGGGAAAGTCCGCGTGGCTCAACAAGGTGGGCGCCCGCCGGCGCAGGGCCCGGCGCACCTCCGCCCAGGTGAAGAAGGGGCGGGGCCAGACCGCCGGCAATTCATTTTGCTTGATCAGGTCATCCCGCAGGTCGGCGGCCTGCTGTTCTAAATCCTCCGTCACGGCAGCCAGTTCCGCCGGGTCTTCGATGAAGATCAGGCCCTCCGGGGGCAGGTAGTCCACGATATTGGCCGGTTGTGGGTAGAAGAAGGGCAGGTAGTACTCCACCCCCTCGAAGGCGTCCCTGGCCGCGAGCTTGACCAGGTCCTCCTCGAAGTTCACTTTGGCCACAGGATGAAGGTTGCTCAAATCCAGGGCGTTCAGGGCCTCGACGGCGCGCCCGGCCAGGGAGGGCAGGGCTTCGCTGGCCGGCCCGGCCACGAACCGTTTGATCTGGGCCTCGGAGCGTTGGGTGACCGTGTCGAAGCTGCGCAGGGAGTCGATTTCGTCGCCAAAGAACTCGATCCGGATCGGGTTGGGCTCGTTGGGCGGAAAGACATCCAGGATGCCGCCGCGCCGGCTAAATTGACCGACACGCTCAACGACCTCGCTGGGACGATAGCCAAGGCGAAGCCAATGGTTGACCATGTGGTTCATGCCGGTTTGCTGGTTCACGGCGGTGCTTCTGAGAGCCTGTTGGAAGACGGACGGGGGCAGGGTTTTTTGCATCAGGGCCCTGGCGGAGGTAACCACCAGCGGAGGGGGGGGATCGCCCTCCGGCGCTGGCCCCCGGAGGCTGTTATTCCAGCTCGCCAGGGCGGTTAATGCCGTCAGCCGCCCTGCCGTTGTCTGGCGGCCCCAGGCCACCCGCTCGTAGGGCAAAGCGTCAGGATCGGGCAGGCGCACAACTGCCGAAGGGTTTTGCACCCACATCTGCAATTGGTCGGTCAGCAGCCGGGCCCGGTCGGCGCGGGCGGTGATGACCAGCAGCGGGCGCTGCAACTCGGCCTGAACGGCCGCCAGAAACGCCGGTCTGGCCGCCGTCAGCACCCCTAGCGGTTGGGCGATGGTCTGAGCCTCGTGGAGGCGAGCGACGACCGCGTTGAAGGAATCTATGTAGTTCAAGAGACGAAGCAAGGCGACCAGATTCATAGGGCATCGCTGCCACGGTTGGAGATGGTGAGCCGATCTATTGATTGTACGCAGCAAGGGGAAGCCTGTCAA
>JBHHXL010000565.1:0-2581 GCA_046757065.1 Anaerolineae bacterium
TAGCCCACATGTCCACCGGCACACGGTCAGGTTCCACGTGGTCTATGGCAGCTAAGACCCGTTCCTTGCTATTCATTCAACCTTCCCATGATTGCTAGATCGCCGAGGGTCTCCCGACCGAGCCAGCCGACGAATGAATTCGCCCCCTCGACAGGCTCGGGACGCCGCGTCTGATACAAGAAGTGCGTTGAAACGCACTGTTTCGTTGCTTGATCAACCTGTTTTAACAGGTTTTTTGTAGCAGGCGGGCAATTCATTGCTCGCCTCGCCTTGCCTGATCTTTCCGATCTGCTTTTCCATTCTCTCCCCTGCACCTCAATACAATCTCCAATCTCCAATCTCTAATCTCTACTCAGGAAGCCCGTGATCCGAAGAATCTCGCCCACGATCTTCGTCGGTCCGTCCGGCCCGGGAATAGGCCGGCCCGGCGTGCCTTGCCCGGTGGAAACGTACAGCGCACCGTCTGGGCCCAGGGTAATATTGGTGGGCATGTCGAGCCCGCCGGCCAACACCCGTAACGGGCCACCGCCGGCTGGGTAGAGCGTAACCCGCCCGCTGAAGCGCTGGTAGCCGCCGGCAAGCGGAGGCGCGTCGGGATCGAAGAGGTCGAACTTGACCGGAAGCGGATCGGCGTATGCGGCGGCCATCTCGACGACGTAAACGTTGCCTGGGTCATCAACCGCCACATCAACCGCTGTGGTCAGCCCGGTGATCTCGTCAGCGATCTGGCCGGTTTCTGGGTCCACACGCACTACTTTGGCGTCGCCAGGGACGAAGGGGATGACTTCGCGAGCCTCCTTATCCACAGCGGCTCCGGAAAACAGGGCGATGAGGATCTCGCCGGTTTGGGGGTCAACCGCTAGGCCGGCCGGCACCGCCTGCTGACCGCTGTCCAGTAGTGGAAAGGCGACAATTTCACGCAGATCACCCTTGAGCGTGACCTCAATGAGTCCGTTGGCCATACTCTCAACTGCGTAGATGCTATCTTGCCTGAGATTGAAGGCAATACCGTTCATGTTGCTGCGGTTGGCCAGATTGCGACCAACGCGCCCTTCCGGGCTGATCTCGAACAGCGCGAGGTCGTCGAATCCGCCATCCACGGAGAGGAAGAGTCGCCCGTCGGGGTGCAGCAACACGTCGCCTGGGCCGTTGACTTCGTCGCGGTGGGTTTTGAAGAACTGGAGAGCGTTGTAGGTGGGTAAGTGGCTGAACCAACGCTCGGCCTCGCCCTCGTCGTCAAAATCGCCGTCGCTGTTGCGGTCGGCGAACCTGGTGAGTTTGCCCGTCATCCGCGAGGGATCGACGGCGGCGTAGCCCGTGCCGGCCTCGGCGACGAACATCTCGCCAGCCGGGCCTACCGCCACGCCACGAGGATTTTCCAATTCAGAGAGGATCACTTCGACCCGCGCCGTGCTAGCCACCCCGAGGGAATCCCCCGAAGATGGCATGTCACAGCCGGCGAGGCTGAAGAGTCCTGCGGCAAGCACAAGAAAAGTGGCAGCGAAGCCCTTCACGCGAGCCGCGCTTAATTCCACAGCAATGACTGCTCAGTCTCCGGATCGAAGAATTGTACCTTATTGGTGTTGAAGTCGAGCGCAACCTCTGTGCCCATTCTCAATCCGAGCGCGGGATCGGCCAGTACGTGGACTTCGGCCCCGCCGACTCGAACGTCAACCAGGTCATCTCGGCCAAGCGGCTCAACGACGTAGATTTCACCGAGGGTCCCTGTCTGAGCAATGGTCACGTCCTCAGGACGTATGCCCAGGATGACCCGCCCCCTGCCGGCTGCTTTCTCACCCCGATCGGGAGGTAAGACTAGGTCTAGCTCCTCTGCGCGTGCATGATACTTACCGTTGTCGCGGACAACTTCGACATCTACAAAGTTCATTGGCGGGTTGCCCACGAAGCCGGCCACGAACAATGTCCGGGGCTGGTCGTATAGTTCATCGGGCGGCGCGTAGGCTTGCAGCTTGCCATCTTTCATCACAGCAACACGGTCGGCCATGGTCATCGCCTCTACCTGGTCGTGGGTGACGTAGATTGAGGTAATGCCCAGGTCAAGTTGCAGGCGCTTGATTTCGCTGCGCATTGAGAGGCGAAGGCGAGCGTCCAGGTTGGAAAGCGGCTCGTCAAACAACAGCAACTGGGGCTCCTTGACCAGCGCCCGACCCAGGGCGACGCGCTGCTGCTGACCGCCGGAGAGTTGGGCCGGCCTGCGGTCCATCAGGTGGCCAATGCCCATCATGTCTGCCACCCGCTGTGCCCGCTTCCGCATCTCTTCCTTCGGGGTTTTCTTGAGCTTGAGTGGATAGCTGATGTTTTGGAAGACGCTCATGTGGGGGTAGAGCGCATAGCTTTGGAAGACCATCCCGATATTGCGATCTTTGGGCGCCAGCCGGTTGACGACCTGCCCGTCAAATCTGATGGTACCCTCCGTAGGCTTATAGATGCCGGCCACCATCAGCAAGGTGGTGGTTTTCCCACAGCCCGATGGCCCCAGAAAAGCGACGAACTCAGCGTCCTCAATCTCCAGGTCGATGGCATCGGCTCCCACGACGCTCCCCCAGCGCTTGGTCAGGTT
>JBHHXL010000566.1:0-2561 GCA_046757065.1 Anaerolineae bacterium
TAGCGAACCTGCCCGGCCAGAAAATCCAGCAGGTCGATCTTGGTGATGATGCCCACCACCTGCTCCTCCTCAACGACGACGACCACCCGCCGGTTGGCAAAGACGCTCATCAGGGCCTCCAACGGCGTATTGGGGGTGACGGTGGTCACGTCGGGGCGAATGATGGCCTCGATCGTTTCGTCCGGGTCGTGGGCGTGACCGGCGGTTAGCATATGGTCCAACAACTCCACTTCGGTGACGATGCCCGCCAGCCGGCCATCTTCCACCACCGGCACTTGCGAGATGTCGTGCTGCTTCATCAAGGCGATGACATCCGCTTGCCGGTCGGTGGTCTGAGCGGTGTGCACCGTTTGTATGGTTTTGGCGACCAAAATATCGGCAGCGCGGACCTCCACCCAGGCCGATTCCAGGAAGCCGTTCTCCCGCATCCAGTCATCGTCAAAGACCTTGCTCAAATAGCGAGAGCCGGAGTCGGGTAAGATGACCAGCACCATTGTCCCCGGCCCCAGGTCGTGGGCGCGGATGTAGCGCAGCGCGCCGGCCACCGCCGTCCCCGATGAGCCTCCGCAGAAAATGCCCTCCTCGCGGACCAGCCGCCGGGCCATCAAAAACGATTCCTTGTCGCTGATCTGCACCGTTTCATCCACGACCGATAGATCGAGGGTCGAGGGCAGGAAATCCTCGCCGATGCCCTCGACCTTGTAGGCGTGGGCCGGCACCGTTTTGCCCGTTTGGTACAGGTCGTGCAAGATGGAGCCGACCGGATCAACGCCGACGATTTTGATGGCCGGATTTTGCTCCTTCAAGTAGTGCCCGACGCCGGTGATGGTGCCGCCGGTTCCCATCCCGGCCACGAACACATCGATCTGGCCGCCGGTTTGCTGCCAGATTTCAGGGCCGGTCAGGCGGTAGTGGGCCTCGGGGTTGACCGGGTTGTGGTACTGGTTGGCCAGAATGGCGTTTGGCGTCTCGGCCACAATGCGGTCGGCCACCGAGTAATAGCTGCGCGGATCGTCGGGCTCAACCGCCGTCGGGGTGATGACAACCCGCGCCCCGTAGGCCCGCAGCAAACGGATCTTATCCTCGCTCATTTTATCGGGCATCACGCACACACACTGGTAGCCCTTGAGTACCGCCGCAATCGCCAGGCCCACACCGGTGTTGCCGCTGGTGGCCTCGACGATGGTGCCGCCCGGCTTGAGCTGGCCGGACCGCTCGGCCTTATCGATGATGGCCAGGGCGATGCGGTCCTTGACCGAGCCGCCGGGGTTGAAGAACTCCACCTTGGCCAGCACCGCCGGCTGCAGGCCGCGCGTGACCCGGTTGAGCCGCACCAGTGGGGTCCACCCAATGGTCGTCAGGATGCTATCGTGGATGTCTGGGATCTCCAGCGAGGCTGCACTGGTTGACATTTCAGTTTCCATCGTGCTTTTTCCTCCTGCAACGCTATCCAACGTTAACGGTAGTATACCACATCCTGTAGCGGGAAAATAGGGAGTTGCCCCGGCGGATAGCCTGAGGTAGAATGACCCGACGTGAAACAGGTGTTGCCACTGATGACGAATACCGCTCCCAACCCATTGCTGGCGATCATCGGGCCGACCGGCGTCGGCAAGACGGCCCTCTCCCTGAAACTGGCAATTGCCTTCGAGGGCGAGGTGGTCTCCGCCGACTCGCGGCAGGTCTATCGCGGGCTGGATATTGGCACGGCCAAGGCCACCCCGGAGGAGCGGGCGCGGGTGCCCCACCATCTCCTGGATGTGGTCGATCCCGATCAAACGCTCTCGCTGGCCGAATTTCAGGAAAAAGCCTATCGAGCCATCGATGAAGTTCACCGGCGGGGGCGCTTACCCCTGCTGGTCGGCGGGACCGGCCAGTGGGTGCGGGCCGTGCTGGAAGGCTGGCGCATCCCTCGCGTGCCGCCGGACCCGTCCTTCCGGGAGGCGCTGGAAGAGGAAGCGCAGCGCCTGGGACCCGCCGCCCTCCACGCCCGCCTGGCTGGGGTAGACCCGGCAGCCGCCGGCAAGCTCGATCCGCGCAACACGCGGCGCGTCATCCGCGCCCTGGAAGTGTTTCACAAAACGGGCCAACCCATCAGCCGGCAACAGCAAAAGGAGCCGCCGCCCTATCGCGTTTTGCAGATCGGGTTGACGATGCCTCGCCCGGCCCTGTACGAACGCATCGACCGGCGGATTGAGGCGATGCTGGAAAGGGGGCTGCTGGCCGAGGTGCAGGGCTTACACGACAGGGGCTACGCCTGGGACCTGCCGGCGATGTCGGGCCTGGGCTACCGGCAGATCGGCCTGTACTTGCAGGGTCAGACGACCCTCGAAGAGGCCGTGGCCCTGCTCAAAAAGGAAACGCGTCGCTTCATCCGGCAGCAATACAACTGGTTCCGGCTCGACGCGCCCGATATCGCCTGGTACGATGTTTCGCAAGATGTCGAGCCGCTCATCCAAAAACGGGTCAGAGGATTTTTGGAGCGCTCCCCCTAGATACCATCCCGGATCAGGGCAGATCAATAGCGTCCAGGATTTTGCCGCCCAGGCCGTGCTGGCTGC
>JBHHXL010000567.1:0-2558 GCA_046757065.1 Anaerolineae bacterium
AAGACTATCTACTTAAAATTCTGACCCCCTTAACATAATCTATGCGATTGCCCTAGGTTTCTACACCGGGTCCGAGGGTGGCAGCGGCAGGTTTTTGTAGCGGGCCCAGGCCTCGCGCGCGTCGGCCACGCAGAACAGGGAGCCGGTGACGCAAACCAGCGCCCGGGGCCGGGCCAGCGCCAGAGCAGCCGCCAGGGCATCCGCGACGTTGGGTATGGTCGTTACGCCATACCCCAGGGCAGCGGCGGCCTGAGCCAGCACCTCCGGGGAGGCAGCTCGCGGATGGCGCGATTGGGTAACGAAAACGCGCTGCGAAAGGGGCAGCAGTATCTTCAAGATCGCTTTATAATCGTGATCGGCGGTGGCGCCGATGATGAGGATGACCTCGCGACCGGGAAAGTACTCGTGCAGGGCCCGCTGCAACTTCTCCGCCGAATCGCCGTTCATAGCGCTATCGACCACCACATACGGGTCGCGTCCCAAAATCTCCAGGCGGCCCGGCCATTGCACGGTGCGCACGCCCTCGGCGATGGCGCTTTGCGGAATGGTCAACCCGGCCCGCTGCCGCAGACCGTCGATGGCCGCCATCGCCGTGACCGCGTTGGCTACCTGGTGCGCGCCGAGCAGGGGCAGCCAGTACCTTTCATCGTTCAGGTGAAACGACTGGCCCTTGAGCGTGGCCCGGCCCGGCGTCCACTGCCAGGCCGGCGAATCGCCAACAACCAGCAAGTTGGCCTCCCGCTCCTGGCAGACCTCTTCGATGATGGTCATCGCCTCCGGGAATTGCGGCGCGCTGACCACCAACGCGCCGGGCCGGACGATCCCGGCCTTCTCGCGGGCGATCAGAGACAGGGTATCGCCCAGGAGATGGGTGTGGTCGTAGCTGATCGAGGTGATCACGGCCACGGCGGCCTCGGTGACGTTGGTTGCGTCCAGCCGCCCGCCCAGCCCGACCTCCAACACGGCCACATCGACCCCGGCCCCGGCGAAGGTGGTGAAGGCCAGGGTGGTGATCACCTCGAAGGCGGTCAGGCCGGGGACAGCCTCGAAGTGAGGCCGGAGTTCGTCTACCAGCCCGGCGACGTGCCCCGCGCTGACCATCTCCCCGTTGACCCGGATCCGCTCGCGGAAGGTGTGCAGATGTGGCGACAGATAAAACCCCGTCCGGTAACCGGCGGCGCGCAAGATACCCTCGCAGATGGCCGCCGTGGAACCCTTGCCTTTGGTCCCGGCAATCAATAGCGACGGGAATTTGCGGTCGGGGTTGCCCAGACGAGCCAGTAAGGTTTGGATGCGCCCCAAATCGAGGAAGTCCATATCGTATTTGGGCATCGTCTTGCGTTCAAAGTTGGTATAGCTGTAGATGTAAGACAGGGCATCTCGATAAGAAAGACTTGAGGGCATAGATAGCTGCCTGTTACTCGCCAATGGATTTTTGCCGGGCGGAGTTTAACCCGTTCTGACAGGTTGCGCAAGTGAGGAGGAGGCGGCGCGGCGGCGCCCGGAGCTAACCCCCCCAACTGAATGAGCCAATGAGTTGGTAGTGGGCACTTTAGTGCTTTTTTGAGGGCTTATGAAAGTTAACTGAGGGGTGTGCATAAGTGTCCATTTTGAGGAGTGAGCACCCCCAGGTGCGCCTCTATTGGACCCCGCTCGGCATCCGGGGATGCCTTGCTCCTCGATTCTACGGCCGATAATTGGTGCAAATTTGAATTATGCACACCCCTCATTTAATTACCAGAGTAAGCTGAAGGTGATGACGACAAAAACACTATTCCGGGATGTTGTCTTTATGTCTCATCCCTGATACTCAGCAATCTTCATTCAGGGGTAATCTTATTGATAGTCCTCAACGGGACACGATAGCCTTTGAATGCCGATCAGATTGCCCCCTGATTATCCCATATTTTCTTGGTGAAATCGAATCTCACTATCTTTGCACTTTTTGAAAATGCCCTATATGTTGTGTTTCTGCCGCTTCTCTGAACACAAGATGTAGTGCCAAAAACCGCGATAAGTTGACGATAATTGCATAAGTGCAAACATAGGCTTACCATAGTACAGACACTTGAACCGCCGGTGATCATATTCCAGGTAACATTGCAGGCCAAAGGCTGGCAAGTCACGCTTGACCCGCCGCTTGTACTCATGGGGCGTCTCCGAGATACGATGGCAGTCGGGACAGATGGCCACATTGTGCTTGACAACACAGAACAGGAAAAACAACGCTTCGTGTTCGTGAATTTCATAGCCCACTACAGTGAAGTCTTCCAAGCCCAGCAACTCCGTCAACGCATGAGGTACTTCCTTGCCAACCTCGTCAACAACTCTTATACTCTGTTTCATCTGGAGGCCTCCTGGGGCAATCTGGTTTGTTGCTAGCGAACCAAATCTACCTCAGTTGGCCTCTTTTTGACTAATCGCTTAGCCCACTAAAGGACGAAGAACCCAATTCTTTCCACGATGTGCTGATGTGCGGCAGTTAGTGAATCGGTATAATATTAAAATATTATCGGAGATTCATTTGGAATTCCCAAAGATCCCCACTCCCCTTGGAC
>JBHHXL010000568.1:0-2550 GCA_046757065.1 Anaerolineae bacterium
TGTGGCTGGAAAGCGACCGCATGGCCTCGCTGGCCGTCACCCAGGAGGCGTTTGACACCGAGCGCCAGGTGGTCATCGAGGAGTTTAACCAGCGCGTGGCTAACCGGCCCTACGGCTTCTCCAACCTGCGCCTCTTTACCCAGGCGATGCAGGGCTATCCCCCCTACGAGCGGGCGGTGATCGGCAGCGTTGAGGATTTGCAGGCGGCCACCCTGCCCGAGGTGCAGCAATTCTTCGAGACCTACTACCAGCCCAACAATGCCACCCTGGTCATCGTCGGTGACATCGACATCGGCCTGACCCAAACGCTGGTGCAGGCCTATTTCGGCGACATCCCCGCCGGACAGGCGGTCGTGCCGGTGCTTGAGCGCTACCCCCTGCCCGATGCGTTTCCCGCCCTGCGCCTCGATCCGGCCACGAGCTGCCAGATCGGCTACGAAGAAACGCTGATCGACGCCCAGGTCGAATTGCCGCGCCACGCGGCCAGCGTGGTCGGCCCCCCGCGCGGCACGCCCGATTTTTACGCCCTGAGCCTGCTGGCCGACATCCTGGGCAGCGGCGACAGCAGCCGCTTCCAGCGGAACATCGTCCAGGAGGGCTTGGCGGCCAGCGCCTTCATTGGTTTGCAGGATTTCGCCGGCGCCAGCCTGCTCTTCACCGGCGCGTTTCCCAACGCCGGTGACAGCATCGAAGCGGTCCAGGCCGCCATCAGAGCGGAGTTCGACCAGGTCATCGCCGGCGGCGTGACCGAGGCCGAGCTGGACCGGGTCAAGACGCGGCAGCAGATCAGCACCATCAATTCCTTCCGCGAGTCCGCCCTCAACAGCGCCGAGTGGCTGCAAGACGCCATCCTGACCTTTGGCGATCCGGCGGCCATCGCCGGCGAGCTGGCCCAATTCGAGGCCGTCACCCTGGACGACATCCAGCGCGCCGCCGAAACCTACCTCTGCAACCGCCCGATGAACGTCCTGGTCACCCTGCCGGAGGGGGCGCAGGTGCTGGCCGAAGCCGCCGGTCCCGTGGTGGAACCGGTCGAAGCTGAACCCGGCCGGCAGACCGGCCCGGACGTGCTGGAAATCGAATTGACCGGCGACGTGCTGGCCGGTCTGCCCGCTGGCGTCATCAGCCGGACGGAGGTGCCCGCCGCCCTGCCCGTCTCGGAGAGCAGCCTGCCGCCCTTTGAATCCTTCACCCTCGACAACGGCCTGCAGGCCATCTTCGTCGAGCAGGGCGAAGTGCCCAAGCTGCGCCTGCAACTGTTCGTCGGCGGCTCCAACGCCAGCGTCCCGGCGGACAAGCAGGGCGTGGCCGATTTTATGGCCGAGTTGCTGACCAAGGGCACGGCCATTCGCTCGGCGGACCAGATCGCCCAGCGGATCGAGTCCGTGGGCGGCTCCGTCGGGGCCAGCGCCGCTCTGGAATGGATTTCGCTGTCCCTGGAAGCGCCCACGGCCAACACCCGCCTGGCCTTCAACCTGCTGGCCAACCTGGCCCGCGACCCCACCTTTCCCCAGCCGGAATTCGACGTCTTGCAGGAGCGAACGCTGACCCTGCTGGCCCAGGATGAGGTCAATCCCGGCACCCTGGCCAATCGCCAGTTCAACCGGATCGCCTACGGCAACCATCCCTACGGCTACAACACCCTGCCGGAAACGGTCGAAAACCTGGCGCGGGAGGACGTGGTTGAATTCTACCAGACCTTCGTCAAGCCCAACAACGCCCTGCTGGTGATCGTGGGCGACATCAGCGCCGAGGAAGCCCGGGCCCAAACCGAGCGCGTCTTCGGCGGCTGGCCGTCCGGCCCCGTCCCCGATTTCCTGGACTACCCCCAGGCGATCCTGGGCGATACCTCGGTCATCTACCTGGTGGACCGGCCCGCCTCCGAGCAGGCCACCATCCACGTTGGCAACCGGGCCATCAACGCCCGCAGCCCGGACCGCTACGCCCTGCTGGTGACCAACACCGTCCTGGGCAGCGGCGCCTCCTCGCGCCTCTTCCTCAACCTGCGCGAGGATAAGGGCTACACCTACGGCGTCTCCAGCCGCTTCGGACGCCCCAACGACACCAGCACCTTCCGGGTCATCTCCAATGTCGCCCAGGACCACGCCGGCGACGCCATCCGCGAGATTTTGATGGAGTTGGAAACGATCCGCACCGAAACGGTACCGGCCCCGGAGCTGCTGGATGCCAAGGGGCTGCTGATCGGCAGCTTCGCCCTGAGCATCGAGAACCCGGCCAACTATGCTCGACAGCTTGCCAGCCGCCACCTGACCGGCCTGCCCCCGGAGGAATTGAACACCTACCTGCAACAAATCGAGGCCGTCACCGCCGACGAGACCCTGGCCGCCGCCGCCGAATACATCGATTCCGAGCAGCCGATCATCGTCGTCGTCGGCGACGCGGCGCTGGTCAAATCGCAATTAGAGGAATTGGGTCCGGTGGTTGTGGTGGACAACGAGGGGAACATCATCGACAAATAGAACCGATCACTGGGAACAGGAGTTATCATGAGCCTCCGGCACACCACCGGGAGCGTGAAAGATTCACCCC
>JBHHXL010000569.1:0-2547 GCA_046757065.1 Anaerolineae bacterium
ATCCTGGCCATCGAGACTTCTTGCGATGAAACTGCCGCCGCCGTCATCCAGGAGGGGCGGACGGTCCGCTCCAACGTGGTGGCCTCGCAGATTGACCTCCACCGCCGCTACGGCGGCGTCTTTCCCGAAGTGGCCTCGCGGCAGCACATCCTGGCCATCGACACCGTCATCCGGCAGGCCCTGGTCGAGGCCCGCGCCGGCTGGAACGAGCTTGAGGCCGTGGCCGTCACCTACGGCCCGGGCCTGGCCGGCTCGTTGCTGGTTGGAGTCAACGCGGCCAAAGGTCTGGCGCTGGCCCTGGACGTGCCCCTGGTCGGCGTCAACCATCTGGAAGGCCATCTCTATTCCAACTGGCTGGATACATCTGGGACCGGCGGGGATGAGGAGGGCAGGCCGCAGATCAGCTTCCCGGTCGTAAGCCTCATCGTCTCCGGGGGCCACACCGAACTGATCTTCGTGCGCGACCACGGCCATTATCAGGTGTTGGGCCGCACCCGTGACGACGCAGCGGGGGAGGCCTTCGACAAGGCCGCTCGCCTGTTGGGGTTGGGTTATCCGGGGGGACCGGCCATCGAGGAAACGGCCAGGGAGGGGAACCCGGCCGCCTTCAAACTGCCCCGGGCCCGGCTGGGCGGGTCGTTCGATTTCAGTTTCTCCGGCCTGAAAACGGCCCTGCTGCGCCTCGTTCAGAAGTACGATGACAGACTTGCCCTGCAAAAACCGGGCGACTTGGCCCAGGGCCAGCTACCGCTCCAGGTTTCGGGGATGCCGGTCCAAAACCTGGCGGCCAGTTTCCAGAAGGCGGTCGTCGACATCCTGGTTGAAAAGACCATCGCCGCCGCCGAAAAGCTTGAGGCCGCCGAAATTCTGATCGCCGGCGGCGTCAGCGCCAACGCCCTCCTGCGCCAGGAGATGGCCCGCCGCTCCGAGCGTCCGGTGCGGGTGCCCCCGCTCTTCCTCTGCACCGATAACGCGGCCATGATCGGCGCAGCCGCCCACTGGCGCCTGGCCCGCAACGAGGTTTCAGGTTGGGATTTAGACGTGATCCCCAATTTGAAGCTGGCCTAAAACTCCGCTCGCGCCCCACGCCCTCATTTGATTACCTCCAGCCCGCCCATATAGGGCCTCAACACCTCCGGCACGACGATGCTGCCGTCGGCCTGCTGGTAGTTTTCCATGACCGCGATCATCACGCGACCCGGCGGCAGCCCCGACCCGTTGAGGGTGTGCACAAACTCAGGCTTCGCCCCCCGCTCGCGCCGGAAGCGGACGTTCGCCCGCCGCGCCTGGAAATCGGTCACGTTGCTACACGAGCTGATTTCGATCCACTCGCCGCTGCCGGGGCTCCAGGCTTCCAGGTCGAATTTCATCGCGGCGGCGAAGCCCAGGTCCCCCGTACACATCTGGACGACGCGGTAGGGGATTTTCAGGCGTTGGACCAGGTCCTCGGCGTTGGCCACAATTTCATCGAGGGCGTCGTAGCTGGTCTCAGGCGTGGTGAAGTGATACATCTCCACCTTCTCGAACTGGTGGACGCGCTTGATGCCGCGCACATCGCGCCCGGCGCTGACCTTCTCGCGGCGGAAGCAGGGGGTGTGAGCCAGGTATTTTACGGGCAACTGCTCGACATCCAGAATCTCATCGGCGAAGATGTTGGTCAGCGGCACCTCGGCCGTGCCGATGAACCAGTAATCCTCCTCGGCATCGTAGTACATATTGTCGCGGAACTTGGGCAGGTGGGCCGCGCCGACCATCGCCTTCTCCCGGACCATAAAGGGCGGGTAGATTTCGGTGTAGCCGTGATCGCGGAGGCCGACGTCGATGAACCAGTTGGTCAGGGCGCGATGCAGGGCGGCTCCGGCCCCCTGGAACAGGTAGAAGCGCGTGCCGCTCATCTTCACGCCCCGCTCAAAATCGATCATGCCCAGCGTCTCGCCCAGGTCCCAATGCGGCAGCGGTTCAAAATCGAAGTCGGGCAATTTGCCGTCGGGATACCATTCGCGCACCACCACGTTGTGGTCCTCGTCGGGGCCGAGGGGGACGCTTTCGTGGGGCATGTTCGGCACCCACAACTGCTTCTCGGCCAGGGCGGTTTCGATCTGGCGCAGTTGCCCATCGAGGGCCTTGATCCGGTCCCCGATTTCGCCCATATGCTGCTTCTGGGCTTCGGCCTCCGCCGTTTTGCCTTCGCGCATCAGCACGCCGATGGCCTTGGAACCGGCGTTTCGCTCCGCGCGCAGCGCCTCTACCTCCCTGAGCAGGGCGCGTCGCTGCCCGTCCAACTCCAGAATCTCGTCAATGGGCGCTTCGGTGTTTAAGTCAACGAGCGCCTTTTTCACCTGGTCCGGGTTTTCCCGGATGAAATTGAGGTCAAGCATCCTGGTCCTCCTGTCTGGCCTGATCGAACAAAAAACCCCCGCCCGAAAAGGGCGAGGGATTCCTCGCGGTGCCACCTTTTTTCACGCTCCCCCGGCTCCCAGCCCTACCGATAGGAGAGCGCCTCTCGACGCGATAACGGGCGCACCCGGAGCAGCTTAGGTCGCGTTA
>JBHHXL010000570.1:0-2545 GCA_046757065.1 Anaerolineae bacterium
TGCTTTTGCCAGATGCCATTCCTTGAAGTATGATTACTCGAATTTTGGATGGAGCCCATCGGTGATATTCGGCTTACTGAAAACGATGCGCCCGAAGCAGTGGACCAAGAATCTGTTCATCTTCGGCGCGTTAATCTTTGATGGCAAGCTGCTTGAGGCAACCCCTCTCCTGATGACCGTGTTCGGGTTTGCCCTGCTGTGCCTTATTTCCGGGACGGTCTATGTGATCAACGATCTGGTCGATCTGGAGAAAGATCGGCTTCATCCCAAAAAACGGAACCGCCCCCTGGCCTCGGGGCAGATTTCGAAAGGCGCGGCCATTGTGGCAGCGGTTATTCTGCCGGCGGTTGTTCTCCCGTTAGGCTTCTGGTTGAGTGTCGGCTTCGGCCTGATCCTGTTCGGTTATCTGGGGTTGCAAATCGCCTACTCATTCTACCTGAAGAATGTGGTCATTGTTGATGTCCTGGCCGTCGCCGCCGGCTTCGTTTTGCGGGTGGGCGCGGGGGTTTCTCTGATCACCGTGGTGCGCTTCTCGCCGTGGCTGTACGTGTGCACGACGCTGCTGGCGCTCTTTCTGGTCCTGGGCAAACGACGCCAGGAGCTGGTGCTGATGGGCGACAACAACAATACGCGGTCCATTCTTGAGCATTACAATCGCCCCTTTCTGGATCAGATGATTTCGATTGTGACCGCCAGCACGGTCATGGCCTACTCCCTGTATACGTTTTCCGCGGAAGGGTTGCCCCAAAACCATTTGATGATGCTGACCATTCCCTTTGTCATCTATGGTATTTTTCGGTGGTTGTATGTCATTCACGTGCAGGGCAACGGCGGCGCGCCAGACGAAGTGGTATTGCAGGATCGTCCTCTGCAAATAAGTTTGATTTTGTGGGCCGGGGCGGTCGTGTTGATTTTGTACGTGATTTGATCGTTCCACCGCGCCCACCGCGCCCGGTGGGGTTTGAACGTGGGCACTTGATGATTTGCTGGATGACCGATGTTGCATAGAATCGGCGAGCACCAACACGGGAAGGTTGTTAGCGATCAAATGGCGAAGTTTTCTAACCTGGCGTTGGAAAAGTACCTGGCGGTTGCCTTCCTGCTGTTGAGCGGTTGCGCCGTTATCCGGGTCGCCATCCCCATTTTCCAACATCAAAACCTCAATGACGATACCTACATTACGCTCACTTATGCCAAGAACCTGGCCCAAGGCCAGGGCTTTGTTTACAACCACCCCCCGGCCACGTTGGGAACGACGACCCCTCTGTTTACCATGCTGGTTGCGTTCCTGGCGAACTTGCTCCCCTGGTGGAGCGTGATTGAAATCGCAATTCTTGTTAGCGTCGCAGCCTGGATCGGCGCGGCCTGGATATTCTATTTGATTCTGCGCCAGACCGGCCTTCGACCGGCTACGGCGGCCCTCGCCGCCAGCATCCCCTTGCTGACCGTGCAGGGCTGGGTTGGTTTTATCGGAATGGAAATCTGGCTATTCCAGTTCTTGTTGATGTTGAGCTTTTATTTCAGCCTCCGGGACAAAGGGTTCCTGGCCGGGTTGAGCGTTGGGGCGCTGGCCCTGACCCGGGGGGAAGGAGCGCTGGTGGGTCTGATTTTGCTGGGCTATTTGTGGCATCGCCGGCGTCGCCTCCCGATCTGGTTTGGCGTCGGGGCGGCAAGTGTGGTTGCAATCTGGGCCGTGTACGCGCTGCTCACGTTTGGCTCGGTCATTCCGAACACGCTGGCCGCCAAGCAGGCCCAGGCCCGGCTGCCTTCGGGACGGGACTTTGCCGGGAGGATGTTCCTGGACCTGTTGCCCAATTACCTGCGCAGCTTTGGGGTTTTCGGCCTGGGGATCGTCAACGCTTACGTCATCTTGATTGCCCTGGGGTTTGTTTTTGTGCTTCGACGGCGCAGCGTTTTGAGCCTCCTTATCGTATGGGGAGTGGCCTATCTGCTGGGCTACAGCCTCCTGAATCCAAGCGCCTATTATTGGTACGTGCTGCACGTGGTTTTCATTTTCCAATTGATGGCCGGCGTTGGCCTGGCCTGGTTGCTGGCGCTGGTTCTGGAAGACCGGTCTGCCCGTTCACGGATGCTGGTTGGGCTGGCAACGACGGTTCTGGCCGTTGCTTTGCTATACCCCGGCTTAACCTACGTTATTTTCCAGGCCCAGGATTTCGCCGGTGATGCCAGGGGAACGCCCTATCGGGCGGTATCTCGCTGGCTGGCGGCCAACACCGCGCCCGAAGACAGCGTGGCCTTCATCGAGATCGGTTATCTGGGCTACTTTACCGATAACCGGATCGTCGATCTGGCCGGTCTGACCGATCCAACGGTCACGCCTCATATAGCCTCCGAGGGGTTTGCCTGGGGTTTTTGGCATTACCAACCTGATTACTACATCTACGCCGAAGAGTTCGATTGGGCGTTAGAGGAGGTAAAATCTGCCATAGACGATTATACCCTTGTTTTTCAGGTCGACCGTGATGCTTACCCTACGCCCATATACATTTTTAGGCGTAATAGCCACATCGATTAGATTTCTAAG
>JBHHXL010000571.1:0-2537 GCA_046757065.1 Anaerolineae bacterium
ATTCGCAAGATTGTGTTGATACATCCCGGTCGCGAGGGCCGCATTTGGGGGCGGGCCACCGGCGTGCCCTATACCCTGATGCGCCTGGCCTCGCTGGTGCCCGAGGACATCCCGGTTGAAATCTGGGACGAAAACCTGGAGCCGCTGGATGACAAAATCCGCCGCGAGCTGGGCCCCGGCGACGTGGTTGGCATCACCTCCAAAACCCTGGCCATCGAAACGGCGGAACGCTTCGCCAGAATCGCGCGCCAGGAGGCCAAAGTGCCCCTGGTGGCCGTGGGCGGCGCGCACGCCACGCTGATGCCGGAGGATGTGGCTCGCTGGGCCGACGTCATCTTCACCGGCGAGGCGTACTACACCTGGCCTCAATTCATCCAGGACGTGCTGAACGACACCGTCCAGCCGCATTACAACGACACCCAGTGGGCCGATCTGGCCGGCATCGCCCGCCTGACGGACCGGGTCATCCGCCAGGTTGATGAAAACCGCAACTATTGGACCCCGCTCCTGGAGATCACCCGGGGCTGCCCCCGCAACTGCTCCTTCTGCACCGCCATCCGCGTCAGCGGCCAGAAGATGCGCTTCCGCCCGGTCGAGGAGATCGTGGAGGAGATCGAGCGCCGCCAGATCAACCGCTTCTTTCTGACCGACGATAACTTCGGCCTGGCCTTCGCCATCGACCCCGGCTACACCGAAAAACTGTTCCTGGCCCTGGCGAAACTGCCCCTGCGAGGCTGGACCACGCAGGCGGAGATGATGGTCAGCAAATACCCCGACCTGCTGAACCTGGCCCGCCGGGCGCATCTGGACAAGTTCTTCATCGGCTTCGAGTCGGTCAATCCCAAAAACCGGCGGGAGTTGGGCGGCAAGAGCAAGGGCCAAACCTCGGAGTACTTCGAGGCCATCAAGAACATTCAAAAGCACGGCATCGGCGTGGTGGGCCTGTTTGTCTACGGCTTCGATGAAGACACGCCGCAGACGATGTGGGACACCTGGCGCTTCGCCCGGCAGGCCGGCCTGGACAGCATGAGCCAGACCATCCTGACCCCCTATCCGGGCACGCCCTTCCGCGAGCAGTTGATCCGGGAAAACCGGTTGATCCCCGGCAAAAGTTGGCGCTTGTACGACACGGCCCACGTCACCTACTACCCCCGCCAGATGACGGTTGAGGAGTTCGAACGCGAGTACGACCGGCTGTGCCGGACCGTTTACCACCCGCTGCGCATCGCCCAGCGCGGGCTGCGCAGCCTGGCCCGGCACTCGCGCCACTCGGTCAGCCGCCTGCCGCGCAAGGTCTTCTCCAGCTTCAGCACCGACTACGGCTACCGCAAGACTTTCGAATGGCGTTACGTGACATAAGTTTTGCCATTCCAGGCCTTGCCGTGACGCCTTGGGGACACGCCTCTCCTGAAACACGCTCTCGGCATTAGCGCATTTCCGATTCCTGGTTGGATGTGTTATAATGCACGCCATCTCGTTTCAAAGATTTGGGAGGGAATCGCTGTGCCTGACCCCCTGGAAGTCATCAAATTAGAACTCACCCCCATTCCACCGGATACCATTGCCTCCGGTAAAGCAGAAGTACTGCCCCTGATCCAGGCGACGTTACGCGAGGCCGGCCGGGCCGATCTTCTGTCTGATGAGCACATCCAGGTCCAGGTCGAGAAGACCTTCCCCACCGACGCCGTGATCATCGTTGGCCTGACCTTGCTTTCCGGGATAGCTTTGGAAACCTACAAGGAATTGATCTTGCCGCGTCTGAAACAGCGGTTTGAGGTCAAACAGAAACCCAAACCCGGGCAGAAGACAGGCGAAGGCAAGAATTAGGCCAGGTGCGATGGCGCAATGACTTTACCCGAGGGGGTGGCCATCAAGCTTGGTATTTACACCCTGGCCTGTCGCGAGTTGCTGAATCGGTGGCACAAGTTACACGTTGCTACTCAGGCCGACTTACGTCTGGATTACGGGACGTGTTTACAACGCTTCAACGAAGCCTTGCACAATTTCTTTGAGCGTTCCTCGGCCAATGACCTGCCTCGTGGGGCCGGGCAGCTTGGAGATCTGCTGCGCGCTCAGGCCAGTTTGTTCCGTGACTCGAATGAGCGGGCGGCCGCAATTTTCGACGAGGTGGTCGCTGCCATCCACGACCGCGCCCCCGCCTGGAATTACCGGGCGGACCTGGAGCGATTTCACGCTCAGGGCCGTGACCTGGCCCGCCGCTTCTTTGCAACTTCCCCCTGGACGGAAACCCACGAACGACTTGGCCGCGAGTGCCATCTCAAAATCGACTACGGCGCACCGGCCAGGGATGACCGGGTCGCTCTATTGGCCGAACCGTTCGGCTATCGAGCGGCTCCGCTGGCCTACTACGCCAGCTATCGGGATGACGAGCGCGAACAGAGCCTCTCCAATGTCGTGCTGGCCCGTTTTACCTTCGGCCACGATTTCGCGCTTTACCTGGCCTACCCCTTCCTGTTCCTGCACGAGTACACCGCTCACGTTTACGCTACGGACTGCGGCAACGAGCGTTTCAACGA
>JBHHXL010000572.1:0-2535 GCA_046757065.1 Anaerolineae bacterium
CGTAAGATAACATATTCCGTTCGGTTTGTCAACGAAAATCGTTGCCGCGAGAGCTGCCCGGCGAGCATTTGTATTTGGGTCAGGCTATGCTACAATTTGCCACGCGCTGGAGATGGTGACATTTAATGTGTCAATTTTGAAACGAGACGAGCCCGCCCTCTACGCCTGGACCGTGGCCCTGCTCATCCCGGCCCTGGCGGTTGTCCGGGCATTGACCCAGCCCATCGAAGCCCACGCCCACGATGCGGCCACCCTGCACATTTACCGGGCCGTGCTCTTCTCGGCGGCGCGGGCCGAGGGCTGGTTTTTCCCCGTCTGGAGCCAGGCCCTCAACGCCGGATTGGGCGGCCCGCTCTTTTCCTTTTATCCCCCCCTGTTGTACTTTGCGCTGGATGGCCTGCATGCGCTAGGGCTCTCCTTTCCGCTGGCCTACCGGCTGCTGGTGGCCCTGGCCCTGATCCTGGCCTCGACGGGGGCTTTTGCCCTGGTCCTGGCCCTCGGCGGGCGGATACCGGGCGCGCTGACCGCCGCGGCCATCTTCACCTACGCCTTGCCCCTGCTGCGGGACCTGTTCGAGCGCGGTTCTCCGCAGGGAATGGCCCTGGCGCTCTCCCCCTGGGCTTTGTGGGGCCTGGTTCGAGCCGTGCAATTTCCCGGCGGCTTGCGCCTGGCTGTGGCGGCTGTCCTGTGGGCGCTGATCATCCTGACCCATAATCTCTCGGCGCTGTTGTTGTTGCCGGTTTTGGGCCTGCTGGCCTTAACCCTCCTTGCCGAGCGAGGCCGGCGGTGGGCCTGGTTGCCCGTGGCGGTTGTCGGCGGCGGTTTCCTCCTGGCCGCCTTTTCCATCCTCCCCTTTCTGCTGGAGCGGGATTTCGTCCAGCTTGACAACATCACCCAGGTTGGATATGTCAGCATTGCCGAAAACCCGCTGCGCCTGAGCGAGTTGCTGCAATCCCCGCCCGGCTACGATGTGGGGCTGGATAACAACGCCATCGGCGACCGCCTGGGCTTGCTGCCCGCTTTCCTCCTGCTGCTGGGAGCTGTGGGCGCGTGGCTCGGCTGGCGCGCAGGGAGGCGACAACCCGCGATTTTGATGGCCGGTTTTGTTCTGGTTGGCTTGATGGTCCTGGCCTCCCAAACTTCAGCCGCCGATGGGCTGTGGCGGGCCGTTCCGGCTCTGGCCCTCATTCAGTTTCGGACGCGGCTGTTGGGATTGGTGGCTCTCTCCGGCGCGGTCATCGCCGGGCTGCTGGTCTTTCACGGGCGCTGGCGCTGGCAGACCACGGTCGTGCGCCTGCTGGGTGTGCTGGCCGTGCTGGGCGCGCTGCCCGTGCTGTACCCCGAACTCCAGTATCAATACGCGACTTTTGACGACCCGCTGACGGTGCGCCGGGCCCAACTGGCCAGCCTGGAGCAAAACACGCCTGGCCTGACCGCTTTCAACGAGTTTCTGCCGCGCTGGCGCTACCAGCCGATCACCGGCGATGACTTAAGCCGGGTTGAGGCCAGCCCCCTGGCGAATCTGCCCGAAGGTGGCCGCATCCTCGAAGTTGAGCGGACGGCGCGCCGCCAGGAGGTCCGCCTGGAAACGCCGCTGGCTTTCACCGCTCGCTGGCACCTGCTCTATTTCCCCGGCTGGGCGGCCTACGTCGATGGCCAGCCGCGCCCGCTGCGCCCCCTGGAGGCCAGCGGCTATGCGCTGCTCGACCTGCCGGCGGGGACCCATACCGTCACCCTGCGCTATGAGGGCACCTTCGCCCAACGCCTCGGCGGCTGGATCAGCGGTCTGGCCGGCCTGGCTCTGCTGGTTCTGGCCTTCTGGTGGCGGGGCGGGGAGGTGGCTCGACCGGCGACTGTGGCCGCGCCCGGCGATGGTTCAACGGATTTTCAGCCGCGCTGGTGGCTGCCGGTCGCTTTGATCCTGGTCGTCGGTTTGAAAACCCTCTGGCTCGACCCGCAGACCACCATCTTTCGCGGGGATTCGAGTTGCGTCTCAACCCGGGGCGCTGAGGTTCAGGTCGATGTGCGCTTCGGCGATGCGCTGCGCCTGTGCGGTTACCGCCTGGCGCAGACGACCTTTCGCCCCGGCGATTGGCTGGAAATAACCCTCTACTGGCAGGCTGAGGCGGCGCCTTCCGCACCGGCGGACAGCTTCGTCCATTTGCTGGGCGAAACCTTCAACCCGGAGACGGGTGATCCGTTGTGGGGGCAGCAGGACAAACAACTGCCCGGCGGCCATCCGCTGACCGGCTGGCGGGCGGGCAAACTTTACCGGGACGTCTATCGATTTCAGGTTCCGGCTCACACGCCGCCCGGCCCGTACCGGCTTGAGATCGGCTGGCTGCAACCCGGGCCGGGGGCGCGGCTCAAGCCGGTCATCCTGGCAGGGGGAGCGGATGTATCGGTTTCGCATCTGGATGCCTTGTTGGTATCGGGCATCGTCGTCGAATAGCAGCCGTCTGGAAAAGGTAAGATTTGTCCGGTCCAATCCGTCTTAGAGTCGGCGGGATAGTTGCTTCCAACTGCCTGCCCCAA
>JBHHXL010000573.1:0-2530 GCA_046757065.1 Anaerolineae bacterium
TGGTATACTGTTTGCCACTTCGACTCAATAGCTCGTAAGGTGAGGCGCAAGTTGGCACGCTTTCTCTACCGCTACCGCTGGCAACTGCTACAACTCGGTTTCATCCTGCTTGTTTACCTGTTGACGTTTAGCTTAATTCCTGACTTCGTTTTCTGGTCGCCCGATGAAGGGGCCAAGTTCGTCCAGCTTCACACGCTCCGCTGGGAGGGCGGGCTGACCTACAAAATCCCCTACCTGGGCCAGCGGGTAGACCCCGACTTCGACTTTTACCCCGTGTTGGGGCTCTACCCCCAACCCGAGCCGGACGGCAGCGTCACCTTTAACTGGCCGATCTGGTTCCCCCTCATCTCCAGCCCCTTCTTCCGGCTGTTCGGCGTCGTCGGTCTGTACGTCATCCCCCTGGTGAGCGGGGTGTTAACGGCGGCCCTGGCCGGCCGGCTGGCCCACCGCCTGCTGCCCCAGGCCGAACCGATGACCATCGCCGTTGTCGGCCTGACCACCCCCATCTTTTTCTACAGCCTCCTTTTCTGGGAACATACCCTGGCCACCCTGCTGGGGATCGGGGCTTTGTGGCAGGCGATGCAGATCAACCGGCCCGGCTGGCAAAAGTGGCTGGTGATCATCGTCCTCTTGATCAGCGCCGTTGCCCTGCGCCTGGAAATGGTTTTCTACGCCGTAACGTTGCTGCTGGCAATCGGGGCCAGCTTCCTGCTGCATTACCGCCAGCGCCTGACATCTCGCCTCAAGTTCAGGCCGAGTGGCCGGCTATTGCTGATCGGCCTCATTCCCCTCGCGGCCATCATCTTTTTCAGTGCGCCGAATCTGACCCAGGGCAGATGGCTGGGGGAAAAGGAACAGGGCTTCATCGAACGGGGCTTGGAAAGGTTCGAGCAATCCGACGTCTGGGGGTATGTGCCGTACCACCTGCGGGGGATATTTATTAACGCTCCTGTCCATTTCGGGCCGGAACTCCCCGACTGGCTGGCCTGGATGGGACTGTATGGCCTGGCCGCAGGCGCCCTGGCAGCGGTCTTCTTGCGGGGCAACGTCCGCATCTGGGTTCTCGTTGGGGCCAGTCTGGTGGTCGGCCTGGGCAGCGCCTACGCGCTGTTGTTGCCGCTGCGCTACCGGGTTATCCCCAGCTTTTTTCTGCCGGCGCCGTTTCTGGTTTTTGCTTTTGCCTTCCTGCCCTATGCTTTCCGCACGCGGCGCTTCCAAACAACCCTTGTGGCCATCACAACAATGCTTTATCTGTTCGTGGGCGCCTTCGCCATAATTGTCGGCGCGAGTGGCGCCGGCGGCGCCGGCCTGGAGTGGGGCCCGCGTTTCATACTGACCGCCTACCCCCTGGCCGGTATTTGCGCTGCCGTGGGAACTTTCTACTTCTACCAAAACCTCTCCAAAGAAGAACGGCAATTGCTGGTGATCATCGTCACCTTATTGCTGATCGTCGGTTTGCAATACGAGGTGCAGGGCGTTCGAGAGCTCCAGGCCACCAAAAGGGACCTGGTGGCCTACCACAACATCTTTAGATCGACTCGGCAGCCGATTGTCACCGATTTGCAATGGCTTCCGGCGGCCCTGGCCACCCGCTTTACCGAGCAAGAGATTTATACCCTGGTCTGGCGGGAAGACTTTTATCGATGGTTAGACCTGGTCCACGACCGGGTCGGCGCCTTCACCTTTGTCAGTTTTGAACCGCTTGACCCCGACCTGATTGATGGCGCACCCTACCCGCTCAAAGTCAAAGATGGACAGCTATCGTATGGGATGACCTTTACCGAGTTTGAGATAGCCGAAGACAATGTTTTGCAGATCGAAGCTCAGTGATAGAAATTGCGCAGCGAAGGAATCTCCACCTTTGGGGCGCGGAGACTGCTTCGCCCCCTTCGGGGGCTCGCAGTGACATAATTAGAAGCTATTTTCAGAGGAGCGATTTCTATGACCCAGGATGGTGTCGTCAACTACACGCTCGACAACGGCTTGCAGGTGATCCTCAAGCCGGTGCACAGCGCCCCGGTAGTTAGCAATTGGATCTGGTATCGGGTGGGGGCGCGCAATGAAGTACCCGGCAAGACCGGCATTTCCCACTGGGTCGAGCATATGATGTTCAAAGGAACCCCCACCTTCCCCAGAGGCAGCATTATGAAAGAGATCAACCGCAACGGCGGTGCGCTCAACGGCTTCACCGGCCAGGATTACACTACCTACTTTGAAGCCCTCCCCGCCGAACGGCTGGACCTGGCCTTGCGCATCGAAAGCGATCGTATGGCCAATTCCCTTATTGACTCCGAAGAGGTTGACTCGGAGCGGACCGTCATCATCGCCGAGCGCGAGGGCCGCGAAAACTCGCCCAATTACCTCCTCTACGAAGAAGTGATGTCGGTGGCCTACCGGGTGCATCCGTACGGGCATCCGATCATCGGCTGGAAGGAGGACCTGCACAACATCCAGCACGAGGATTTGTGGCAGCATTATAAGATGTACTACGGCCCGCACAACGCGGTGGTCGTCATCGCCGGCGACATCA
>JBHHXL010000574.1:0-2511 GCA_046757065.1 Anaerolineae bacterium
TTCTGCTCGTGGATGTCGAGGATGACGAATTGGGAGATGATGGGCGTGGTTTGGGCGATGCCGGGCACGCCCCGGGCCAGGTCCTCGGCGTTGGCCGGCAGGAGGGAGCTGGCGCTGAGGAGGTTGGTCACCCCCTCCTGGGCCACGACCAGGTCGGCGGGCGTGTTGTCCAGGTAGGCGGTGACCTGGGCGTAGATGCCGCTCAGGAAACCGTTGAGCAGGACGATGAGCATCACGGCCAGGGCCACCCCGCCGATGCTCAGGGCCAGCCGAAACTTCTGTTGGAACAGGTTGCGAAAGGCCAGATAAGTCATAGCTCCGAATAGGGAACGATCTCGATTTCAGGATATTGCTTCAGGGCCGGCCGGATGTGATGGCAGTGCCGGACGTTGACCACGACCAGGATGCGCCGGCCCGGATCGCGCCGGGCCGTCTCCAACACCTGCCGGCTGAGGTGGGCCCGGTGGGTCTGCCATCCCTGGCCTGCCCCGCCTCCGGCCAGGGCAGCGATGAGGTGGTACAACACATTGGCCAGGTCGTGCCGCCAGCCCTGGTTGATCGCCGCCGGGCCGGGGGCCGTCCGCTGAATGGCCGCCAGCCACTGCCGCAGCAGAGCGATGAGCCGGCCCCGCCAGCCGGGGGCAACCGGCTCCTGGGGCGGCTGGGCCTCGGCGATGGGTACCACCACGATGTCCGTCTGGTGGGCCAGGGGCAGGAGCGCCTCCCGGTACTCCGGCGGCAGGTCGCCGAAATCGCGTCGCTGCCACTGCTGGGGGGTGATGTCCAGGCACAGCAGGTCCGGGTTCAGGTCGGACACTAACTTGACCAGGGCCGGCAGGTCAAAGGGGATCGGTTGGCGCTGAAACTCGGCCAGGGTGCCGAGCACGGCCACTCTTGTGCGCTCCATTCGTTACGCTCCTGGTTCCGAATTGTATCAGGCTTAACCCGCTACAGCCACGGTGGAAGCACCCCTCTCCGGCTAGGTGAAATCACCTATGCCTCCCCTCCGTAACCGCGCTTGACCGCCCACAGGGCCGCCTCGGTCCGGGAGCGGACGCCCAGTTTGCCGAAGATGTTGCGCAGGTGGGCCTCGACCGTGCGCACGCTCAGGATCAGGGTTTGGGCGATGTCCTTGTTGGTCAATCCCTGGGCCAGGAGGCGCAAGACCTCAACTTCGCGCTCTGACAGGGGTTCGACGAGGTCCTCCTCCCCGCCCGTTTCCCCCCGGGCCAGGGCGGCCAGGGCCCGGCCGGCGACGGAAGGCGGCAGGGCGATCTCGCCCCGGCCGACGGCGATGATGGCCCGAGCCAGCTCGGCCACCGCCTCATCGCGCGAGATGCAGCCGGTCACCCCGGCCTGGAGCAAGGGCAGTACCTCGGCCAGGTCGTAGCCCCGGACGAGGAAGAGCAGGCCGCAGCCGGGTGCCGCCGCGGTCAGTTGTGCGGCCAGGCTTTGCTCGGAGGGCTCGGGGGGAGACAAGGGGGGATCGACCAGGATCGTCGTCGGCTGGCCGAGCTGGGTGAGGGGGCTTACCTGGGCAACCTCGGCCACCGCTCCGAGGAGGCGGATGTCGGGCTGGTGGGTTAGCAAGGCCCCCCACGCCGCCCGGTAGAGGACGGTCGGAGCTAAAACAATGAGGTGAGTTGGCGAACGAAGCGGCATCTTTCGAGTTCGTCAGGCAAGACAACGGTCCCTACCGCCCCAGGCGATAGAACCAAGCCTCAGTTTGCCGGAGTGTAATGGGATAAGGCCGCCTTGTCAAGGAGGGAAATTGTTGCGTATCCTCCGGCAGATTATGAACTTTGGCTGAGATGGGTTTCAATCCAATCCACATTGATGAAGCCGGGCTGGAAGGCCTGCACTACTCCCTCGGCGTCGATGAAAAAGGTGGTCGGCGTGCCGGGCAATTGATACAGCCGCCCGATTTCGCCCTGCGGGTCCATCAAGAAGGGACTGGTGAGGCCGTATTGAGCGGCAAACTGCTCGACTGCCGCCAACGGCTCCTCCTGGTCTACATGGAGGATGGTCAACCGGTTACCGAACTGCTCTTCGGCCGCCCGAAACTCGGGGGCATTCGCGTTGCAGAACGGTCACCAGGTGTGGAAGAAGGTGACCACGACCGGTTGGCCGCGAAAGTCGCTCAACGAGACCGGCGTGCCCGTGGTGTCGTTGAGAGTGAAGTCGGGCGCGCGCGCCCCGATCCGGGGGGCGATGGGCAGCGAGGCCAGCGCCTCCACCGTGGCGTCTACTTCCCCTTGCTGCTGGGCGACTTCCGGGGCGGGTTGGCTGCCCCGTCCGAGGAAGGCGTAGCCGGCCACAGCCAGCACGAGGACCGCCACCACCGCGCCGGCGATCAGGCCGGTCCGGCCCGGCGAGGCGCTCTTGGCCTGGGGGCGGGGGGCGGGGGGGGACGTCGTCCGCCGTTGGCGTTGCTTTTTCTTTCTCTTTCGACCCATTGTGATTCCTCCTTACATAAAGTTGGGATTTGATTATGAGGCCGGCGCCTCTAGT
>JBHHXL010000575.1:0-2506 GCA_046757065.1 Anaerolineae bacterium
CTAGAGAGATTCATAAGCTGTTTAACCCGTATCCTGTCGCTATGGACATCCTGGTCTACTCGAATAAAGAAATCGAGAAATGGCGGACCGTTGAAACCTCGTTTGTCCACGAGGCCCTGAAGCGTGGAGTTGTTGTATATGCTTGAGTTAGCCAGGGAATGGATGCGTAAAGGTGATAATGGCCTGTTCAGCGACGAGGCGAATGCATGAACTTTGAATTAACCCCCCGCCAAAAAGAAATTCAAGCGGAAGCCCGCCACTTCGCCCAAACGCGGGTGGCCCCTCTCGCCCGGCAGATGGACGAAACGGGCCAGTTCGAGATGGGCCTTATCCCGGAGATGGGCCAGCTGGGCTTTTTGACTGGCCCCGTGTCGCCGGACTACGGCGGCGGCGGGCTGGATTATGTCAGCTTCGCCACCGTCTACGAGGAGTTGGGCCAGGCTTGCTCCTCGACGCGCGGCTTTTTGGCCGTTCACGCCGGCCTGGTTTCGATGTGCGTTAGCGATTGGGGGGTTGAGGCCCAGAAACGCAAATACCTGCCTCGCCTGAGCACCGGCGAGCTGGTCGGTTGCTATTGCTTGACCGAAGAGAACGCCGGTTCGGATGTGGCCGGGATGGAGGCGACGGCGGTCAAGGTTGACGGCGGCTGGCGGCTGGACGGCCAGAAAATCTGGATCACCAACGGCAACATCGCCGGGCTGGCCCTGGTCTTCGCCTCGATGGACCGCGCGCTGCGGCATCGCGGCATTTGCGCCTTTCTGGTGGAAACGGACAACCCCGGCTTTAAGCGCGCGCCGATGCCCGGCGTTGAGCTGGGCCATCGCGCCTCGGACCACGCCCGCATCATTTTGGAGGATTGCTTCGTGCCGGATGAGGCCCTGTTGGGGGAGCCGGGCCAGGGCTTCAAGATAGCGATGTCGGCTCTGGACCACGGGCGGCTGGGCGTGGCCGCCGGCGCGCTGGGGGTGGCCCAGGCCTGCCTGGATGCCTGCGTCGATTTCGCCCAAAAGCGGCAGCAGTTCGGCCAGCGCATCGGCGACTTCCAGATGATCCAGAGCGTCATCGCCGATATGACCGCCGATGTCGAGGCGGCCCGTTTGCTGGTCTACCGGGCCGCCTGGGCCAAGGACCGGGCCCAACCCGGCCAACGCACCAGCCGCGAAACCTCCATCGCCAAACTGTTCGCCACGGAGGTCGCGGTCAAAGCCGCTTCGGAAGCGGTGCTGCTGCACGGCGGGCGCGGCTACTCCAGCGAGTACCCGGTCGAACGCTATTACCGCGACATCAAGGGCCTCCAGATTTACGAGGGTACGTCTCACATCCAGCGGATTGTCATCGCCCGCGAGGTGTTGGGCCGCTGATCGATCACCCGCCCAGCCAGGTCCATAGCACGTAGCCGGCGTAGACGGCCAGGAGGCTCCAGCCCTCTTTGCGGCTCAGCAGGTGTTCGGTCGATAAAAAGATAAAGAGCAGGATCACTGTGCCCAGCAGGACAATGGTCGCCGCCCATAGGTTTTCGGTGCCGACGGTAATGGTTCCTCCTCGCAGAAACAGGACGATCAGCCAGGGAATACTCAGGCCGACCAGAATGTCGAAAATGTTGGAGCCGACGGCGTTGGACACGGCCATCTCCCCCCGCCCCTGCCGGGCCACGATTATCGACGAGATCAAATCCGGGACGGACGTGCCGCCGGCCAGGATGGTCAGGGCCACGATCACCGGCGGGATGTGCACCGCCTCGGCGAAATCAACCGCACTTTCGACCAGGACCCAGCTAATGGCCGAGATAAAGAGGATCGAAACCAGGAAAGCCCGGATATAAGACCGGCGCGGATCGCCCATCGGCAGGCCGATGACCCGTTCCACGAGTGTGTTGAGGCGGTAATACCAGTGGGGGTCGTGGCGGAGTTTCTCGAACTGGGCCTCCACCCTGGCCACAGGTTCCAACTCGTTTTGCGGGACGAACAGCTCCCATTGGAACAGGATAAAGACATAGACCGCGTACACCCCCAGGAACGTTAACGCCTCCAGGACACTGATCTGGCCGTCCTGGAAGGCGATCAGCAGCAGGCCGATGCTGGCCACATAGATGACGCAATCGCGGACGACCACCTGCCAGGTAACCCGGGCCGGGCGGACAATCGCCGAAGCGCCGGTGATGACCAGGATGTTAAAGACCGCCGAGCCGACGATGGTGCCGACGCCGACGTCGCTGTGAGCGCCGCCGGCGATGAACAGGGAAAGCAGGGCGATGGCCAGCTCCGGCGCGGAGGAGCCCATCGCCATCAACGACGCGCCGGCGACGTTGCTGGGCAGCCGCCATCTGCGGGCGATCTGGTCCAGGCTTTCGATGAAGAAGTTATCGGTGACGATGGCGAGGAGGTAAACGGCGAGGGCGATGATCGCCAGGTTGAGAACGGCTGTGGCCATGGGTGCTTCCTTGAATAGAGGTGTCTGTCTGTTGGTGGGCAGCCAGGCATTGTATCGAGGGCTTCAGCCCTTACTA
>JBHHXL010000576.1:0-2502 GCA_046757065.1 Anaerolineae bacterium
CGCATTTCCAATTGCGGGCCGGTTCTGCTATACTGTCCTGCGGTATCTCCATCCGCTAGTTCACCGGAAAAGCGAGGGTAATATGTCGAAGCGCCCTAATCGTCTGATCGACGAGACGAGCCCCTATTTGCTGCAACACGCCTACAACCCCGTCGACTGGTTCCCCTGGGGGGAGGAAGCTCTGCAAAAGGCCCGGGCCGAGGATAAGCCGATCTTCCTGAGCATCGGCTATTCCGCCTGCCATTGGTGCCACGTCATGGAGCACGAGTCCTTTGAGGATGAAGAGACCGCCCGCTTGATGAACCGGCTGTACGTCAACATCAAAGTGGACCGGGAGGAGCGGCCCGACCTCGATTCGATTTATATGGAGGCGGTGCAGGCCATGACCGGCCACGGCGGCTGGCCGATGAGCGTCTTTCTGACCCCGGACGGCTTCCCCTTTTACGGCGGCACCTACTTCCCGCCCACGCCCCGGCACGGGATGCCCTCGTTCAGGCAGGTGCTGGCCGGCGTCGAGCAAGCCTACCGCGATCAGCGCGACCGCATCGAGGCCCAGCAAGCGCGGGGGGTCCAGCGGCAAACGCTGCCCCTGAGCAGAAGCGACCTGCTCGACCCGGCCGTGCCCGAGCTGGCCCTGCCGGCCTTGAACCAGCAATTCGACCGCACCCACGGCGGCTTTGGCGGCGCGCCCAAGTTCCCCCAGCCGATGACCCTCGACTTCTTGCTGAGGGCCTACCACCGCAACCAACGCCCTGAGCTATTGCAGATGGCCGAACTGACCCTGACCCGGATGGCCCGGGGCGGCATTTACGACCACGTCGGCGGAGGTTTTCATCGCTACTCGGTAGACGAGCGCTGGCTGGCGCCCCATTTCGAGAAGATGCTCTACGACAACGCCCTCCTGGCCCGCCTCTACCTGCACGCTTATCAACTGACCTGTCGCCCGCGCTACCGCCAGGTAGTGGAGGAAACGCTCGATTACGTCGCCCGCGAGATGACCCACCCCAACGGCGGTTTCTATTCGACCCAGGACGCCGACAGCGAAGGCGAGGAAGGCAAGTTCTACCTGTGGACGGTTGAGGAAGTCAGGCAGGTTCTGGGTGACGCCGAGGGCGAAATCTTCTGCGGATTTTACGACGTAGCCCCCGGCGGCAACTTCGAGGGCAAATCGATCCTCAACATCCCGCGCGAGCCGGAGCAATTCGCCCAGGAGCTGGGCCTCGACCTGCCGGAGCTTCAGGCGCAGTTGGGGCGCAACCGGCAGGCGCTCTACGCCGTTCGGGAGGAGCGGGTCAAACCCGGCCTTGACGACAAGGTGCTGACCGCCTGGAACGGCCTGATGCTGGCCGCCTTTGCCGAAGCGGCCCGCGTCTTGAAGCGAGATGATTACCGTCAGATCGCGGAGCGAAACGCGGCCTTCGTCCTGCGCGAATTGCGGCAGGATGGCCGCCTGTGGCGCACCTGGAAGGATGGGCGGGCCAAATTGATGGCCTACCTGGAGGACTACGCCTTCTACAGCGATGGCCTGCTGGCCCTCTACCAGACCACCTTCGACCCCGGCCATTTCGCCGCCGCCCGCGACCTGGCCGAGACCATCCTGGCCCATTTTCACGACCCGGAAAACGGCGGCTTCTTCGACACCGCCGACGACCACGAGCAACTCATCATCCGCCCCAAGAACCTGCAAGACAACGCTACCCCCTCCGGCAACGCGATGGCCGTCCGGGTGCTGCTGGCCCTGGCCGCCTACAGCGGCGATGACCGCTACTACACCCCGGCAGCCGAGGCCCTGGGCTCCATCCAGGGGCCGTTGAGCCAGTATCCAATTGCCTTTGCCCACTGGCTGGGCGCGCTGGAATTTGCCACGGCCCCACCCAGGGAGGTGGCTATCATCGGCGAGGCCGGCTCGGATGATACCCGGGCTCTGGTCGAAACGGCCCTGCTGCCCTATCGCCCCAACCAGGTGGTGGCCCTGGCCCCGCCGGACGACGCCCAGACCGCCCAGACCATCCCCCTCCTGGCCGAGCGCCCGCAGCAAGCTGACCGGGCCACGGCCTATGTCTGTCACAAGTTCACCTGCCAGGCCCCGGTCACCAGCCCGGAGGCGCTTGGGGCGCAGTTATGAGGGTAAAACTGGATTGCCGCGATCAATGACCTGTAGTATAATCTGCCCCTCAGCCTCCGGCACGGCAACGACGCGAAGCGTGAAAATAGGAGTCCGGAATTCATTCCGGACTCCTGAACGGGTGTGTCCGACATTTTAGGAGGACCGGGGGGTGTGGGGGGTGTTCCCCCAATTCCCCCCTGTGCTGTCCAAAAATTTTGGGCGCACCCTCCTGAACCAATCTATTCTCAAGGGAAGTCCAATGCAGCCGATTGAGGCAGCAATTCTCATTTTGGCCGTAAGACGTTGTAGGACACGCGGAGCGTGTTAGCTTGTCCCTATCGAACAAACTAACAGCCTGCAAAGCACGCAGGACTTTGTTTGCCGAAGGTACAATT
>JBHHXL010000577.1:0-2502 GCA_046757065.1 Anaerolineae bacterium
TGCACTTGCTCTGGACATGAGCCAACCGCATAAGCTCAACTTCCTAAAGGAGGTGATGCTCAAGCTAAGATTGCAACCAAGTAAAGAGAACTTTTTTAATTGCCTCACTTACTGAGGCCTTGTCAATTAAACTTCAACAAAAAAATTAATGAATTAAGGAGAAATATAACTATGTTCTGGCAACTTGATCCGGCTCATTCACATATTCAATTTTCCGCCCGCCATATGATGATCAGCACCGTGCGCGGACGCTTTGAAGATTTTACCGGTACCTTCGATGTTGACGAGGCCGATCCCACCAACTCGAGGGTTGAGGTTGAAATCCAGGCCGCCAGCGTCTATACCAGAGAACAACGCCGGGATGACCACCTGAGGTCCCCCGACTTTCTGGACGTGGCAAATTATCCTGTCATCACCTTCAAAAGCACCCGCGTGGAACAGATTGACGACCATCACGGCCGCTTGATCGGCGACCTGACCATAAAAGATGTCACCAGGGAAGTGACCCTGGACGTGGAATACGCCGGCCAGGCCAAAAGCCCCATGGGTACGATCAGTGCCGGCTTTACCGCCCATACCAAACTCAATCGTAAAGATTGGGGCCTTACCTGGAATATGGCTCTGGAAACCGGCGGCGTGCTCGTCGGTGATGAAATCACGATTGATATTGAATTGGAACTGATCAAGCAAGAGCAGCCCGTTGCTGAAGCCGAGGCGAGCGCCTGAGCCTGGTTAGTTTAAGATGAAACGAAAGAGGGCGTCATTGGGGACAAATGGACAGCAACCCGGCGGCGCTCTCTTCTTTCGTCCGGCCCGACGGCCGGCCACACACCACCCCGGTCTGGTTTTACTGGGACGGCGAGCGCGTTTATTTCGGCAGTCAGGATGGCCGGCGCAAGTTGCGTAATCCGGCCGCCAATCCGTATGTCACCCTGGCCCTGCCCGACCCGCACAACGTGGTCATCATCGAAGGCGAGGCTGAGTTCGCAGCCGAGACCGAAATTGGCCCGGTGATGGCCGCTTTTGGGCAGAAATATGCCCAGGCTATACAAGCTCTGGGGATGAACCCGGCAGAGCAGGCAGGGTTTCGGCTGGTGCGCATCACCCCCGCAAGTTTCTGGTCTGGGGGATGCCGGACGGCAGCGACCAGGCGGGACAAGTCGAAAACGGCACTGAGACGGAGAGATAACCGATGACCCGACGCAAACTTGATTTCACTCCGATAAAGAACAAAGACATTACATTCAATGAGTTGGCCGCAACCCTGAACATTGACGATTTGCGCGAGCTGACTGACGGTATGGTGGACACAATGCTGGACCTGATTGCTGATTGCGTAGACGAAGATGTGACCTTCCAGCCGCTTGACCCGGATGCCGACGACACATACGCCGCCGACGAAGCAGAGAAAAATATAGCCTGGACCCTGGGCCACGTGATTGTTCACACCACCGCCTCCGCCGAAGAGTCAGCCGCCAGCGCCGCCGAGCTAGCCCGCGGCGTCGCGCATCACGGTCGCTCCCGCAGTGAAGCGCCGTGGAGAACGGTGACCACTATCCGGCAATGCCGCGAACGGCTGGAAGAAAGCCGCCGGATGCGCCTGGCCAGCCTGGAGATGTGGCCCGACCACCCTCACCTGGATAACACCTACACCCCCTTTGATCTGGTGGGCGAGGTCAACGCCATTGGGGCTTTCGTCCTCGGTTTGTTTCACGACGACAGTCACCTGGAGCAGATTGCTAAAATCGTCCGGCAGGCCAAAGCAGCAAAAGAGGGCCTCCCGGCGCAGGTAAACCTGAAATGACAACCCACCGATGTAATGCACTGTCAAGAGAAAGAACCAAAATTTAAGGTTTGGTTGAGACAGTGCAGAGAAAGAGGGAGGCTGTCCAGGTTGGAAAAAGAATCCTAATCTGAGCCTGCCGTTGGTCTGAATTTCAACGGGGCAGAAAAAGAGTAAAGAAGGACTGAAATGTCCGCATTGTGAGGCCGAGTTTGAGCAAGCCACTTGGTTTCGCAAAACGAAACGAAGTGACTTGGACGTTTATCGCTGTCAGGTTTGTAAAGGTATCCGTGATACCCGACAGGTTCGTATTCGCGTCATGAAAAATACTCAAGGGGCAACCCTGTGTCCTTTCGTTGAGAAGTTCACCAACCCTCAGGCTACTTTGTACACTGATGAGTACGACAGTTATAACAAACTCAAGCGCGTCCGTCGAACGGTCTGTCACGGCCAAAACGAATGGGCGCGTGATGATGACGGGGATGGCATTCGAGAGGTTCATATCAATTCAAATGAAGGCAGCTGGACTGGCTTGCGTAATTTCTTACGCCCTTTTCGTGGCGTTCACAAGAAATACTTATCTGGCTACGTCGCCATTCACGAATTCGCTGTTAATCACAAAGCGGTGTCCCCCCAATTTATCTCCGCTATCGTCCGTTCTCACTAGTGCCTCATCAGACTGATTTTGATAAACTCAGCGAGCACCTGAAAAGAGGAGC
>JBHHXL010000578.1:0-2495 GCA_046757065.1 Anaerolineae bacterium
GTCTCCATCGGTTTCTGCCCGCCGGGGCGGAAGAGGGCGGGGCCAAAGCGGGCCTGGGGCGCGGCCGGCAGCGCTTCGGCGTTCTCTTCAAAGTCGTCGGGCTTTTCCCCCCAACGGCGGAAGCGCAGTGGCGTGTGGTCGTCGTCGGGCCTGGCGCGGGCAAAGTGCAGGATGGTGTTGCTGACTCCGGCCTTGAACAGCGGGATGTCGGAGCAAAAGTCCAGCCGCAGGACGCGGGCGTTGGTCAGGAAGAACTCGTGCGACTTGCGGGCGTACTTGGCGGCGTTGTAGGCGTCGGAGATGATGAAGACCATCTGCCCGCCGGGGTGCAGCAGTTGGTAGGCCCGTTCCAGGAAGGGGAGGTAGAGGTCCCACTTTTCGTAGAGCGTTTTGTAAATCTTGCTTTTCTTCAACTGCTGGCGGTATTCCTTCCATGCGGCGATGGCTGCCTGGCGCGCCTCTTCGTCTTCAATGTGGCGGTGTTGGGCGTCGGCGCGCACGTAAGGCGGATTGGCCAGGACGATGTCGAAGCCGCTGCCCTCACCCCCCGGCCCCCTGTCCCGATTTTCGGGAGAGGGGGAGAATACTTCGGCGAACTCCACCGCCCAGTCAAAGCCGACCCCCCCTCGGTCCCCCCCGCCAGCAGGGGGGAGGCTGCTGGGACGCGCCCAGGCCGCGATCTCGGCCCGCAGCGCTTCGATCTGCTCGCGGAGGGTCAGTTTCTGGCCGCCGTGAGCCATCAGGTAGTCGGCCTTGAGGCGGAAGTAATCCTTGATCTGCTTGTGGCGGAAGAGGTCGGGTTGTAACCCCCCGGAGGGGTCGGGCGCGGTCAGGCTGTCGCCGGTCTCGATCTTGAAATCCAGGTTGGGCAAGGGCGGCGGATTGCCGTCCTCGTAGTCCACGACCAGGGAGAGCCACAGGCGCAGGCGGGCGATGTTGACGGCAAAGGGGTCCATGTCCACGCCGTACAGGTTGTTTCGGATGATCTCCAGTTTGCGCTGGTAGACGGTCAGCGGGTCCAGGCCGCGCGTGGCAAAGAGGCAGGCGCGCAGGTCCAGCAGTTCGTGCAGCATACCTAGCAGGTAGGCCCCACTGCCGCAGGCCGGGTCGCACACCTTGACCGTCTTGAGGGCGTCCAGCACCGCCTCGGGGTTCACCAGTCCGGCCGGGTCGTGTTCGTCTACAAATGCGGTCAGGGCCTGGGGCGACTCTTGGAGGCAGGCGGCTTGGAGATAGCCTTTCAGCGCCTCGCGCCCCATAAAGGCCACCACCGGCTTGGGGGTGTAATAACTGCCCGTCTCGTGCCGCCCCGTCACCAATTCCTCGAATATACTGCCCAGCATCTCTGGGTCCACGGCTACTTCCACGTCCAGCGGCGTGCTCTCGGTAACGGTAAAATTGAAGCGGTAGAACAACTCATCCAGCGCCCGTTCGATGACCTGGTCGGGCACAGTCATCGTCGGATCACGATCTTCGTCATCTTCCTCGAACAGCCCGCCGTTGAGGTAAGGCACATCGCCGATGCGCGTTTGGAGAAAGCCGTCGCGCCGGATACCGACGATGTTCACCTCGTGGGGCGTGTTCAGGCCGGCGAAGAACAGCAGCTTGAGCCGGTCACGGTAGAAATTGGCGTTGGAGTCGGCCTGACGCTCGCGCCGATGATCCTGCCACAGCGCCCGCAGATAGTCCTGGGATTGGCCGAAGCGCAGCCAGCCCTTGCGCTCTAAAAAGACCAGGAACATCAAGCGGTTGAACAGCTTTTGGGTGAACAGCCGCCGGGCCTCAGCGCCGATGCCGGTGATCTGCTGCTCGGCCAGGCCAAAGATGTCGGCGTAGGCCCTGAAGAAGCGGCGGGTCACGGCCTCGATGTCAAAGGCCGCGTTCAACTTGTCGGTCACGGCCGTGACCGGCGGCTCGCCGAACAGCCCCAACTCTTCGATGGTGAAGGCCAACTCGCCCAATTGCTCGACGGTGGTGCGGGCTGGCGAGCCGACGGCGTAGGGCAGGGCGCGCATCTCGACCTTTGCGTCCCCCCGCTGCCTGGCCCAGACGAAGGTGGCCTGCCGGCCGCCGGCGGTGACGTAGACCAGCAGGTGTTCAAGATACGTTTGAGCCAGGGCGCGATGCACGGCCCGGCGCTGGCTGACGGTGGGCGGCCTGTGGTCGGGCCAGTCCACGCGGAAGATGGGCAGGCCGCTCAGTTGCGCCACCGGCGTAAAGGTAAGGTCTGCGCGTTCGTTCTGGCGCATTTGCACCTGGCGCGAAAAAGTCTGCGCTTGCGGGTGGCCCCACAGCAGGGTTTCGCAGAACAGCGGCGTCAGGTTCTCGCGCAGCGAGGGGGAGTTGAGATGAGTTTCGATTGCTTGTAACAATTCTGGCATTGGCCTTTCCCTGTCGGCTCTGAATATAGCCTCGAATCACCGGCTAAAGCCTCGATTCCGCTTTTTGGGGCATTGGTGTAGGGCTACGAATCGAGACAGGTGTCGAGGCTTCAG
>JBHHXL010000579.1:0-2486 GCA_046757065.1 Anaerolineae bacterium
CCGAAAACCTGCAATCTGAACTCTGATGCCTGAACTCTGCAATCTGTCAAAGGAGAAACCTGTAAAATGGTAGACATTCAAATGATTGCCCTGGGGATGGTCGAAACCCGGGGGCTGGTCGGCGCGATCGAGGCCGCCGATGCAATGGTCAAAGCGGCCAACGTGCACCTGATCGGCAGCGAGTACACCGGCGGCGGTTTTGTGACCGTCATGGTGCGCGGCGACGTCGGAGCGGTCAAAGCCGCCACCGATGCCGGCGCGGCGGCGGCCAAACGGGTGGGCGAATTGGTCTCGGTCCACGTCATCCCGCGCCCTCACTCGGACGTTGAGATGATTCTGCCCCAGGAGACCAGGGGCAGCCTGGGCGGCGGCTCAAGCAAGAAATGATGTGAACCCCGAACTTGACCGATTCTTGCGTAGGGCAGTCGCCGTCCTGGACGGCAGCCCTGACGGCTCCGCCGAACCGCCGGCCCGGGCCGGCGGCGCTGCCGAATCGCCGGGGGCGGTTCACGTCGGCGTTGACCTGGGCACGGCTTACACGGTCCTGGTAGTCCTCGACGCACAGCGGCAGCCGCTGGCCGGCGCGTATCGCTTCGCCCAGGTGGTGCGCGACGGGCTGGTGGTTGACTTTCACGGCGCGACCCAGCTCGTCCGCGAGCTGAAGGCCCAGGTAGAGCGTCGATTGGGTTTTACGTTAACAACGGCCGCCACCGCTTACCCGCCGGGCGTGCCCCTGACCGAGGTCCACGCCACCCGCCACGTCATCGAAGCCGCCGATCTCATCTGCCGGCAGGTGGTGGACGAACCGACGGCGGCCAATGCCGTGCTCCAGGTCAGGGACGGCGCGGTGGTCGATGTGGGCGGCGGCACGACCGGCATCGCGGTTTTCCGCCGGGGGCAGGTGGTCTACACCGCCGACGAACCGACCGGCGGCAGCCACTTCTCGCTGGTCATCGCCGGGGCGCTGGACATCGATTTTGAAGAGGCCGAGGCGTTGAAAAAGGACGCAGGCCAGCACCGCCGGCTCTTCCCCCTGGTTCGCCCGGTGATGGAAAAAGTGGGCACCATCATCGCCCGTCATCTGGCGCAGCACCCCGTGGAGACGATCTATCTGGTGGGAGGCACGGCCTGTTTCACCGGCATCGAGCGGGTGGTGCAGGAAGTGACCGGGGTCAAGACCCTCATTCCCGGCCAGCCGATGTTCGTCACCCCGCTGGGTGTGGCGATGCACAACATCCCGGAAACAGAGGCATCCGATGGCAGATAAATTTCAACTTCGCGCTTACTGCTACCTCGACCGCACCCAGCCGCAGTACGCCGGTTTCGTGGGCACGGTGACCCAGGGGGATTTGATGGTGGAGGGGATGGCCTCGCTCTACATCGAGGCCGCGCCCGGCAACGAGGTCTTCCGCCTGGTGGACATCGCCGTCAAAGCCACCGAGGCCAGACCCGGCGCGCAGATCGTCGAGCGCGAGTTCGGCATGTTCGAAATCCACGCCCACTCGCAGCAGGCGGTCATCCAGGCGGGGGGGATGGTCTTGCAACATCTGGGGCTGGAGGAAACGGACCGGGTTAAGCCGCAGGTGGCCTCGGTGCAGCTCATTACCAACGTGGACCCTTACCAGGCCCAACTGCTGAATCGCTTCCGGCGGGGGATGATGCTCGTTCCGGGTGAAACGCTGCTGGTGCTGGAGGTGGCTCCGGCGGCCTACATCAACCTGGCCGCCAACGAGGCCGAAAAGCGGGCCAACATCAAGCTGATCCACGTCTCGTCCGTCGGTCGTTTTGGCCGGATGTGGATGAGCGGCAGCGAATCGGAGATGGTTACGGCCAAGGCCGCAGCCGTGGCGGCTATCGACAGCGTTGAAGGGCGGGCCGGCTGAGAGGCGAACGGAGGGAACGGTGAAAACGTTTTACACCGAGCGGGATATTGTCGATTTGCACGCCGCCGGCGTGACCGAGCTGCTGGTCGATGACGAGGTGGTGCTGACCGATCTGGCCCGAGAGAAAGCGGCCAAACTGGGCCTGCAACTGAAGCCGGTCCAGAAGCCGGAGCGTTCGCCCGCAAGCGGCCCGGCGCTGCCCGCCGCCGCGCAGCCGGCCCCCGGCAGGGAAGCCGATCTGGCCTCGCGCATCAAGGCCGCCGTCATCGCCAGGTTGGGCACCACCGAGCACGACGACCTGCTGGACAAGATCATCCCCCAGGTACTGGCCAGGCTGGACCCACCCCAGCCGCCCACCTCCGGCCATCCCCCTTCTGGTAAAGACATTCGCTAAACTTCGTACATTCCTGGCGGGTGTGTCCGACATTTTAGGAGGACCGGGGGGTGTGCGACCGAAGGGAGTGTGTCCCCCCAATTCCCCCCCTGTGCTTTCCAAAAAATTTGGACGCACCCCATTCCTGGCCGTCCGACGAAGGACGAATACCTCGCAGATCCCAACGATGTTCGTCGTTCGTCATTGGTCACGTCAAGCCTCAAGGTCCT
>JBHHXL010000580.1:0-2485 GCA_046757065.1 Anaerolineae bacterium
GGAGTGCCTATGAGCCTGACGGCACACCTCCGGGAACGAAAATCACGACCTGACACTTGACACCTGGCACTTTTTTCATAGGAGAAAGGAGTAATCTATGGCCTTATTTCTGGACTCGGCCCGGCTAAAGGATGCGCAGCGCGTCGAAGCGATGGGCTTTGTGGAAGGCATTACCACCAATCCGGCCTTGCTGGCCAGAAGCACGCGCCCAACCGAAAATCTCATCCGCCGGCTATGCAAACTTCGATTCCGCCCGGTTTTTTACCAGCTAACCGCCCCTACCCTGAAGGGACGGATTAAGGAAGCGCGGCGCATCCTGAACCTGCACGAGTCGGTTGGGTTGAAAATCCCGGCCACCATCGAAAATATGGCGCTGTTGAATGAGTTCGAGGACGAAGCGCCGCTGGCGGTGACGGCGGTCTACAGCGCGCACCAGGCCTACATCGCGGCCCTGGCCGGGGCCGATTACGTCATCCCGTATGTCAATCGCGCAACCCGCCAATTGGGGGATGGGCCAGGGCTCGTGGCGGAAATCCGGCAAATTCTGGATGCGATGGGGGCCGAAACCGAGATTCTGGCCGCCAGCCTCAAATCTCCCGAAGAGGTGGTCGCCACGAAACTGGCCGGAGCGCACCACCTGAGCCTGCCCCTGGACTTGATCCTGGCCCTGGGCAACCATCCCCTGTCCGAACAAGCGATTGCCGAGTTTGCCCGGTACAAAGCGGAATCCCCCGATTTCGGTGATTAACGGCTGATCTACCTGGGCAGGAAGATGCGGAAGAGCGTTCGATAGGATTGGTTGGTGCTCAGGCATTGACCATCCGCGCCGCCGACGGCGTAGATATTTGTATCAATGGTTGCCAGCCCCGGGTTGAGCCAGCGCAGGCGAGGGGTTTCAAACGGCTCCCAGGTCCCTTGGGCAGCATTAAGCAATTCATTGCTGGACAGGTAGGTATTCCAACCGCCGCCGATAGCGTACAGCGTGCCGCCGGTTTCAACCAGGCCCAGGCCGCCCCTGGCGGTCGTCAACGCCGGGCCAACCTCCCAGGCCGGGGCATCTGGCCTCAAGATGAAGGTATCGGCATATTCGCGGACGCCGTCATACCCTCCGGCCAGGTAAATGTCGTCGTTCAGCGTGGCGGCTGCTGAGAAGCCCAGGCTCAACGGCAGCGGCGGGGCATCGGTAGACCACGAATCTGTGGCCGGATCGTAGACGAAGACGGTGTTCACAAAATTGGCCCCGTCGGACCCACCGACGAGGTACAACCGCTCGTCGCGGGCGGTCAGGGCGTAGGCGCAGCGGGGCGCCGGCAAATCCGCCGCCGTAGACCAGGTGTTCGTGGCCGGGTCCAGCACCTCCAGAACGTTCAGGGCCTGGCCTTGCTCGTCGCAGCCTCCGGGCACGTAGATGCGGTCGTTCAAGACCTGCCCCTTGACATTTGCGGCCTGGGTGGGTTTACTGGGACCTTCTCGCCAGCTTTCATCCGCCGGATCGTAGACCTCCACCAGGCTGGTCGGGCCGCTGACCCTGAGACCGCCGATGGCATATAACCTGCGTTCGTGGGCGACCAGGGCGAACCTGGCCCGGGCGGTGGGGATGTTGGCATGAGGTTCCCAGCGTTCGGTGGGCATAACCTCGGAGGTTGAGGTGGCGGCCGGGTTGCATTGACCGAACAAAGGTTCTTCCAGGGCCACAACCTCGCTTCGACCGCTGGGTAGCTGCGGCAGCACAAAGATAATCACCGCGATTAACAGGGCGAACAGCAGAAAGGCGCGTTGCCAGGGCCGCAGCGGCAAAGCGCGACTCGCCTGGGGTGAGGGGGTCGTATCGGCACGTGGGGCGGCGGGGGGCTGGTTTTCTACCTGAACCCAGCCTTCCTCGATAGCCCGCCGGGTGGCCTCCGCGCGTGACTGCACACCCAACTTTTCGTAGATGTTGCGGATATGTACCTTGACTGTGTTAGGGCTGATGACCAGCGTTTGAGCGATTTCTCGATTGGAGGCGCCTGTGGTCAGGCATTTCAAGACCTCGAGTTCGCGTTCACTCAGCAGGCTGGTGGATCGATCTTCTACCACTGCTGCTCCTTGCCTGAGCCTCTCGGGATGGGTTGCTGAAATTATTGCACAAATTCAGGGGGATGGCAAAAGCCTCTCAAAAACTTGACCCGGTCGCTCCTGGCTATCGACCGGGTCCGTTAGATTGCCACAGCTTTATATCAGCCCGCCGGCGCGGGATTTCATACTCGCGCCAACTCATCCAGAAATTCGAGCGAGGTTAGTGACGGCTGCTCACCGGTGACCACATCGTTTAACAGATTTTTGAAGACCCTGGCAGCAGTAGCTAGAGGTTCGAAAGGGCGTTTCCCCTCAAGTTGATCCAGTTTCGGTTCCAAAAGACGTAAATACTCTTCCATAAACATAGCAATCGTGGACATTGTCTCATATTGCATAGTTGCGCACAGGCCCTTGAGCGTGTGCGCGGCCA
>JBHHXL010000581.1:0-2471 GCA_046757065.1 Anaerolineae bacterium
TATCTAACCAGGCCAAAATCTCTTGGGCAAATGCCGGAAATACCATCAACCCCTTTTGGAAATTCTCAAGCACCTCGTCCGGATCGATGCCCAGGTAGCGATGCACCAGGATGTTGCGAAAGCCGCCCAGCCCCCTGATCTGGCGATAGAGGTCTTCGGAGATGACAACCTTGTCCTGCAAGCCCTGCAAGCTCTCTTCGTAGGTTTCGACGTAAGTGCCAAAGTGGCCGGCCAGGATATGGTCGGCCACATCAAAGATAATCGAGGCTGCGGCAATCAAGCCTCGTTCGATAATCCAACGTTGGCCCACGTTCCCACGAAGCACCTCCGGGGCAATCCCGCGATACCTGGCCAGTTCCTGGAGTATTTCATCAAGTTCCTTTAACCGCTGTTCGACGGCTTCACGTCTGAGGACCATACCTCCATCCGTTCCTGCAAATATACTCGTTGCTGGCGGCGCAACCAGGCCGTATCCCGGTAGAGACGGAGTGTAGCCAATTCAAAACGCTCGCTGAGCGCCTGGTCGACGGCATACAAAAGCCGGCCGGTGCGCAAAATCTCAAAACGCAACACCGGCGAGACCCGTCGCAAATCCACCAGATCGACCCGTTCCGTTTCCAGGCAGTGGTTGATGGCCGCTCTCAGCCGGAAGGCCGGGCCGCTTCGAGTTAAAATTGCCAGGTCTACGTCGTGTCCTTCCTGCTCCCGGCTTAAGGACCCAAAAAGGTAGGCCAGGAGCACCCCTTCTCTCTCGAAGAGAGGGATGAGTTGGGCCAAACCCTGTTTGATATTTGCAGGAAGGTCGGGGAACTTCAGCCAACGTTCAGGAATACTCACCGGATCATCGCCATTATTTTTGGATGCATACTGCGCTCATCTTACCACCGGGGAGGCGCAAGGTCAAGAGAGGGGGCGGGGAGCTAAATACCAACCGACCGGCAACTTCTCCTCCTCTCGCGAAGTCCGGTCCGGCGACCGGTGGGCCTGGGGAACCCACCGGTCGTTTGTTTGACTTGGCTTAATACTCCGCCTTTTGCAGACCCAGGGGCGGGTCGGGCAGCGCCCCCAATAGTTCCAGGGCCTTCAGCAATTGGGCGTCTTCGCTGTTGAGCAGGTCGGCGATGGTCAGCGTTTCAAGTTGGACCGGCGAGAGAGCGCGCGCGCCGTCGGGCAATGCCAGCGGTACGTCGGGCTCCAGCCCCAGCTTGCGAATGAGGCGGCCGTTCGGGGTCAGCCATTGCGAGGTGCCCAACAACAGGACCGAGCCATCTTCCAACCGGAACGGCTGCAGGACCGTGCCCGTGCCGAAGGTGGTCTCGCCCACGACGAGCCCCCGCTCGTGGTCCTGAATCGCTCCGGCGAAAATCTCCGACGAGCTGGCCGTGCCCCGGTTGGTCAGAACGACCAGGGGCAGGTCGGTGGCGATGCCGCCCTTGATGACCGGGAAGGCCCGGCGCTGGCCGTCGGCGTTCTCTTCGAGGACAACGGCCCCGTCGCTCAGGAACTGGCTGGTGACGGCGATGGCCTGCTGCAACAACCCGCCGGGGTTGTCGCGCACGTCTACGATCAGGGCGGTAGCGCCCGAAGCTTTGGCCTCGTTGATGGCGGCGATGACCTCTTCGTCCAGATCGGCGCTGAAGCGGGCCAGGCGCAGCACGGCCACGTTGGTGCCGGGGGCGAAGGCCCAACCGGCCGAGGGGACCTTGATCTCGCCGCGAATGATGGCGATGTCTAATCGCTGCTCGGTGGCCGGGCGGAACACGGTCAGCACCACTTCGGTGCCTATTTCGCCGCGCACCTGCTCCACAATCTCGCCCAGCGACCAGCCGCTGACGTCCGCCCCATCCACGGCCAGGATCACGTCTCCGGCCTGGAGGCCGGCTTTGGCTGCCGGAGAGCCCTCAAAGGGCTGCACGATGATCGGCAGACCCTCTTCCATACCCAGCGTGGCTCCAATGCCGGAGAAACTGCCGTCGATGCCGTTCTGGTGGATGGCCGCTTCTTCGGGATTCAGGAAGCGGGTGTGCCCCTCGTCGCCCAGGGCCTCAACCAGGCCGTTGATGGCGGCGTAGGCTAAGCGGGCAGGGTCCAGGACGTTGCGGTCGACGAAGCGATGTTGGACGATGTTCCAGACCTGGACGAAGACGTCCAGCTCCGGGGGCTGCTGGCTTTGGGCCCGGGCGATGGCCGGTCCGCCCAGGATGCCGGTGTTGCCAAAGGCCATTCCGGCCCCAAAGACGGTGAAGGTAAATATCAAAAGACTCAACGAAATAATGACGGTTTTGAAAAAGCGTTTCATCGTAGGTGCCACCTGACCTGCGCTGGTTGTGGGCCCAGAGCAGCGCGCCACGCACTTGTACCCTTATTGACCTTTTTTCCGGGGTGTATCTTACCACCTCCGCATTAACGTAGCCTGAAAATAGACTTGTTCCTTAAACAGTTTCTAAAGCAAAAGGCCCCGCTAGCCGGGG
>JBHHXL010000582.1:0-2464 GCA_046757065.1 Anaerolineae bacterium
TCCTCCTCGGTGTCCAGAGCGGCATCCCGCGCAGCCTGTGGGACCAATTCAACGCAACCGGCACGTCCCACATCATCGTCATTTCGGGGTCGAATATCACCCTGATCGCGGCGTTGTTGATGGTCCTGGGCCGCAAACTGGTTGGATTCCAGTGGGCTGCGCCGCTGGCTATCCTCGGCATAGGGCTGTACACCCTGCTGGTGGGCGCAGACGCCGCCGTCAGCCGGGCGGCGCTGATGGGCGCGTTGTGGGTTTTTGCGATGTGGGTCGGGCGGCCGGGGGCGGCCCTCAACGCTTTGGTAGCTTCGGCCATCATTATGACGGCGGCCAACCCTCTCACTCTGTGGGACGCCGGTTTCCAGTTGAGCTTTGCGGCCACGCTGGGGCTTATCCTGTTTGTGCCCTCCCTGGAAGCCTGGACCAGCGGCCAACTGAGCCGCAGCCTGGGTGATTCCGGCCTGCGCCTGGCGCTAAGCCTGTTGCGCGAGGCGGTGCTGGTCACACTGGCGGCCACGTTGATGACCACGCCGATCATCATCTACCATTTTGGCCGGTTTAGCCTCATCGGCCTGATCGCCAATCTGCTCGTTGTGCCCGTTCAACCGCTGGTGATGATCTTGGGCGGGCTGGCCACGGCGGGCGGATTGGTGTGGCCGCCGTTGGGGCAACTCCTGGCCTGGCTGGTCTGGCCGCCGCTGGCCTGGACGGTCTGGGTCGTAGAAACGACCGCCCGCATCCCGTGGGCTTCGCTGGAGCTGGAGCGGATGCCCCTCTGGGCGGTTCTCGGCAGCTACGTCCTGCTCGGCCTCGGTGTGTGGTGGCGCCATCTACGCATCACCAATCGACAGGCAGCCTTGTCGTAAACGGTGGATTGGTTAACTGGTTAACTGGGCGCTTCGCGTGGTTAACCGGTTGGCTGGTAACCAGCACCCAATCCACCAGTTAACCGGTCAACCCATTGACTCAAGGCTATGCGCATACCAACTAAACCCGCCCTCTTCAGCCTCATCATCATCGTCCTTCTGACCTGGGCTGCCGCCCTGACGCTACCTGACGGCCGGCTGCACGTTGTTTTTCTGGACGTGGGCCAGGGGGATGCCATCTTCATCACCACCCCCAACGGCCGCCAGATTCTAATCGACGGCGGCCCCGGCCCGGGGCAACTCCTGGCCGGGTTGGGCCGGCATATGCCCTTCTGGGATCGATCCATCGACGTCCTGGTCAGCACCCACCCGGAAGCGGACCACCTGACGGGGCTGCTCGAAATCGTGGGCCGCTACCGGGTTGGCACGGTCCTGGTTAGCGACGTGGCGCTGGAGACGGCCCTGTTCGACGCCTGGCAGGGCCGTCTGGCGGAGGCCGGTCTCAAGCCGCTGGCGGTCGGGCAGGGGGCGCGGCTCGAATTGGACCGCGAGGTCAGCGCCCTGGTCTTGAACCCCGGCCCGGCCAGCGTGTCCAGCCCCAAGCCGAACGATCACTCCATCGTGATCCGCCTGGAGATGGGGCAGATCAGTTTCCTGCTGCCGGGCGACATCGAGGCCGGAGTGGAGCGGGCGTTGGTTGGGCAAAACCTCCCGCTTCAGGCCACCATCCTCAAAAGCCCTCACCACGGCAGCAACACCTCCTCGTCGGCGGCCTTCCTGGATGCAGTAAACCCGCAACTGGTCGTCATCTCCGCCGGCGCGGATAACCGCTTCGGCCACCCGGCGCAGGCCGTGCTGGACCGCTACACCGGGCAAAGGGCGCGCGTCCTGCGCACCGATGAACTGGGCCCGATTGAGTTCATCACCGATGGACGGGACCTCTGGCTGAAGGGCCAACGCTAGGGGCCAATCTCACCGATCCGGCCAGGATGTGGTATAATGCCCGCCGTTACTCGCCCAAAACCTGGTGAAACGATGGCAACCAATCCAGCCCTGGCCGACATCGCCGGGGTCCTCGAGTTAATCTCAGCCGCGCTGGCCGCCGATCCGGACGCGCAACTGGCCGGGCACAACGCCGATTTTTATCGAGCAGCGGCCCGGGCGCTGCGCGATCAACCCAACCGGATCGCGCCGCCGCCCGGAACGCGCCCGGCCTTGCGGGCGGCGATCAGGCATCTGGAACTTGCAATCGCGGCCGGCGACGACGAAACCGGTCTGAAGGCGCTGCAAGAAGCCGCCCGGCGCTTCGCGGCGCGCCCGTCCCTGGCCGAAGCCACGCTCGAGGCGCTGGAGCAACTGATGGAACAACTGGAGCAAAAGTAGAGCTGATTGGCCTTCCCCTGATCTTAGAGACGGTCTGAAAAGTCGGATTTCAGGTGACCGGCACTTAAAAACGTTCAAACCCGGGATAGCATAGGGCCGAATTTCACGAATTTCACCGCAAAAGTGCCGGTCACCTGCCCTGTCAAATACTTTTCAGACAGCTTCTTAGAGGAGCGTTCAACAATGTACGAGGTAGCAATCATCGGTGGGGGCATTCT
>JBHHXL010000583.1:0-2464 GCA_046757065.1 Anaerolineae bacterium
GCGCCCTGGCCGTCCTGGGCGACCCCCGGCCCGGCGTGGGGGTCATCGTCGGGGCGCAGCGCGCTGCGCCCCCACTGCCCGGCCTGAACTGGGTCCTCATCCCTGGCACAGCCCAGGTGCGTGACAGCGGCCACGCTCCGCGTCCCGGCTTCAACGGCTTCAAATTGGGGGATGGCTTCAAGCCGGACCCGGAGTACCACGAAGAGGACGAAGCCTGGCCCGCCGGCGCGCCGCCCATCGACATCGCCCCCTTTTATATAGCCGCCTACCCGGTGACCGTGGCCCAATTCCGGCCCTTCGTCGAGGGCGACGGTTACGCCAACCCCGACTATTGGACCAAAGCCGGCTGGGCCAGATGCCAGGGCGAGGGCTGGCGGGCGCCGCGTTACTGGAACGACCCGGTCTGGCACCTGGACAACCACCCGGTCGTCGGCGTTTCCTGGTACGAGGCGGCGGCCTACTGCCACTGGCTGACCGCCCGTCTGAGGGAGCGGGACGAGGAAATGAAGGCGTTTGTGGTACGCCTGCCGGCCGAAGCCGAGTGGGAGTGGGCCGCCCGGGGGCCTGAAGCCCGCCGCTGGCCCTGGGGCGATACCTGGCAGGCGGGACGTTGCAACAGTGCCGAATCTGGAATCGGTCGCACCTGCGCCGTGGGCAGCTTCCCAACCGGGGCCAATTGGGTGAAGAATCTCCCCCTCTCCCAACGCGAAGCGTGGGAGAGGGGGCTGGGGGGTGAGGGGAAACACGCCGTCCACGACCTGGCCGGCAACGTTTGGGAGTGGTGCAGCACGCGCTGGCAGGCGAAGTATCCCTTGTCGGTCGTGGAAAGTGAGTGGAGCGATAGCTATCTGGAGGGAACCGACCCTCGCGCGCTGCGCGGGGGCGCCTGGAACGACCTTCGGAACTGGGCTCGCGCGGCTTCTCGCCTCAGGCACTATCCCCACGTTAGGAACTACAACGGGGGATTTCGGTGTTGCCTGGCCACGTCTTCTCTCTAGTCTGCTGAGTGCCGGGTGCTGAGTGCTGGATGCTGCTGTGCTGGTTTCTGGGGGGTCCGGGGGGCGAAGCCCCCCGGCGCGCCGTCAGAAAGCCTCCCAGTGGGGGACGCGAAGCGGGGAACGGGGAGAAACCGTGGTCGACTCTCAAGATGTAGGTTGAAAGATGACGAGGTTTTCGCCCCCCCTCAATCCCCCCCGCTGGGGGGGAAGAAATAAAAGCGATGAAAACTTATAAAAACCTTTACCCGCGCCTTTGCGCCTTTGACAATTTGTTCCACGCCTTCCGCAAGGCGCGCCGGGGCAAACGCGGCCGGCCGGACGTGGCCGCCTTTGAACACAACCTGGAGCTGGAATTGCCCCGCCTGCAAGATGAGTTGGTAGCGGAGACCTACCGGCCGGGCCGCTACCGGCATTTCACCATCTACGAGGGCAAGCCGCGCCGTATCAGCGCCGCTCCTTTCCGTGACCGGGTGGTCCATCACGCCCTGTGCAACGTGATCGAACCCATCTGGGAGACGCGCTTCATCCACGACAGCTACGCCTGCCGGGTGGGTAAGGGTACCCACGCGGCCCTGGACCGTTGCACCTACTTCGCCCGGCGCTACCGCTACGTGTTGCAGGGCGACATCGTCCAATTTTTCCCCAGCGTCGATCACGCCATCTTGTATCAAGCTCTGGCCCGCTACATCGCCGACTCGCGGACAATGCGCCTGATCGAGCGGATCATCGCCAGCGGCCGGGGCATCCACGCGGCGGACTATCGGATGCAGTGGTTCCCCGGCGACGACCTGCTGGCGGCCACCCGGCCCCGGGGCTTGCCCATCGGCAACCAGACCAGCCAGTTCTGGGCCAACGTGTATCTCCACGCGATGGATGATTTCGTCAAGCGGACGCTTCGTTGCCCGGCCTACCTGCGCTACTGTGACGACTTTCTCCTGTTCGCGGACGACAAGCCAACGCTCCACCGCTGGCGGCGGGAGATCGAGACCTTCCTGGTTGGCCTGCGCCTCAAATTGCACCCTTACAAGACCGTCGTTTACCCGGTGACGAATGGCATCCCTTTCCTGGGTTTCCTCGTCTTCCCCGACCACCGCCGGCTGGCGCGGAGCAACGGCGTTCGCTTCCAGCGTCGCTGGCGGCGGCTGATCGCGGCCTACAGCGCCGGCCAGATAGATCGCCAGCAGGTGGAGGCTTCCGTACGGGGCTGGGTGGCCCACGCCGCCCACGGCGACACCTACGGCTTGCGGCGCAGTCTGCTGGCGGGGGCGGCCATTCCCCGGGTAGGAGGGTGACTATGAAGCAATCGCCGATCTTCGTCAAAACGTACGATCTGATGGCCTGGCTCATTCCGCGCACGCTGGCCTTCCCCAAAAGCCAGCGGGGGGTGCTGGCTCGCCACTTGCAAGGCCAACTCTTCACCTTCTATGACTTGCTGGTCGATGCAGCGATGAGCGAAGACCCGCTAC
>JBHHXL010000584.1:0-2454 GCA_046757065.1 Anaerolineae bacterium
CTCACCCGCCAGCAGGCTTTCGAGCGTGGCCAGGCGGCCCCGGGCGGTGGGCGTCCAATCTTCGGGCTTTTTCCAGCCAGCGCCCTCAAACCAACTGCGGACATCTCGTTGAATGCAGGGCCAGGTGCTGCTGCGGTAGCCGTTCTGGCGGTGGAATTCGCTGCCGGTGTGGGGCAGCAGGCTGCGTAAGACGTCGTCGGTAATGTCCTGGCCGGCCGGGGTGTCGAGGTAATCTTCTTTGAACCATTGGATTTTTTCTTGAAGTTCGGTTGGCATCGTGTTACCCTGCTTATCCATCCACCTCCACCTTCCCCCGCGAGTTGAACTGAAGCACGCTTTCCTTCACGCTCAGATCGACCAGGTTGGCATCGAGTTCGCCGGTGGCCTCGACGTGGAGTTGGAGCTGCACCTGAGCTCCGGCCTCGACCAGCGGCTGGATGACCGACCGGTAGAAGTCGTACCACCGCTGCCAGTCCACCGGCGTGTCGATGATCACCCGCCGGTAAACGGCCAGCGGCGGTGTTGGGGACGGGGATGGCGGCAGCACAACCGGTGCTTCATCTGGCTCTGCTTCGGTCGTCGGTTCAGGGGGTGGCGACGGTGGCTCCGCTTCCTCCGCCGGTGCCAACAGCCGTTCGGCCAGTGAGGGGCGCAGCAGCCAGGCCCCGTCGACAATGGGGAAGGTTCCGGAGGGCAACGACTGGCGGAAGTGGACCGTGTCGAAGTTCTGCCCATCCCCCAGGGCGTAGGCGAACAGCCCCCGCTGCACCCCCCAGGCGAGGGTCTGTTGCAAGGCTTCCGGCCCGGTCAGCAGCGGCAGGTAGGGGAAACGGCAGAAGTAGTCCCACAGCGTGGCCACATTGATCTGCTCCTCCCCGGCCGGCCACAGCCGCCACTGCTTGCGTCCTGTGGATTGATCGCCCTTGCCCTCGCTGATGAGCCGGGGGTCCAGCCGCTCCAGCAGGCGCTGCTCGTCCAGCAGCCGCTTCCAGGCCCGCCCGGCCAGGCTGTGCTCGCCGGGCCGGTAGCCGGGGAAGCCGTGTTCCTGGCGGACCCACAACTCTGTTTGGCCGTCCGCGCTGCCTGATGGCGCAATGGTGACCGTGTACGCCCCCCAGACCGCGCCCGGCAGGCCCTTGCGGGCCCGGTCCAGTTGCGTCTCCAGATCTTCCATCTGCGCCGCCGACAGGCCCCCAGCCCGGTACTGGCGGTGGATGGCCTCCAGGGCCAGCAGGCGTACGGCCGTGTCCTCCATCACCCGCACCCCTTCGACGGTGGGGGGCAGGAAGACCAGCGCGTTTTTGAATTGGCGGAAGGTGTTGCCGGCGCTGTCCAGGATACGCTCGATGAAGGCCCGGGCCCTGGTTTGGCCAGCGTCACGCGCAGCGTGCCCCCAGGCGAACTGAGGATCGAGCACGACCAGGGTCAGCGGGCGACGGTTGGCCACCTGGCCCGGCCCCTCGGGCCAGATGACCAGGCGGGAGAAGACTCGTTGGCCCACCACCTCTTCGACCGCCGTCCGCACCCGCTCGCGCACCGCCTCCGGCTCCTGGCGGATGGCGTCGATGCGGGTGACCAGAATCTGGTTCAGGTTGGGCTGGCTGTCGAGGCGATAGGTGCCCTCCTGGACGGCCAGATACCACAGCCGGGCTCGCAGTTTGTCCAGGGCGTCGGCGGCCAGGGCGGGCACGATGCCGGGTTGCAGGGTGGCCAGCCATAGTTGGGGCCGCTCGGCCGAAGCCGCCCGCTGGGTGGCCCCGCTATGCGAGTACATAAAAATGGCAGTGGCCAGCCCGGCGGCGATGCGATGCCGGGCGTAATCCCCGCCGGTGACCTGGTCCAGGTAGGGCGCTTTGGACTCATCGGTGCCGCCGATGTCGGAGAAGATGGCCGACTCGTAGCCGCCGCGCTGGTCGACGTATTCCAGCAACTCGGCCCGGATCTCGCCGTTGTCCAGGTTGACGTGGGCCGGTTGGATGAGCGGCGCGGCCCGCTGCCGGCGGTACAGGTCGCCGATGACCAGGGCCAGCAGACGCAGCACCCCCCGCGTCCGTTGAAAACCGCTGATGCTGCCCCAGCGGTCGCGCAGGATTTCGATCAGGGCCGGGTGAAAAGGATACGAACGGACCATCAACTCCCGGTATTCCGGGGCCTGGACCTCCTGGGGAAAGTCGTTGGGGTGGGCCCGGTAGTAGTCCCAGTAGGCCTGAGCCACGGCCCGGGCCTGGGCTTCGATCTGGGCCGGGTCGGTGTCGAACAGGCGGCGCTTGAGGATTTCGTACAGTTCCTCCCGTTCGGCGCTGACCTCCACCTGCCGGGTGCGGCGCAGGATGCGGGTGGCGGTGTCGATCTCGCGGGCGGCGCGCACCGCGGCCTCGCCGATCTGCTCCTGCTCGCTGGAGGTCATAGTCAGCACCAGGGCTACATTCTCGGCCCCGCTCACAGCCCGGGTCA
>JBHHXL010000585.1:0-2449 GCA_046757065.1 Anaerolineae bacterium
CATTTAAGAAACACGCTCTCAGAGTAACAACGTTTCACAAGCGGCAACGATTATAGTGAATGTCCAACCGGGAGTCAAGATAGCTGGTGGGGGAATCTCGATTGTCAGATTGGTTCAATCTCCGAATTGAACCAATCCGGTCCCTTGTGCTATAATGACGGCACAGTCGAGTGTGCTTCCAGGCGAATGTAGGAGGTCCCGGTGAAAGCGCAAAACCTGCCCGAAGTCATCAGAGCTTTTGATCCACTGCATCCGCTTGTAGGGCAACAATTAAAAGACTGGTACGTTGACCGGCCCGGCAATCCCCTGGAGCGGATGAAGATTTACCTCCAAGGGCTGGGCCTGGCCAACGAGCCGGCCAAGATTTTGTTCACCGGGCATATGGGCAGCGGCAAATCGACGACGCTCAACAAACTGGCCGAGGAAGTCAAGCGCCAGTTCTTCATTGTGCCCCTGGACGTTCGCCAGTTTACCAGCCTGGCCGACCTGACTTACATCGACCTCATTCTCGGCCTGGCCACTTCGCTCTTCAAGCGGGCTACCGAAAGCGACGTCCTGGCCAAAGCGCCGGCCCAGATCGCTGGAGATATATGGGACGATCTCTCCCGTTTCATCGAACAGGTTATCTTTGGCCCGGCCAGCTTTCGCCCCCCGGCCCCGGAGGCCGAGGTGTCGGCCAAGGTAAACCTTCTGGCGGTGGAGTTTCAGTCCAAGTTTGCCAGAGAGGCCGCCACCCGCGGCGAGATTCGAAAGCGCACTGAGCCCCGCCTGACCGAGCTGCACGACAAGATTAACCACATTGCGGACCTGGTCGCTGTCAATTACAAACGCCCCGTCCTATTTTTTGTTGAAAACACCGACAAGCCGGACCTGAACCGGGCCCGCGACATCTTCCTGGGCCACACCTACACCCTGACCGCCTTCCGGGCTTCGGCTATCTACACCTTTCCCATTGGTCTGCGCTACTCGGCGGCTGATTTCAACCTCATCCGGGACCACTTCACCGAAACCTTTGTCCTGCCCAACTTCAAAGTCACCAATCGCGACGAGCGCCCGAACCCGGCCGGCTTAGAGCACCTCAGGAAAACCCTGGCGGTCCGGATGGAGGAGGGCCTCCTGTCGGATGAGGCTCGTGACAGGATTATGCGGGCCAGCGGGGGCCTGATGCGCAGCCTGATCCAGCTCGTCCGGCGGTCGGCGGTGAACGCCATGGCCGCCGGCAATGCGGTGATTTCGATGGAAAACGCCGAAGCTGCGATCAGCGAAGAACGGGCGAATTTCATCGCCGGCCTGAGCCGCGATGACTACCCGGTGTTGCTTGAGCGCCACCGCGACAAACAATTGAGCGCCGACGAAGCCGTGTTGCGCCTGCTGCAAACGCGCGCCCTGCTCGAATACGCCAACCTCGACCCCTGGTGTGACGTACACCCCATCGCCTTGCCCCTGGTCCTGGAGCGCGCCCCGCAGAAAGGGGCTTAACCGCCGATGCCCGCCTCGTTGCCTGACTCCTCGTTGGCTACGCTGGAAAAATTGCAGGGACAACTCCCGCCCCACCTGGCCCGGAGCGATCTGGCCGAGCTGGCCGTTCTGCTGCGCTACGCCGAGGGCGGGTGCTGGGCCTTTGCCCTTTACAACACCGTGCCCGTGCGCGACGAGGTGGCCGCTGTATTGCGCGATCTCCTGGCTCCCCTGCCGGTCTACAATGTCACCCTGTCCCCCCAAGGCCCCGACCCGTTGACCTATCTGAAGGACCTTCCCCCTGACCCGCAGCGCGCCATCGTTTTTTTCTTTGACCTGGAACAGACAGGGGGGGCCGCCTGGGATTATCTGGAGACGCAGCGAGAATATTTCACCACCCGGCCCCTGGGCCTGGTCTTCTGGATCGATCGCCGGGCCCGGGGCGAGGGCCTGCGCCGGGCCCCCAACTTCTGGTCCCAACGCAGCGGCGTCTTCGACTTCACCATCGAGTCCGAGGCCGTCCTGAGCGAAGTGCGCGGGGCCTGGGCCGGGCAGCCGGTCCGGCTGGACGGCCTTGACGACTGGGAGCGCCAGATGCGCCTCTTCAGGGGCCTGCTGCGCGAGTACCAGGCCGAGGACGCGCCGCCCGCGGCCCGGGCCGAACTGCACGGCAAGATCGCCTACCTGCTACACTTTGCCGACCGCCACGAGGAAGCCGCCGAACACCTGCAGCACCAACTGAAGCTGGGCCGGGAAGCCGGCGACCAACGGCAGCAGGTGGAGGCCCTGAACAACCTGGGCCGGGTGGCCCAGATCCGGCAGGGGCGGTTGGCTGCCCTGACCTGGTACGAACAGGCCCTGGATGCCGCCGGCGACGAGCCTCGCGGCCGGGCCGAGAGCCTGCAAAACCTGGCCGTGGCCCTGGCCTGGGAGGGGGAAGCGAACCGGGCCCAAGAGATGCTGGCCCAGGCCCTGGCCCTGTTCCGGGCCG
>JBHHXL010000586.1:0-2448 GCA_046757065.1 Anaerolineae bacterium
GTGGCGGACTGCATCGAGGTCATGGCCGGGGCCCTGATCGCGCTGGCCAGGGGGCAGGTGCACCAGCCTCTGCGGACGGTCGTCCGCCCGCCGGATGCGACCGGCCTGATGGGCCTGATGCCGGCTTATATGGCCGGGCCGCGAGCCGCCTACGGCCTGAAAGCGGTCTGCGTTTTTCCCGGCAATTCGGCCCTCGGCAAGGACGCCCACCAGGGCGCGGTCCTGTTGCACAGCGCCGAGACAGGCGAGCTGCTGGCGGTGATGAACGCCTCGGCCATCACGGCCATTCGGACCGCGGCCGTGTCGGGCGTGGCCACCCGGCTCCTGGCCCGTGACGATGCGGGCGACCTGGCCATCGTCGGAGCCGGGGTGCAGGCCCGGTCCCACCTGGCGGCGATGGCCGCCGTCCGCCCGATCAGGCGCGCGCGCGTGGCCAGCCGCACCCCGGCCAGCGCCCGGAAATTCGCCGCCGAAATGGACCCGGCCTACGACTTTCCCATCGAGCCGGTCGAGCCGGTCGAAGCCGCCGTGCGCGGGGCCGATCTGATCGTGACCGCCACCACCGCCGCCGAGCCGATCCTGCAGCGGGACTGGATCGCCCCCGGCGCGCATCTGAACGTCGTCGGCTCCAGCATCCCCACGGCCCGCGAGGTCGATACGGCCACGATGGCCGCCGCCAGCCTGTTCGTGGACCGCCGCGAGTCGACCCTGAATGAGGCCGGGGATTACCGCTTCGCCGCCCAGGAGGGGGCCATCGGCCCGGACCACATTCGAGCCGAGTTGGGCGAAGTGCTCACCAGCGAGAAACCAGGCCGGACTTCAGCCGATGAGATCACTCTGTTCAAGTCGCTGGGCCTGGCCGTGGAAGACCTGGCCTCGGCGGAGTACCTGTACCGGCAGGCGCAAAAAGCGCAGGCCGGCAGCTGGGTGGAGTTTTAGAACCTATCCGAAATAACCCGTAGCCGGCGCATCCTATGCGTCGGCGGCAGGGCATAGGGATGCCCTGCCTACAGTTATTCGGATGGGCACTTAGAACGACTGAAGGAGACGAAAATGATTCCAACCCTGGCCCAAATCCGGGAGGCGGCGCAAACCATCGCCGGCACCGCCATCCGCACGCCGCTGGTCCGCCTCAACGTAGACGACGCGCCGGCCGAGATCTACCTCAAGCTCGAAAACCTGCAACCCATCGGCTCCTTTAAGATTCGGGGGGCGACGAACGCCATCAAGCACGCGCCGGCCGAGGAGTTATCGCGGGGGGTGATGACCGCCTCGGCGGGCAATATGGCCCAGGGAGTGGCCTGGGGCGCGCGCGCCCTGGGCGTGCCCTGCACGGTCATCGCCCCCGAAACCGCGCCCGAAACCAAGGTCAGGGCCATCGAGCGCCTGGGCGGGCGGGTGATCAAGGCCCCGTTTGAAGACTGGTGGGCCACCTTCCAGAACCGGGCCTACCCCGGCGTCGAGGCAGCCTTCATCCACGCCTTCGACGACCCCCACGTGATGGCCGGCAACGGCACCATCGGCCTGGAGATCGTGGAAGACTTGCCGGACGTGGAGGCGGTGGTCATTCCCTGGGGCGGCGGCGGCCTGACCTGCGGGATCGCCGCCGCGATGCGGGCCTTGAAGCCGGACTGCCGGGTCTACGCCGCCGAGGCGGCCAGCGGCGCGCCCCTGGCCGCCTCTTTGGCCGCCGGATCGCCGCAGGTGGTCGATTACCAGCCCTCCTTCGTGGACGGCATCGGCAGCAAAACCGTTTTCCCCCAGATGTTCGAGCGGGCCCAGGGGCTGATCGACGGCGCGCTGGTGGCCGACCTGGAGGAGGTGGCGGCGGCCCTGCGGCTGGTGGCCGAGCGCAACCGGGTCATCGCCGAGGGGGCGGGAGCCTGCCCGGTGGCCTGCGCCCTGTCGGGCCAGGCCGGGACGGGGAAGGTGGTTTGCATCGTGTCGGGGGGGAACATCGATTTCGGCAAATTGTGTCGCATCCTTATGAGTTCGGTACGATAAATCTGTTCCTAAATGTCTTTTCTCCTATGCAATAAAAAAGAACCGTAAGGCAACTGTACATTACAGTTCTTTTATGTTAACATAACGACAGAGAGGAAAAAGTGCTTTAATTTTTGCCTGGGTTATTGCCTCTACCGGTCTTTTGTGTTACCTTATCTTTGCCGGTCAAACTCTCAAGGGCAGATTGCAACTGGCGAATTCTGAGATGATTTGCCTCCACAGAGGCATGTAATTTGGCAAGATTTTGCACGCGAAGCGTATGTCCTACGGCCATTTCAACTGGCATATCATCTCTAGCCCATAACGTCAACAACTTTTTAGGAGGCATTGTTCCCATAAGAAAGACCTCCTTCAAGCAACTGTAGTTGTCCAGCCTTAACTTCCTCAGCTTCTATTTGCGGTGGTTCAAAATTCGTGATTAGCACCTCTTTGTTGAGTGTCCGT
>JBHHXL010000587.1:0-2433 GCA_046757065.1 Anaerolineae bacterium
CGGAGCAGCTCACGCGGGTCGTCCCGCCGGAGCAGCTCGCGGGGCAGCAGCCGCCGCAGGTAGGAGGCGCGCGTGAGGTTCAACGCCGCCGGGGAGCCAGGCCGGCGGAAATCCCCCCCGCCCTGGCCGGTCGCCTTCGCCGTCCCCCTGATAACCGCCCTGATCGTCCACGCCGTCTGGCTGGCTTCGAGACCGCCGCCGCCGTTGCCCCCGGCAGCGCCGATCAGCCAGGAAGCAGTTGGCGCGCCCGTCCGCCAGCCTGAAACCCTCCCGGCCCTTCCCTCGAAATCTCAAATGACCTACCAGGAGATGTTCCAGGAGATCGCGGCTCAATACGGCCTGGACTGGCGGCTGCTGGCCCGGCAGGCTTATCTGGAAAGCAGGTTGGACCCCCAGGCGGTGGGCGCCAGCGGGGAGCTGGGCCTGATGCAGATTTTGCCTTCAACCTGGGCGGAGTGGGCGCCAAAGGCGGGCGTATCCGATCCGGCCGACCCTTACAGCAACGTCTGGGTCGGCGCGGCTTACCTGGCCTTCCTGCGCGGCTATTTCACCGGCCTTGGCTACCCGGAGGATTACTGGATGCTGGTCGCTTACAACTGGGGCCCCCGGCATCTGCGCGAGTTGGTTCACAACAACGGCGGGCGGGCGCGGGTTCCGGCCCGGCGAGACCGTTATGCGACCGGCATCCTGGCGGGGGCGCCAGACGAAATCCTGCCGTGGGGCGCGGCTGAACTGGACCGGATGGTGACCACCTCGCTGACGCCGGGCCAGCTTGCGGCGGCGGACTGACGGCCGATCCTCTACCCGCCCTTACGCCGGTCTGCCCCGAATTTTAGGTGCGACGCACTTCCAACAAATCATCTGCCTGAAAAGCGCGTTGGGAACCCCAAACACCTGCACTGCGCGCAGGCGCACGTGTTCGTGCTTTGAAGTGAGCGATAGAAGTGCGTCGCACCTGATCCGCCGAATATTTGGGACGCACCCTCCTTATGCCGGGGTCTTAACCACTACCGATTTAGTAGCCATATAATGGTCGATGGCCTCGAGGCCGTGCTCCTGGCCCAGGCCGCTTTGCTTGAAACCGCCAAAGGGCAATTCATCGTAGATTTTGGTGACGCTGTTGATCCAGGTGTAGCCCGCCTCCAGGCGCTCGGCGGCGCGAGTGGCTTTGCCAAGGTCGCGCGTCCAGATCGACGAGCCCAGGCCGAAGATGGAGCCGTTGGCCCGCTCGATGGCCTCGTCGATGTCCCGGACGACGACCACGGGCACCGCCGGGCCGAAGACCTCCTCGGTCAGGACCCGCGCCTCGGGATCGACGCCGGCCAGCACGGTCGGCAGGTAGAAGTTGCCGCGCTCGTACTTGGCCCCCTCGGGCCGCCGCCCGCCGGTCAGAACCGTGGCCCCCCGGTCGATGGCGTCCTGGACCTGCTCCTCGATCTCGGCCCGCTGGCCGTTGGTGTGCAGCGGTCCCAGGCGCACGCCCGGCTCGGTGCCGGGGCCGACGGTCAGCTTGTTGACCTTGGCCACCAGCTTCTCGGTAAATTCCTCGGCCACCGGCTCAAAGACAAAGATGCGCTTGATCGCCAGGCAGGCCTGGCCGCAGTTGAAGAAGCGGCCCACCGAGGCGGCGCTGACGGCCTTATCGAGATCGGCGTCGTCGCAGACGATGATGGGGTCGGAGCCGCCCAACTCCAGGGTGACGCGCTTGATCGATTGAGCGGCGGTGGCCATCACCTGGCGACCGACCTCGGTTGAGCCGGTGAAGCCGACCTTGGCTACCTGCGGGTGCTCGATCAGGGCCTGGCCGACGACGCTGCCCTGCCCGGTGACGACGTTCAGGACGCCGGGCGGCAATCCGGCCTCGCTCATCGTCTGCACCACCTTCAAATCGGTCAGCGGCGTCGTCTCCGCCGGTTTGACGACCATCGTGTTCCCGGCGACCAGGGCCGGGCCGACTTTGTTACCCATCAACGAGACGGGAAAGTTCCAGGGTACGATGGCGGCGCACACCCCGTAGGGCCGCTTGATGATCAGGCCGTGGGCGTTTTCATCCAGGTTGGGCACGTACCCGCCGCGCAGGTTCTTGGCCAGCCCGGCGTAATGCTCGATGGTGTAGGCGAAGCGGTGGATTTCCATACGGGCCTCGGCCAGGGGCTTGCCCTGCTCCGAGGTAAGGGTCCGGGCCAGGTCATCGACGTTAGCCCGGATGGCCCGCACGGCCTCGTACAGAATGGCCCCCCGTCTGGCCGCCGGGGTGTCCCACCAGCCGGGGAAGGCGTCGCTCGCCGCCTGAACCGCGTCATTGACATCGTCTACCGTGCCGCGCGGCGCGGTATCAACAACCTCGCCGTTGGCCGGGTTCACAACCTCGTGGATCGCGCTGCCATTCGATTTTACATATTCACCGGCGATAAAATGGGTGGCCATAGTTAA
>JBHHXL010000588.1:0-2417 GCA_046757065.1 Anaerolineae bacterium
CTACTTGTTCGGCGACAAGATCATCAACATTGTGCGCCCTTCCATCGCCGGCCTTTGTTCAACCACAGAAATATCCTCTAGCTCGGCTTCAATTTGCTCCATCAGTCTGCGGGCTACTTCGGGGTGAGTAACTTCGCGCCCGCGAAATTGAATCCGAACTTTGACTTTGGCCCCTTTTTCCAGAAACCTGCGGGCGTCGCGCATCTTATAGGCGATGTCATGCTCGCCCGTTTTCGGGCGCAAGCGAATCTCTTTAATCTCAACCTTCGCCTGGGCCTTTCGCGCCTCGCGTTCTTTTTTGCGCCTCTCGTAGAGGTATTTGCCATAATCCATCAATCGGCAAACAGGGGGATCGGCGTTCGGCGCTACCTCTACTAAATCGGTCTCGCGTTGCCGCGCGATGTCTAGCGCCTCTTCTAAATCTACAATCCCCAGTTGTTTGCCGTCTTCAGTGATCAGGCGAACCTGAGGTGCTCGAATGCTGGTATTGATTCGTAAATCTTTTGTGCTTATCGCCCTGCCTCCTGGGAATTAAGCCGCACACAGGCGTCACGCGAATCGCCTGGCTCCTTCGACATTGTGTAGTACATTGTTGATTACTTAAAGGAGGGGCAGCCGCTGCTCCCTCCTTTGGATAAACGCTTGTCGGAACCCGGCAACTTCGCTAACAACCGCTAAACTATAACATGCCGTAGTGGTTTCGTCAAATTGATTGAGCAAGGGGGGTGTCCTGGATTTCACGTGCGCCTGCGCGCGGTCCCACGGGGAGGCTTCGCACTGCAGGTGTAGGCGAATCAGGTGCGACGCACTTACAACGTGCATCTCAGCGTGCAAATTCGTAGTACGAAGCCTGGTTTTCGAGCGAATATCCTGATTGTAAGTGCGTCGCACCTAAAATTTGGGACAGAGCCGCAAGGCAGGCAAGCGAACCAATTCGAGGCGATTCATTGTTTAGCCGGACCTTTGGCTTTTTGGACTAGATTTGCCTGATCCGTTATCTTGCATAGAATGGAGATATGGCGCTTGTTTGACATTGGATTGTGCGCCATATTTCCCCGTTGATCCCGGACATACCCGGTGAAGTCTGTGCAGAGGGGGCACATCCCTTTCTGATAGTTGCAGCATTACAGTTCATCTCTTTCGATAGCTGGTCGGCCACGGCGGCCTTCAGAGGGTTCAGGCATAGCCCTGCCGAGGCGTTTGCTTTGATCTGAAGGCAGTTAGCTCCAGGGCATTCCCACCCTGGCCCGATGGGGGGAACTTTGGAAGAGAAGAGGAAAAATCATGCTCAAGCAATTTCGTTTGACACTGATACTACTCATCGGTGATCTGACATTCACCCTTGCCGCCCTATGGCTGACCTCGCATTTGCGCCCTACAATGGAGATGGGCGCGCCGATCACCCCGGAACAGACCCGCCTGCCACTGCCGGTCTATGGCCTGGCGCTGATCATCTGGTTTACCGTCTTCATCCTGCTGTCCGTGTATCACACCGAGCGGCGTTTGCGGGCCTCCGATGAGATGCAATCGGTCATCATCGGGGTGGTTATGGCTACGCTGGCCTTTGCCGGGGCGCTGTACTTCAGCTATCGCGACATTTCCCGGTTGCAGATTCTGCTGTATGCCTTGCTGGACATACTCTTCTTGCTGGTTTTCCGGGGCACCGTCCGGCTGTTGCTGATGCAGTGGGGGCGCGACCTGGACAAGAAAACGCGGGTCCTGGTGGTTGGGGCCGGGGAAGTTGGCCTGAACATCGCCGAAACCGTGGACAACCTGAAATGGGCCGGGCTGGAGCTGGCGGGCTTTCTGGACGACAACCCGGAGGCCGACTCGGACCGCTGGCCGATTTTAGGCCTGGTGGATCAGGCGCAGGCGGTTTCAATCATCGAGAGACAGCGGATCGATGAGGTTATCTTTGCCCTGCCCCTGCGCGAGCACGCCAAGCTGGTTGATCTGGTGACGGCAATGCAAGAAACCCGGGCTAATATCCGGGTTGTGCCGGACTTGTTCGACCTGGCCTTCCTGCGGGCCCGGGTCGAGGATTTCGGCGGGACGCCGCTGTTGACGCTGCGGGAGCCGGCGCTCGACCCCTTCCAGCGCCTGCTGAAGCGGGCCTTTGATCTGGCCGTGGGCAGCCTGTCGATGGTTGTGGCCCTGCCGCTGATGGGGCTGGTTGCGCTGGCCGTCAAACTTGACTCGCCGGGGCCGGTGCTGTTCAAGCAAAAGCGCGTGGGTGAAGCGGGAAAGCTGTTTACCATGTACAAGTTCCGCTCGATGGTCGATGGGGCGGATGACCGCCGCCACGAAGTGATCACCTATGCGGAAAACGGCCAGATCATCCACAAAAAAGTGAATGACCCACGCGTGACGCGGTTGGGGGCATTTTTGCGCCGAACCAGCCTGGATGAGTTGCCGCA
>JBHHXL010000589.1:0-2415 GCA_046757065.1 Anaerolineae bacterium
TGGGCAACAACGGCGTCCTCTTCTCCGAGAGCGCCCTCAAGGCCGCCCAATTCATCCAGTTGTGCAACCAGTCGCGCACGCCGTTGGTTTATTTGCAAAACATCACCGGCTTTATGGTCGGCCAGAAGTACGAGCAGGAGGGAATGGTCAAACACGGCGCGAAGATGATCAACGCCGTGGCCAACTCGACGGTGCCCCAGTTCACGGTCATCGTCGGCGCCTCCTACGGCGCGGGCAATTACGGCATGTGCGGGCGGGCCTTCGACCCGCGCCTGATCTTTGCCTGGCCGTGCAGCCACATCGCGGTCATGGGCGAGGAGCAGATGGCCGGGGTGATGACCATCATCCAGGAGCAGGCGGCCCGGGCCAGGGGGCAGGAGCCCGACGCGCAGCGGATCGAGGCCATGAAAGCGATGATCCACCAGCAGTTTGAAAAGGAATCCTCGCCCTACTACGCCACCGCCCGCTTGTGGGATGACGGCCTGATCGACCCGCGCGATACGCGAATGGCCCTGACGGTTGGCCTGTCGATGTCCTACAACCGGGATTTCGTGTCCGAGGGGCCGCCGAGGTATGGGGTGTTCAGGATGTGAAGGAGGAAGGTAGAAGGCGGAAGGCAGAAGGATGAAGGATGAAAGCGATTTTCATTGAAAGCTACGTTTGATGTGGAATGGTCGCTGGAGTGCGGAATTTATTCCGCTTTAGCTCCAATTTGGCGACCTGCACGCGAAGCGTAAATTCTGCACTCCAGGCGCTATTTTCAATACTTGCCAGGGCTGAAATGCCCATTTCACATCAGACGTAAGCTGCAATTCTATACAATTTCACCCTTCACCCTTCATCCTTCATCCTCCGTCCTCTGTCCTTCGTCGTGTCAGACTGAAAGGGGATCTGCTATGCGCTTTACGCCAGAACACCACCTCTTCCGCCAGACGGTGCGCCGCTTTGTGGAAAACGAGATCAACCCCCACGTCGATGCCTGGGAGGCGGCGGGCGTCTTCCCCGCTCACGATCTGTTCCGCAAGATGGGGGCGCTCGGTTTTCTGGGCCTGTCTTACCCGGAGCAGTACGGCGGGATGGGCGCGGATTACTGGTACAACCTGATCCTGGCCGAAGAGTTGGGCCGCATCAATTGCGGCGGGGTGCCGATGGCCATCACCGTTCACACCGATATGTGTACCCCGGCCCTGGCCGAGCACGGCTCCCACGAGTTGAAGAAGAGGTTCCTCGAACCGTCCATCCGGGGCGAGCTGGTGGGGGCCATCGCCGTGACCGAACCCGACGCCGGCTCGGATGTGGCCGGCATCCGCACCCGGGCCGAAGCGGACGGCGATCACTACCTCATCAACGGCTCCAAGATGTTCATCACCAACGGCACTCAGGCCGACTGGCTGTGCCTGCTGGCCCGCACCCGGTCCGGCCGCGGCTACGAGGGGATGTCGCTCATCATCGTCCCCACCGGTACGCCGGGCTTCCGCGTCAGCCGCAAGCTGGAGAAGCTGGGCATGCATTCCAGCGACACGGCGGAACTGGCTCTGGAAAACGTGCGTGTGCCCAAGACCTTCCGCATCGGGGCGGAGGGGCAGGGTTTCATCTTGCAGATGCGGCAGTTTCAGCGGGAGCGGATCGTAGCCGCCATCCTGGCCTACTCGGCGGCGGAGAAGATCGTGCGCCTGACCATCGACTACACCCGCCAGCGCCGCGTCTTCGGGCAGCCCCTGTTGCACAACCAGTGGGTCTATTTCAAGCTGGCCGAATTGCTGACCGAGATCGAGCTGTTGCGGCAGTTTTGCTATCACTGCGTGGAGCGCCTGGTGGCCGGCGAGGACGTCACCCGCCAGGCGTCGATGGCCAAGCTCAAGGCCGGTCGCCTGGCCCGCCAGGTGGCCGATACCTGCATCCAGTTTCACGGCGGGATGGGCTATATGGAGGAATACCCCCTGGCTCGCTATTACCGCGACTCGCGCCTGACGTCCATCGGGGCCGGCGCGGACGAAGTGATGCTGGGCATCATCGCCAAGTACGAGGGAATGGCGCCGGCGAAAGGCAGAAGGTAATACCGGTTTCGGCCAGAAGTTCCAGCCAATAAGCCGTTTCATCCAATTCTTGCAGACCGACTTCCATTTTGGAGATAAAATCTGCATCGGAACGACCTCGTGACGCCTCCCGGTAGTGCGCCCCAACCGATGTTCCTGAGCGTAGCACTTGCCTACCGATCACCTGTGCCGGCGTCGTCTTTGGCAACGCACCGTACGCTTTGATGATCCGTAGGGCAAACAGCTTCGTCCGTTCTCGCAAAGGAAAAGGGGCTCTGTGAGGAATTGTGTGGTAATGTAGGACACGCGGAGCGTGTTAGTTTGTCCCGCACAAGCTAACAGCTTGTGCTACAAAACCCCATAAAAGCTCAAAGAGCCG
>JBHHXL010000590.1:0-2415 GCA_046757065.1 Anaerolineae bacterium
GGGCGTTGGACCGCTACAATCCTGCTGCCACCGATCCCGATCCTCAGGCTGCTGACCTGTGGCGCTTGTTGCAACAGGACTTTTGAGGGGAAAGGACATCAGCCCTCTCCCAACAACTCAGCCACCGCCCCCCGCTGCACCTTGCCCGACGCCGTCTGCGGCAGGGCCTCGACGAAGCGCACCAGGCGCGGCTGCTTGTAGCCGGCCAGACGGGCCCGGCAAAAGGCCAGCAACGCCTCGGCGGACAGGGCCGCCCCTTCGCCCAGGACGACCGCCGCCGCCACTCGCTGGCCCCAGACCTCGTCCGCCAGGCCGACGACGCAGGCGGCCTCGACCGCCGGGTGGCCCAGCAACACCCGCTCAACTTCGGCCGGATAGACGTTCTCGCCGCCGGACACGATCAAATCCGCCCGGCGCTGGACGGGCCACAGGTCGCCCTCGTCGTCCAGATAGCCCAGGTCGCCGGTGTGGAGTTCGCCGCCCGCCAGCGTTTCGGCGCTGGCCTGCGGCTGGCGGTAGTAGCCGGGCATAACTGTCGGGCCGCGCACCAAAATCTGGCCGACCTCGCCCGGCGGCAGTTCTTCCCCATCCTGGCCAACGATGCGGACCGTGCTGAACAGCAGCGGCCGGCCGGCGCCCCCCGGTTTGCGCCGGGTCTGGTCCACGGTCGATGTCGCCACCTGCGAGGCGGCTTCGGTCAGGCCGTAGGTGAGCGCCAGCGGCGCGTCCAGGGCGCGGCAGCGTTCCAGCAGGGCTTCGGGCGCGGGCCCGCCCCCCAGCAGGATGCAGCGCAAGGTCGAGGGGAAGGGGCGCGGGCCCCGGACCTCCAGCAGCCGTTGCAGCATCGTCGGCACCAGGGAGACCAGGCTGATCGCCTGCGTCTCCAGGGCCCGGTTGGCGGCCTCCGGCTCGAAGCGGGGCTGCAAAACGACCGCCGTCCCGTACAGGCAGCAGCGCAGGACGATGGCCAGGCCGCCCACGTGGTAGAGCGGCATGGCCAGCAGCCAGCGGTCCGCCGGGTCGGTGCCCAGCCGGAAGGCCGAGGCGGTGGCGCTCCACAGGTGGTTGGCGTAGGTCAGCATGGCCCCTTTAGGCCGGCCGGTGGTGCCGGAGGTGTGGACGATGGCCTGCATCGCAGACAGGTCGAGCGGGCCCGGTTTCTGAGCAGGGGGCCGGGGCGGCGGTCCGCCAGCGTCGTCCACCGACAGCGTCCGCCAGTTTCCCCGGTCGAGCGCCGCCGCCTCCTGTGCCGTTTCCCGCGAGCAAATGAGATAGCGGCAATCGGCCTGATCCAGTTGCCAGGCCAGCTCGTCCGGGGTCAGGCGGAGGTTGAGGGGAACCAGGACCGCGCCCAGACGGGCCAGGGCGTGAATCAGGCCGACGTAGGCCGGCCGGTTGGGCATCAAGACGGCGACGTGATGTCTGTCCCGGACGCCAGCGGCGGCTAACCGACCGGCCAGCCCGGCCGCGAAATCGTTCAATTCGGCGTAAGTCCAGCGCCGGTCGCCGTAGACCAGGGCCAGCCCCCGGGGGCGGGCGGCGGCCTGCTGGGCCAGCCAGTCGAGCCTCATGGCAGCCAGGGATACTCCCGGTAGCGCGGCTTGCGCTTCTCCAGGAAGGCGTTGCGGCCCTCCTGGCCTTCCTCGCTCATATAAAAGAGCATCGTGGCGTGCCCGGCCAGTTCTTGCAGCCCGACCTGGCCATCGCAGTCGGCGTTGAGGGCGGCCTTCAGGCAGCGGATGGCGATGGGGCTCTTATCCAGAATCTCCTGCGCCCAGCGCACGCCCTCGGCCTCCAGCTCCTCGACGGGCACGACGGTGTTGACCATACCCATCTGCAACGCCTCCTCGGCGCTGTATTGGCGGCACAGGTACCAGATTTCCCGCGCCTTTTTCTGGCCGACCATGCGGGCCAGGTAGCTGGCCCCCAGGCCGCCGTCAAAACTGCCAACCTTGGGGCCGGTCTGCCCGAAAACGGCGTTGTCGGCGGCGAGGGTCAGGTCGCAAACGACGTGCAGCACGTGACCGCCGCCGATGGCGTAACCGGCCACCAGGGCGATGACCGGCTTGGGCATCGAGCGGATGATCCGTTGCAGCCGCAGCACGTGCAGGCGAGGAACCCCGTCGTCGCCGACGTAACCGGCCTCGCCCCGCACGCGCTGGTCCCCGCCGGCGCAGAAGGCGTATTTGCCGTCTTTGGCCGGGCCGTTGCCGGTGAACAGAATCACGCCCACCTCCGGGTCCTCCCAGACGTGGTTGAAGGCGTCGATCAGCTCATCCAGCGTCTTGGGCCGGAAGGCATTGCGTACTTCGGGCCGGTTGAAGGCGATGCGGGCTATGCCGTCGGCCTTGTGGTAGGTAATGTCTTCGTACTGCCTGACTTCGATCCAGTTGGTCATAGTTGTCTACTCCGAAA
>JBHHXL010000591.1:0-2409 GCA_046757065.1 Anaerolineae bacterium
GAAGAGGTGCGGGCCGGGCTGCTGCCCCAGGACAAGGTGGAGGCCGTCCGCGCCCTGGTCGAGCAGTACGGCCAGGTGGCCATGGTCGGCGACGGGGTGAACGACGCCCCGGCCCTGGCCGCGGCCAGCGTCGGCGTGGCGATGGGCGGGGCCGGCACCGCTCAGGCCCTGGAAACAGCCGACGTGGCCCTGATGGCCGACGATTTGAGCCAGCTCCCGGCGGCCATTCGCCTGGGGCGGCGGGCGGTGAGCACCATCGGCTTTAACATCTGGTTTGCCCTGCTGATCAAGGCCGTGTTCCTGGTCGCCGCCTTTTTCGGGCTGGCCACGCTGTGGATGGCCGTCTTCGCCGATATGGGGGCTTCGTTGATTGTGACGTTGAATGGGATGCGGTTGCTGGCGGGGAAATCAGAATCCTCTCAAATAAGCAGCACAGAGGGCATCATCAACAGATGGCCTGCGGCCTAGCGGATTCGCGGATGCCCTGTTGCGCGGAGGAGTCCATCCGTTAATCCGCTCGGCAGAGCCATCCGCTGAGAATCCTCCTCCAACCTGAAAGGCGATCTTATTTGAAAGTGACTGTCACGCTGGAAGCGTGACCTACCTGCTCAGCGGGTCCTTGATCGTCCCCCGTTCCTGCAACGGCACCTCCGCGCCGGGCCGGTCGGGAACGGCGGCGGCCTTGCTGAGCCGGACGCCGCACACTTTGTAATCGGGGATTTTGGCCCGCCTGTCCAGCAAATCGTTGGTCAGGATGTTGGCCGCCGCCTCGGCGAAGTGGAAGGGGATGAAGACCGTGCCTTCGGGCGAGCGGCCCGTCACCAGCAGCCGGGCGGTGATCGACCCCCGCCGGCTGGCGACATCGACCCAATCCCCCGTTTCCAAACCTAACTGGGCGGCGTCGTTGGGATGGATTTCGACCGTGCACTCCGGCCAGATTTTGTCCAGCGCCGAGGCGCGAGTCAGCGTGCCGCCGTGCCAGTGATACAGCACCCGGCCCGTGCTGAGGATGAAGGGATAATCGTCGTCGGGCAACTCGCTCTCGGTGCCGTACTCCACCGCCCAAAACTTGCCCCGCCCTCGCGGAAACTCGTCGGAGAAGAGGTAAGGCGTGCCCGGATGCTCCGCTGAAGGGCAGGGCCAGTGCACGCCGCCCTCGGCCTCCAGGCGCTCGTAGGTGATGCCGTAGAAGGCCGGCGTGATCTGTCGCATCTCCTCCCACACTTCACGCGGATGGTCATAGGTCCAGCCGGCCAGCACCTGCTCGACGTTTTGGCAGATGCGGCGGTCCATCGCCCGGGTGGGGCCATTCGCTTCGCCGCCAGCCTCCCGGCAGATTTGGGCGACCGTGCGCCGGGCCAGGTCGGCTACGATCTCCCAATCGGCGCGGGCCTGGCCGGGCGGGTCGATGGCCCGCCGCCCGCGCTGCACCCGCCGGTCCGAGTTGGTGTAAGTGCCGTCCTTCTCGGCGAAGCTGGCCGCGGGCAGGATGACGTCGGCGTAGACGTTGGTCTCGTTGAAAAAGATGTCCTGGGCCACGAAGAACTCCAACTGCTCGAGGGCGTGTTGGGCGTGGCGCAGGTTCGGCTCGCTCATCATCGGATTTTCACCCATCACGTACCAGCCCTTAACCTGGCCGGATAGAATGCCATCGACCATTTCGGTCACGGTCAGGCCCGGCTGGTCGGGCAGGAGGGTGTGCCAGGCCCCCTCGAACTTGAGGCGCACGTCGGGTTGGGTGACCGGCTGGTAGGCGGTGTAGACGTTGGGCAGGCCGCCGGCGTCGGAGCAGCCCTGGACGTTGTTCTGGCCGCGTAGCGGGTTCAGGCCGGTGCCGGGCCGGCCTACGTGACCGCAAAGCAGGGCCAGGTTGGTCAGGGTCAGGGTGTTATCGGTGCCGTGGCTGCTCTGGCTGATGCCCATCCCCCAATAAATGGCGGCGGATTTCGCCCCGGCATAGATGCGGGCCGCCGCCCGGATGTCCTCCGCCGGCACGCCGGTGACGGTCTCGGCCCACTCCGGCGTTTTGTCCTCCAGGCTCTCGATGTACTCCGAAAAGCCCTCGGTGCGGGCGGCGATGAAGTCCTCATCATACAATTTTTCCTTGACGATGACGTGAGCCAGCGCATTGAAGAGCGCCGTGTCGCTGCCGGGCCGCTGGCGCAACCACAACCGGGCGAAGCGCGTCATCTCCGTCTGGCGCGGGTCGGCCACGATCAGCCGGGCCCCGTTGCGGCGCACGGCCTCTTTGAGGAAGGTGCTGATGACCGGGTGCGTCTCGGTTGTATTCGAGCCGGTGACGATGAAGCACTCCAGGTCCTCCATCTCGGCGATGGAATTGCTCATGGCGCTGGAGCCGATGGCCAGTTGCAGGCCGGTGACGCTGCCGGCGTGGCACAGGCGGGCGCA
>JBHHXL010000592.1:0-2407 GCA_046757065.1 Anaerolineae bacterium
ACCCAAACATCTGGTCATTTTTCAACCGTCCGGCAGCCGGGGGGAGATCGAAGAGGGAACCGTCCTGCTGGAAGCCGCCCGCGAGTTGGGGGTCGAGATCGAATCGACCTGCGGCGGGCGCATGATGTGCTCCAAGTGCCGGGTTCGCGTCGAAGAGGGCTTCTTCGAGCGCTTCGGCCTTGAATCGAGTATGGACCACCTCAGCCCGGTCGAGGTCCAGGAGCGGGAGTTCTTCCGCAAGAAGGGCCTGACCGGCGACAACTTCCGCCAGTCGTGCGTGGCCGAAGTGCGCGGGCCGGTCGTCATTTTCGTGCCGGAGGAGAGCCGGGCCGTCAAGCAACTGGTCCGCAAATCGGCCCGCGAGCTGAAGATCGACATCAACCCCGCCGTCAAACGCTACTACGTCGAACTGAGCCCGGCCACGCTGGAAGACCCCGTCGGCGATTGGGAGCGCCTGCAAAACGCCCTGCAGGACCAGCACGGCCTCGACGCCAGGGCGCTGTCGATTGACTACCTGGAGCTGACCAAGCTGCAATCCACCGTCCGCCAGGGTGAGTGGAAGGTCACCGCCAGCGTCTGGCAGGACCGGGAGGTGATCAAGATCGATCCCGGCTTCAGCGAGTACAGCCTGGGCCTGGCGGTGGACGTGGGCACCACCACCGTGGCCGGCTACCTGTGCGACCTGGACAGCGGCCTGGTGCTGGCCTCCGAGTCGATGATGAACCCCCAAACGCCCTACGGCGACGACGTGATGGCCCGCATCACCTACGCTATGACCAACGACCGGGGCCTGGAGACGATGCACGCGGCCATCATCGACGGCCTGAACACCATCGTCGAGCGGGTGTGCGAAACCGCCGGCTACCGCCCGGACGAGATCGTGGAGACGGTCCTGGTCGGCAACACCTGTATGGACCACATCTTCCTCAACATCTTCCCCAAATTCGTCGGCGTGTCGCCCTTCAGCCCGGCCATCCACCACTCGGTGGATATCAAAGCCCGCGATTTCGGAATGAAGATTCATCCCTCCGGCAACGTCCACGTCCTGCCCAACCAGGCCGGCTTCGTTGGGGCCGACAACACGGCCTGCGTCATCGCCGAAGAGCCTTACAAGCAAGATGAGATTATGCTGGTCATCGACATCGGCACCAACGGCGAGATGGTCCTGGGCAACCGCGAGCAGCTCATCTCCACCTCGGTGCCGACCGGCCCCGCCTTCGAGGGGGCGCAGATCAGCTCCGGTATGCGCGCCGCGCCCGGCGCTATCGAGAGGATTGAGATCGACCCGGTCACCTGGAACGTGCGCTTCAAGATCATCGGCCAGGAGGCGTGGAGCGATGAGCTGCCCCCGGAGGAAATCCAGGCGCGGGGCATTTGCGGCTCCGGCATCATCGATTTGGGCTGGGAGCTGTACAAAGCCGGGGTGGTCGACAAGAGCGGGCGCTTCAGCAAGGAAACGCACTCGCCTCGCCTGCGAGAGGGACCGGCCGGCAAAGAATTCGTCATCGCCTGGGCCGAGCAAACGGCCATCGGGCGCGACATCACCTTCAATGTGGACGACGTGCGGGCCCTGCAACTGGCCAAAGCCTCGATGTATTCGGCGGCCAAGATTATGATGCGCCACCGGGGCGTGGACAAGATCGACAAGGTGGTGCTGGCCGGGGCCTTCGGCAGCTATATCGACAAGATCAAGTCGATGGCGATGGGCCTCTTCCCCGATTGCGATTTCAAGAACGTCTACGCCGTGGGCAACGCCGCCGGGGATGGGGCGCGCATCGCCCTGCTCAACGTCGATAAGCGCCAGGAGGCCAACGACATCGCCCGCAACATCGCTTACGTCGAGCTGACGGTCGACCCCGATTTTGAAAAGCAATTCGCGGCGGCGATGCACTTCCCGCATATGAAAGACCAGTTCCCCCACATCGACGGCATGCTGAACAAGGCTTTCCGCGACCGCAACGTGCGCCTGCTGCGGAACCTGCCCCACTTCAGCGACCTGCCCGAAAAAACGCTGCGCCGGCTGGCGGGCGTGATGGAAGAAGTGCGCTTCCGCAAGAACAAGCCCATCTTCAGCGAAGGCGAAGCGCCCACCGCCCTGTACATCGTCAAAGAGGGCGAGGTGACGATCAGCCACCGGCGAGACGGCCAGGAGGCGTCGATTGTTGCCAGCCTTGGCCCCGGCCACTTTCTGGGGGAGATGGCCCTCATCGAGGACCGGCCGCACTTCGCCACGGCGGTCGCGGCCAGGGTCAACACCCGGCTGCTGGTGATCCCCCGCCAGGAATTCAGCCAGTTGATCGCCGATGAACCGGAGTTTTTGTTGCAAATCACCCGCGAACTGAGCGAACGGTTGCTCGTTGCGGATGAACGGCTGCTCGGTGAGGAGTAGTTGGTTGGGTACTGGTTG
>JBHHXL010000593.1:0-2398 GCA_046757065.1 Anaerolineae bacterium
CTGACCGATGAAGCCTTTCCCCTCGACCCCCCGCTGCTGGCCCCCGACCTGGACGTGGACCGGCTGGTGGCCCGCCAGAAGGAGATGATGGATGCCTGCTTCGGCGGCATCGGCCAGGAAACGAAGGAAGAAAAACGCCAGGGCCTGGCCATGCAGCAGTTGGACATCGAACAACGTCACGCCCTGCGCCTGCTGCTGGGCTACGAGGATGTGGCTGAGTTGACCACCCATCTGCAACGCTGCCTGGACGACCCGGCCTACGGCTACGGCCAGCGGGGCGACAACGGGCGGACCCTTGCCCAGGGGCTCGTGGCCGTGGCCGAGGGAGACCTGGCCGAGGAGGTCGCCGCTTGGCTGAATTTCTGCCGCGACTTCCAGCAGGCGGTCCTGGCCGGCGAGCCGCTGAGCCTGCGCACCCTGTTCGACACCACCGAGCTGGACACCTTCCGGCCGGTGCTGCGACGGCTGGGCCAAGCGGGCCTTATGCGCCTGGGCGGCCTGGTTGGCCTGGGCGCTCAACAAGTAGCTGGGGTGAGTTTCCAACAGAAACCGGCCAGGCCGCCAAATCCGCTGTTGGGATCGTTGCCCGGCCAATGTCGCGCCTTGTCGGGTCCGGCTGGTGACGACGAAACGGAAAAATCAGCCGTTGACAAGTTGCGGGAGTTCTGTTATCATTCTCGTGGTATTCCCAAGTTTCCCAGGGTATTCATAGTTCAGAATTCGGGAGGGCGATCTGGCATTTCCGACCCCAGCAGGCGAAGTGTTGTAACCGGGCTGCTGGGGTTTGTTGTTGGGGGGGATCGTCGGTGGTTTTAACACAGGAAGGGCCGCTTAGCGCCGGGTTAGGATCCCCGGGGCGGCGCACCCTCCCTGCTAATCCAAGTATAGCCGACTCGCGTTTAATTGTCAATCTGAACACGCGCAAGCACGCAAGGTAGGTCCAATTTTCACTACGCACAGCGCCGCAGGTGGGGGATGGGAGAATTCTCCCAATCCCCTCCAGGATGCCAAAATTATCGATAGACCCAACACACATGAGCAATGAACCGTCTGGATCGCGAGAACCTACCCTATATCAGGTCCAGATTGCCCTGCGATTAGGCTGGACCTTAGCCGAGCTTAACGGCTGGTTTCGCAAAGGAAAGCAGTTGCGGCTTCCCTCAACCCCAACCACCTTGCCTCGCTTCTCTTTCAGCGACTATCCCCGCGGTGAAGCGCGGCGACTATGGCTAACCAGTCGCCGGCTGGCAGAGCTGGGAAACTTGGCCCAGGAATCGGGAATGGCGCCGGATTCTGACCCTCTATGGATCCTGTTAGAGGATGTCCGCCGTTTTGTTCTGCGCAATGGCCAGAGCGACATCCTTTCCTCCCAGGCCGTCTATGAGCGTCTCGAAAGCTGGAGCCTGATGACCCTGGCTCGGATGGAAGCCGTTTCCGGGACACTGGCTATGGCCTTCACCTTCGGGGGTGATCTGGCCGACACGTTCTGGGGTATGCGAGCGCCGCCGCGCTATCAACCGCAAGGGAAAGCGAGGGATTCCTGGCACACTTTACTGGATCGCGAGCGTGTGCTGCGCCTGATTCGTCGGGGCCGCCGGTTGCAGCCCCACCTTTCTACCAGCGTGGGGCTGGCGCTGCGTCACAGTTTGTGGGAGTGGAATCTGGCTCGGGAGCTGAGCTACTCTGAGGTAACGGGGAGCCTCTCCGTCGTTTATCCCGGGCTGCACCGGTGGCGCGCCTTGAGCGGGCTGCGCTGGCTGCGAGAACGGCTAAAGAGAGACCACCGCCCGCCTGAGACCCTACCCCCTGCCCAGGAGAAGGCGTTGCACGACCGTCTAAGTCGACAGGCTGAGACCTGGGCCGATCTGATCCACGGCACGCGGGAGCCGACTGAGCACCTGAAACCCTCGGATTGGCGGGCGGTGAGTTGGTTGGCAGCCGGTATGAGTCTGGTGACAACCACAGTTATTCTGGCTCTCATCGTGATAGCAGTTGTGCTGCTGATCCGGTTGGCGACGCTGGTCTACAGCCGATTTGCCGCTCAGATCGCCCTGCCCACCGGTTTTAGCGAGCAGTGGACGCTGGTCACCACGCTGGTGGCGGTGGCCCTGGGGCTTGTAACCCAGGCCGGCCGGGTGCTACGGGGGCTGGCCAGTCTCTACCGGCGGGGGCGATCCTGGCTGGTGGAACGCAAAGTGGAGCAGCGCACCCTGTTCTCCTGGGATGGCCGGATCAAGCCCTTCTTTTTCCTTATCCTGGAAGGGATCATTTTCCACTGGCGAGGAATGGAGGAGTGAAGGATGAACATCACCCAATTTGTGCGCGGTATGGCCTGGCACGACCTGGGCAAGCCGTTTAATTTAGGCACGGGGGGGCACGTCTGGCTGGGATACTGGCT
>JBHHXL010000594.1:0-2395 GCA_046757065.1 Anaerolineae bacterium
GAAGGCAGAAGGATGAAATTGTATTCAATAGTCCCTGGGCTCCAACACCAGTTTCATCCTTCACGCGCAGCGTTCATCGTTCATCCTTCCTCTACTGTTGTTTGGCGATGAGTGGCAGGTAGATGCTCAACACCTCGCCCTCGTAGAAGGCGCCCTTGTTGCCGCTGACCTGGACGTTGCCCGCCCCGTCAACGACCTGTACGAAGTACGAGATGTCCTGGTCCGCGCCGGTTAGCGAACCCGTCCAGACGCCGTCGCCGTCCGCGTCGGCCAGCTCCAGGCTCTGCCACTGGTTCTGGCCCGAGACGAGATAGCCGACCACCACCGCCGCGATCCCGGCGTCATCGCTGGCGTCCACCCGGAAGTGCAGCCCGTTGGCTTCGTAAGCGACCACATCCCAGATCGTGGGCGGCAGATAGTCGTCGGTTTGATCGCTGTAGTACACCTCCAGTTGCGCCGCGCTGTACAGGCGTTGCGTGCCCAGCTGATCGCTGAGGTTCCCCTTGAACTGGCCGGCTACGATCACCAACCGGTCTTCTTCGCCAAAGCGATTCACGGCCCACGGCTTCTGCGGGAACCAGCCCCCGATGTCCAGGTCCGGTTCGGGCAGGGTCACGTCCGTCACCGGGCGGGTGATCAGCGGGTTGAAATCGGTGATGTCGGTGAAGGTGGCGCTGAGCAGGACCGCGCCGTGCGCGTTGAGCCCGCTCAGGCCCGATCCGGGTTGCAGGCTGATGCTGCCCCGGGGTTGCACCGGACGGCCCGGGCTGGCCTGTATCTCCCCGTCCAGCGAGTAGTAGGAGCCGCTACTGGTGCTTTCCAGCGTGGGCTGGAAGGTGACCGACACCGGCTGGGACATCAGTTGGGCTACGCTGGCCGCGTGCAGCGGGGCCGAGCCCGAGCCAAAGGTGGCGGTGATGGCGTTATTGTGCACCGGCTGCGGGCTGGGGACGTTGACCTGCAACATCGGCAGGCCGTAGAGCGTGGCTTCCAGCAAGACCTTCTCGTGGTAAACCGAGATGCCGCCGCTGGGCGCGGTTCCCAGGTAGTGCTTCTTGGCCAGCCGCAGCGCCTCGCCGACCGGCATATTGGGCTGGCTGCCCAGGAAGCGGGCGAACAGGTGCATCAGCCATTCGCTGTATTCCGGCGAGTCGTCCACGCCGTAGCCGTAGCCGGTGTTGGCGACCATACAGCCCCCCTTCTGGGCCAGCGCCTGCGGGAAATCGGGGTTGACCTGGAAGGGGTTGCCCAACGAGTCGGTGAAGACCGGGGTTACATCGTCATCGGGCAGGTTCAGTCCGCTGTGGCAGCCCATCGAGAAGGTCAGGCTGTCGGTCAGATTGGTGCTGCCGGTGATGTGGAAGTTGTAGAACAGGTGCGTGCTGGTGTAGCCCACGCTCGGCGAGGCCGGCAGCGCCCGCCACGGCTCGAAGTGAGCGTTGACCGAGACCAGGTCGCGGCCGTCGGGGTTGCTGTAGCTCGTCCAGCCGTTGTCCAGGTCGGTCACCGTCCACGTTTCGCCGATCAACGTGTCCGGCGTCAGGCCCCAACTGGTTACGGTCTGCTCAATCAACTTGGCGCTGTCGGTCAGGAAGTCGTAGCCCGTGACCAGTACATCATCGATGGCGATGACCGGTCGATTGAGATAGGCGTTGATCAACGTGGCAATGTCGTCCGGCGACTCAACCAGCCGGCCCACCGCCAGGTCTGGAACCCACAGGCTCAGGCCGCGACCCAACAGGCCCCGGCCCTGCACGCCGTAGAAATTGTCGGTCAGCAGAAAGCCCTGCTGCATCGAGGCCAGGATGGCGCTGGTTTGCAATTGCGAGGATGTAGCGAATTCCCGCTCGTTAGCAATGGTCGTCCGGTCTGGGCTGCGGTAGAAGGGCAGGACCTCATCCGAGCCGACCAATACCAGATGGCGGGTGTTGGCCGTGAGGGTGGGGCTGATCACGTTGTTCTTGATCGCCGCAGCCACGGCGTTAGCTTTGTCAATGTCGCAGTATTCCGTCTCCCAGGCCAGGTAGGCCGCGCTTACCCCGAAGTCCGACTCGACCGAAATTACCGTGCCCGCCACCGAGTCTGCCAGCGCGACCAGGTTGGCGCTCAGGGCGTTGGTCGCGGTCAGGCCGTAGGTTTGGGCCATGCGGCTGTAGTTCCACAGGATCAGGACGCTATCGCCCTTGACGTAGTTGGCCGGCGGGCTGCCGAAGAAGCTGAAGTTGGGCGACCAGGAACAGGTCAGTTTCGGTTGGGGCGTGATGTCGAGGTCTAGCGAGTAGGGCTGGTCGCTCGACGAGCCGTCGCTGCTCATCACCACCAGATAGTAGGTGCCGGGGTTGTAGGCCGTGGAAGCAATCGCTTCTGGATAGGTCAGCGGGTTGGTGGAGATGGC
>JBHHXL010000595.1:0-2367 GCA_046757065.1 Anaerolineae bacterium
GCCGCTTGCAGCAGCTCGAACAACCGGTTCGGGCTGAGCGGGATCTCCAAAATCTCCAGGCCGAAATCGGCCAGGGCGTTTTCGACCGCCTGGGCGAACAAGGCCCCGGTCGGGATGGCTCCGGCCTCGCCCGCGCCCTTGATGCCCAGCGGGTTGAGCGGTGAGGGCGTCTCCAGATGGCCGATTTCGACCCGGGGCACGTCGGTTGCGGTCGGCAGCAGGAAGTCCATAAAGGAGGCGTTGAGCAATTGCCCGTTTTCGTCGAAGGCCAGTTGCTCGTAGAAGGCGTTGCCGATGCCCTGGGCCACGCCGCCGTGGATCTGGCCGTCCAGGATGAGGGGGTTGATCACCCTGCCGCAGTCGTGGACGACGACGTAGCGTTTGATCTCGACCAGCATCGTCTCCGGGTCGACTTCGACCTGCATAGCGTGGACGCCGCTGGCCGTGGCCCCCATTTCGGGCCCGAAGTAGTCGGTTGCCTCCAGGCCGGGTTCGGCGCCGGGCTTGACCGCGCCGCGCAGGGGGTTGGCTTGCAGCGCCAGCGCCCCCAGGCTGATGGCCGTCTCGGGCACGCCTTTGACCCGCACCTGGCCCCCGACCAGTTCCAGGTCCTCCTCATCGACTTCGAGTTCCTCGCCGGCCAGCCTGAGAATCTTCTGCCGCACGGCGCTGGCTGCGGCCTGGATGGCGCTGCCGGCCACGACCGCGCCCCGGCTGGCGAAGGTGCCTGCCCCCCAGTGGAATTCGGCCGTGTCGCCGGTGACCAGGTGCACGTCGCGCACATCGACGCCCAGCTCGTCGGCCACGATCTGGGCGAAGGAGGTGAAATGGCCCTGCCCCTGGGTGCCAATGCCGGTGGCGACGCTGATCTTGCCGCTGGCTCCGACGGTAACCCGCGCTCCCTCGTAAGGGCCGATGCCGGTCCCCTCCACGTAGGCGGCAAGGCCCACGCCGGCGTAGCGCCCTTCGGCCCGCAGCCGGGGCTGTTCCTCTTGCACAAACGCCTCGTAACCGATCATGTCCGCCGCCATTTCCAGGGCGGGCAGGTAGTCGCCGCTGTCGTAAACCAGGGGGGCGAAATCCTGGAAGATGATCTCGTTGTTGTGAGGGAAGGCGTCGGGCGGCAGGAAGTTGCGGCGGCGGATCTCGACCGGGCTCAGGCCCAGCTCTTTGGCCGCCAGGTCCAGCAGCCGCTCGATGACGAAGACGCCGTGCTGCCGCCCGGCCCCGCGATAGGGGGTGACCAGGGGTTTGTTGGTGAAGACGGCTTTGAACTCGGTGTAATAGTGGGGGATGTCGTACGGGCCCAGGGCGTTGGCCTGGCTGTTGAGGGGGATAGTCAGGCCGTAGGGGTCGTAGGCCCCGGTGTCGTGCAGAAACTCGTCGCGCAGGCCCAGGACGCGGCCCTCGCTCGTCAGGGCGATTTCGGCCTGGTGGACCTGGCCGCGCTCCTGGGTGGTGGCGAAGAAGTTCTCCTGCCGGTCCTCGATCCATTTCAGGGGCCGGTTGAGCTGCATCGAGGCCCAGGGCAAGAGGACCTCTTCCGGGTAAAACATCATGATCTTGGGGCCAAAGCCGCCGCCGATGAAGGGGGCGATGACCCGCACCTGGTGCTCGGACAGGCCCAGCATCCCCGCCAGGCCGTTGCGGATGAAAATCGGAGCCTGGGTCGTGTCCCACACGGTCAGGTGCTGGCTCTTGGCCTCCCAGTGGGCGACGACCCCCCGGTTCTCCATCGCCGCCGCCGTGCCCCGGTCGTAGAGCAGGCGGCGCTGGAGGACCAGGTCGGCCTGGTCGCGGATGCTGGCGTAGTCCCCTTTTTCCTGGATGACGTGGGCGGCCAGGTTGGAGTCCAGGTCGTCGTGGATGAGGGGGGCCTGCGGGGAGAGGGCCCCTTCCAGATCGACCACGGCCTGCAGCGGCTCGATGTCCACCCAGACGTCCGCCGCCGCGTCCTCGGCGATGTAGCGGCTCTCGGCCACGACCATGGCCACCGGCTCGCCCACGTGCCGGACCTTGTCTTTGGCCAGAGGCACCTGGGTGCGGGCGTGGAAGGTCAGGCGTTCAATCGTCGGCGGGGGTTGGACCAGCAGGGGGCCGGGGGCCCAGTAATCGCCCAGGTCCCCGGCGGTGTAGACGGCGACCACACCGGGCCGCTCGCGCGCCGCGGCCACGTCGACGCCGGTGATGCGCCCGTGGGCGTAGTTGCTGCGCACGAAGGCCACGTGCAGTAGCCCCGGCAGATCGACGTCGTCGGTGAACAGGGCCTGCCCGGTCAGCAGGCGGGCGTCCTCGTTGCGCTTGATGCGTTGTCCGAAGTAGCGGGTGGTCAAGGATAGCCTCCTTTGGTCTTGCCGGGCGGTCTCG
>JBHHXL010000596.1:0-2337 GCA_046757065.1 Anaerolineae bacterium
TCAAATACTTTTCAGACAGCCTCTTAGAATATCCGTTGTGGCAAGCTCCAGAGCTGATAGAGGTGGCGGTATGAACCAGCTTTCCCAAGGACATATTTTGAAAATCGACGCCGACGAGAAATCGATCCGCGAACTCAACATCGAGCTGCGACAGGCCCTGGCCGACGGGGCCGAAGTCGTGGTCGAAAACCCGCGCTCCCGGCACAACCTGGGGGTGGCCTTGCCCAAGGGCGGCACGGTGCGCTTCGAGGGCAGCGTTGGCTATTACTGCGGCGGTCTGAACGACGGGGCGATGATCGAAGTGACGCACAACGCCGGCTGGGGCACGGGCGAGGGGATGGCCAGCGGCCTGGTCCGGGTCCGGGGCCACGTCGGGCAGAGCGTGGGCGCTTCGCTGCGTGGCGGCACCGTCGTCGTCGGCGGCAACGCCGGGGCGCGGGCCGGCGTCGCCCAAAAAGGCGGGGTCGTCGTCGTCGGCGGCGATGTCGGCTTCCTGTCCGGCTTTATGGCCCAGGCGGGCAAGTTGATCGTGCTGGGCGACGCCGCCGACGGCCTGGGCGACTCCCTGTACGAGGGCAACATCTACGTCGCCGGCCAGATTCAGGGGCTGGGCCTGGACGCCGTCATCGAGAAACCGCCCCGGGCCGAGATCGACGAGATCGAGGCCATCGTGGCCGAGGTGGGCTTTGCCCCCGGCAAGTGGGCCTGGAAAAAGGTCGTGGCCGGACGAAAACTCTGGTACTTTGACAAGCGAGAGGCAGACACATGGCTGAAGGTCTAAACCGCAACCGGAAAGTGCAATCGCGGAGCCACATCTGGCCGCCGCATGTGATCAACGAGATCCAAACGAAGGCGGAACTGGGCCGCTATCAAATTCGAGGCTTCTCCACCTTCTTCAACATCCCCACGCTGGACCAGCTCGTCTTTCTGCCGGCGGCGATGACGCGCCTGCCCCTGGAGGGCTACCGCGAATCTTGCGAAACCCGGACGGTCCTGGGGGGCTACAAATCGGATTTGGTCAGCCAGCCGATGGAGCTTGACATCCCTATCTACATCGCCTCGATGAGTTTCGGCGCGCTCAGCAAAAACGCCAAAATCGCCCTGGGTAAGGGGGCGACGATGGTCGGTACCTGCACCTCCACCGGCGAGGGCGGGATGCTGAAAGAGGAGCGGATGTACTCCGAGAAGCTGATCTACCAGATGACGCCCAGCCGCTACCAGCTTGACCTGGCCCACCTGCGCCAGGCCGACGCGGTCGAGATCGCCGTCGGCCAGGGGGCCAAGCCCGGCACGGGCGGGGTCCTGCTGGGGATGAAGGTCATCGACGAGGTGGTCAAGATGCGGCAGCTACCCCAGGAGATCGACCAGCGCTCCTCGGTCCGCCACCCCGACTTCCTGGGCGCAGACGATATGCAGATCAAAATTGAGGAGTTGCGCGACGCGACCGGCTATCGCGTGCCCATCTTCTGCAAGCTGCCGGCCTGCCGCGTCACCCAGGACGTGAAAATTGCGGCCAAGAGCGGCGTCGACGTCATCGTCATCGACGGTATGGAGGGAGCCACCGGCGCTTCGCCCGAGTTCCTGCTCGATCACACCGGCATCCCGACGATGGCCGCCATCCCGGCCGCCCGCCGCGCCCTGGAGGACATCGGTCTGTACGGCAAGGTCTCCCTGGTCGTCTCCGGCGGCCTCAAATCGGGGGCGGATGTGGCCAAGGCCCTGGCCCTGGGCGCGGACGCGGTGGCGATTGGCACGGCAGGGCTGATCGCCCTCAACTGCAACGCCGCCCTGTACGAGGAAGATTACGCCGCCCTGGGCACCGCGCCGGGGGCCTGCCATCACTGCCACACCGGCTTGTGCCCGGTCGGCGTGGCCACCCAGGATGTGGAGCTACAAAACCGGCTCGACCCGGACGAAGCCGCCGAGCGGCTGGCCAACTTCCTGCGGGCGACAACGATGGAGGTGACGATGATCGCCAAATCTTGCGGCAAATCGAACGTCCACGACCTGGAGCCAGAGGACTTGCGGGCGCTCACCCTCGAAGCCTCGGCAATGACCGGCGTGCCCCTGGCCGGAGTCGATAAGGTCGTTGCGCCCTGGTAGCCTTTGCAATGTGACGACTATCGCTCGGGGGCGAGAAACTCATCCAGGAGAATAACATCTAAGGCCGGGGCCAGCCGCTTCAAGGCCCGGTCATTGCTGAGCCAGGCGGTCGCCTGGTGGACGAGCGCAGTGGCAACCTGGAGCGCATCGGCGGGGCGGAAATTGTAACCGGCTCGGAGCTGGGCCGCTTTACGGGCCACATCGCGGGTTACATCGGCCAGATATAGATTGGGG
>JBHHXL010000597.1:0-2322 GCA_046757065.1 Anaerolineae bacterium
GGGTATGAAACTTACCGTTCGACCGGCCACCAGGATCAGCGGGACGCTGCGGGTTCCGGGAGACAAATCGATCTCCCACCGCGCCTTGCTGCTGGGCGCGCTGGCGGAGGGATCGAGCAGCATCCGCAACTGGCTGCCCTCTGGGGATTGTTGGGCTACGCTCAGAGCGGTCCGCGCCCTCGGGGCCCGGGTGGATGAGGTTGGCCGGAACGAGTTGGGCCTCGATCTTGCCGTCCACGGCGTGGGCCGGACCGGGTTTTCGCCGCCCGACGGCCCCCTGCAATGCCACGGCTCCGGCACGACGATGCGGTTGCTGGCCGGGGTATTGGCCGGCCAACCCTTCGAGACCACGCTCGACGGCCACGAGGGTTTGCGGCGTCGTCCTATGGAGCGGGTGGCCCGCCCGCTGCGGCTGATGGGAGCCCGGATCGAAACGCGGGACGGCAGGCCGCCGCTGCGCATTCATGGCGGGCGCTTGCAGGCCATTGACTTTGAGATGTCGATCCCCAGCGCCCAGGTCAAAAGCGCCATTTTGCTGGCCGGCCTCTTCGCCGCAGGCAAAACGGTGGTCCGCCAGCCCGGCCCCGCCCGCGATCACACGGAGCGGATGTTGCAGGCGCAGGGCGTTACGGTCTCGGTCGCCGGCAACGCCATCACCCTCGACCCGGAGGTCGAAGCCCTGACCCCGCTCGACATCACCGTACCCGGCGACATTTCCTCGGCCTCGTTTCCGCTGGTGGCAGCCCTGCTCATCCCCGACAGCGAGCTGCGCCTGGCAGGCATCAACGTCAACGACACCCGCACCGGCCTGCTGGACGTGCTGCGCCGGATGGGGGCGGACATCGAGGCCGGCAACATCGCCGGCCAAAGCGGCGAGCCCGTGGCCGACCTGACCGCGCGCTCCAGCCGGCTGCGGGCCGCCGAAGTCAGCGGGGACACGGTGGTGCGCATGATCGACGAGTTCCCGGTGCTGGCCGTGGCCGCCACCCAGGCCGCCGGGCGGACCCTGGTGCGCGATGCGGCGGAGCTGGCCGTTAAGGAAAGCGACCGGATCAAAACCACCGTGGATGAGTTGCGCAAGCTGGGGGCGCACATCATCGCCCGGCCCGACGGCTTCGAGGTTCACGGACCGACGCCCCTGAGCGGCAGCCGGGTGAGTAGCCAGGGCGATCACCGGCTGGCGATGGCCCTGGCCGTGGCCGGGCTGGTGGCCGGGGGCGAAACCACCATCGATGGGGCCGAAGTGATCGCCGACAGCTACCCCGGCTTCGTCCAAATGCTGCAAGACATCGGGGCAGAGGTGCAGGTAGGGTGACGAAGATTCGAGGCACGTCCCGCCTGGTCGGCCTTATCGGCTGGCCGGTGGAGCACAGCCTGAGCCCGGCCATGCACAACGCGGCCTTCACCGCCCAGCACCTCGATTGGGCCTATGTGCCCCTGCCGGTCTTGCCTGAGGACCTGGCCCGGGCCCTGGACGGGCTGAAGGCTTTGAACTTCGTCGGCGTCAACGTGACCATCCCCCACAAGCAGGCGGTGATGCGCTACCTGCACCAGATCAGCGACGTGGCCCAAAGCATCGGCGCGGTCAACACCATCGTTATCAAAGATGGCAACCTGTACGGCTACAACACCGATCGCGTCGGCTTTCTGGAGTCGCTGCGCGAGGAGGAATTCGAGCCGGCGGGCAAGCGATGTATCATCCTGGGGGCCGGCGGCGCGGCCAGGGCGGTGGCTTTTGCCCTGGCCAATGAAGGGGCGGAGTCGATTTTCATTTTGAACCGCACGGTGGAGCGGGCCGAGTTTCTGGTCGAGGACCTGGTTTCGCACTACGCCAACGTCCGCTTCGCCTCGCAGAAATTGGCCAGGGAGACCTTGCTGCCGCTCAACGACGGCGTCGATTTGATTGTCAACACGACCTCGCTGGGGATGCAGCCTCAAGTCAACCGCTCGCCCTGGCCCGACGATTTGCCGATCCCTCCCCAGGCTACCGTCTGCGACCTGGTCTACAACCCGGTCAACACCCGCTTTTTGCAGCAAGCGGCCGCGGCAGGGGCCAGGACCATCGACGGGGTGGGCATGCTGGTTCACCAGGGCGCAACGGCCTACCGCTTTTGGACGGGCCGGGCGGCCCCGGTCGAGGCGATGCGCCGGGCGGTTTTGGATAATCTGACTCACTCAATAAGCCGGGATTAGGGGATTTTTCGATTTTCATTTACCAAAGCTGCTGACTTTGTCCACCAAAAGAGTCTCATTTGGCCGGGATTGGGGGATTTGGGGATTTACCGAAAGTCTTTTTTCTCCCAATCCCCTAATCCCGGCTAA
>JBHHXL010000598.1:0-2320 GCA_046757065.1 Anaerolineae bacterium
GGAGCAAAGGAGACAGAGTCATGAACCACGATCATCACCCTCACCCGCCCGGCCAACCGGCCAGACTGGAGTTGGCCGTCACCAATTATCTGATGGCCTCGGCCTGCCCCCACGTCGAGGGGCAGGTGAGCGCCACCGCCGGCGTCCACAGCGCCGCCCTCGACCGGACCACGGGCGTGCTCGAGGTTGAATACGACCCGGAGCAAGCCAGCCCCGAGGCCATCATCGAGGCGGTCAAGCACTGCGGCTTCAGTTGCCGGGAAGGGGGGCCGGTCCACGTCGCCGAACACGCCGAACACGACGCCCACGCCGGGCACGGGGCGCAGATGGCGGCCACGATGCGCAACCTCTTTTTCATCGCGGCGGCTATCACCGTCGTCGAGATCATCTACTCGCCCCTCGGCACCCGGCTGCTGGGCCTGAACCCGCCCGTCCCGTTCGGCCTGCCCAACGAGCTCTTCCAGTTTCTGTTGACCACGCCGGTCGTCTTCTGGGGCGGTTGGCCCTTTCTGTCGGTGGCCGGGCGCGCCCTGGGCCGGGGCCAGGTCAATATGGCCACCCTGATCGCCACCGGCATCCTGACCGCCTACCTCTACAGCGTGGGCACGACCTTCCTGTTTGAGGGCGAGGTCTTCTACGAGGCGGCGGCGATGCTGACCACCTTCAGCCTGCTCGGCCACTGGATGGAGATGGCCGCCCGCAACGCCACCGGCGAAGCGATCACCTCCCTGCTCAAGCTGGTCCCGGACACGGCCCGCGTCCTGCGGGCCGGGACCGAGATCGAAGTGCCGGTCGAGGAGGTACAGGTGGGCGACATCCTTGCCGTCCGCCCCGGCGAGAAGGTCCCGGTCGACGGGGTCGTGGTCGAGGGCCGCAGCTACGTCGACGAGTCGATGATCAGCGGCGAGCCGCTGCCGGTGGAGAAGACCGAGGGCAGCCGGGTGACGGGGGCCACCTTGAACACGACCGGGGCCTTTCGCTTCCGGGCGGAGCGGGTCGGGGCGGATACGGCCCTGGCCAGCATTGTGCAACTGGTCCAGTCGGCCCAAAGCAGCAAAGCCCCGGCCCAACGCCTGGCCGACGAAGCGGGCAAGTACCTGGTCTTCGTCGCCCTGGGCTCCGGGGCGCTGGCCTTGCTGGTCTGGCTGCTGCTGGGGGCGGAGCCGGTCTTCGCCCTGACCGTGGCCGTGGCCACCGTGGTCATCGCCTGCCCCGACGCCCTGGCCCTGGCCACGCCGACGGCCATCACCACCGGGATGGGGCTGGGGGCCGGGCAGGGGGTGCTGATCAAGGACGCCACCAGCCTGGAAAGCGTGGCCACCATCGACACGGTCGTCCTGGACAAGACCGGGACCCTGACCGAGGGCAAGCCGTCGGTGACCGACGTGCTGGCCACGGCCCACATCCCTGAGGACAGGCTGCTGGCCCAGGCCGCCGCCCTGGAGCGGGACTCCGAGCATCCCCTGGCCCAGGCCATCGTCCGCAGCGCCGCCGAGCGCGGTCTGACGATACCGGCCGGCGTGACCGGCTTCGAGGCGGTCCCCGGCCAGGGGGCGGTGGCGATGGCCGGCAGGACGCGGCTGGCCATCGGCAACGCCAAGATGATGGCCCGCGAGGGGGCGACCGTGGCCGAGGTCCGGGCCGAGGTGGAGCGGCTGGCGGGCGAGGGCAAAACCGTGACCTACCTGGCCGCCGACGGCAAACTGGCCGGGCTGATCGCCCTGGCCGACCGGCCCAAAGCCACCGCCGCCGAAGCGGTGCGGGCTTTGCACGAGCTGGGCCTGGAGGTGGCGATGCTGACCGGCGACGCCCGCCGGACGGCGGAGGCGGTGGCCCGCAGCCTGGGCATCGACGCGGTCATCGCCGGGGTCTTGCCGGACGAGAAGGCGGCCAAAGTAGCCGGGCTTCAGGGGCAGAACAAACGAGTGGCGATGGTCGGCGACGGGGTGAACGACGCCCCGGCCCTGGCCACCGCCGAGGTCGGCATCGCCATCGGGGCGGGCACGGACGTGGCCATCGACACGGCCGATGTGGTCCTGATGCGCAGCGACCCCTTCGATATCGTCAAGGCCATTGTCCTGTCGCGCCAGGTGCGGGGTAAGATCAAGCAGAACCTGTTCTGGGCGGCGATCTACAACCTGGTTGCCATCCCGATTGCGGGGGGGCTGCTCTACCCGAGCCTGGGTATCCTGCTCCGGCCGGAGTGGGCAGCCCTGGCCATGGCCGCCAGCACGATCACGGTCACCCTGAACGCGCTGGCCTTGCGGCGGGTGGGCCTGCCCCAGGCCGGGGCGCAGGTCGCAGCGAGGCAGCCGGTGGT
>JBHHXL010000599.1:0-2303 GCA_046757065.1 Anaerolineae bacterium
TTGGTCCTACCTGTACACCCTCTACCTGGCCGCCGTCTATGGCCTGGCCGGCTACCACCCCCTCGTCGCCCGGCTGATCCAGGCCGTCCTGGCCGGTCTGCTGATGCCCTGGCTGGTCTATCGCCTGGGCCGTCGCTATTTCGGCCGCCGGGCCGGCCTCGTCGCCGCCGGCTTCGTGGCCGTCTACGCCTACTTCGTTTACTACGCTGCCGCCTTGATGACCGAAACCTTCTACATCACCGGCATCCTGTGGACGTTGGACCTGGCCGGGGGTTTGGGGCAAGACCGTAGAATTCAGCCTTCAGTCTTCAGCCTTCAGCCTTTCCTCTTTGGGTTGGCGTTGGCCGTGACGGTACTGCTGCGCCAGGTGTTTTTGCTGTTCATCCCGGTCCTGTTTGCCTGGTTGCTGTGGCGAGCCTACCACGCTCAAACCAGACCCGTGCTGCGAATGATAGGGACTTTGTTGATAGCCACGGCCATTTTGACCCTGGCTATCGCTCCCTGGACCGCCCGCAACTACCGCGTCTTTGGCCGTTTCGTGCTACTCAACACCAACGCCGGCTTCGCCTTCTTTTGGGCCAACCACCCCATCCACGGCTATAACTTCACGCCCATTTTGCCCGCCGGCGGCCCTTCCTACCAGGATTTGATCCCGCCCGAGCTGCTGCCCCTGGATGAAGCCGCCCTGGACCAGGCGCTGCTCCAACGCGGCCTGGAATTCATCCGGCAGGACCCCGGCCGTTACCTGATGCTATCCCTCAGCCGGGCCAAAGATTACTTCAAATTCTGGCCCTCACCCGAATCGAGCCTGGTCAGCAACGTCGCCCGTGTTTTCTCATTCGGTCTGCTGTGGCCGCTGATGGCCTACGGTTTCATCGCCAGCCTGCGCCGTCTGTACTCATCCGGGGCCTTCATCCTGCATCTTTTCGTGCTGGTCTACACCGCCATTCACCTCCTGTCCTGGGCCTTAATCCGTTACCGCCTGCCGGTCGACGCGGTCCTGATCGTCTTCGCGAGCGCCGCATTGGTCGATCTTTGGGCCGGGTTGGCGCGGCGCCGGACCAAGATTCCCAATATCCAATATCCAATATCCAAAATCTGAAATGCGCATTCTCTTCATCGTGCCTTACACCCCGACCCCTATCCGGGTCCGGCCTTACAATCTGCTCAAGACCCTGGTCGAGCGCGGCCACCGGGTAACCCTGGCCACACTGTGGCGGGGCGCAGCCGAACAGACGGCACTGGAGGCGCTGGGCAAACTGGGGATCGACCTCCTGGCCAGGCCGCTGCCCCGCCGCCGCTCGCTGGCCAATTGTCTGGCCGCGCTGCCCTCGTCGACGCCGCTGCAGGCGGTCTACTGCTGGCAGCCCGCCTTACAACAGGCTCTGGACCGGCTGCCGGCCACCGAAGACTTCGACGTGGTCCACGTCGAACACCTGCGCGGGGCGCGCTACGGCCTGGCCCTCCGGGGCCGGGGCGTGCCCATCGTCTGGGACAGCGTCGATTGCATCAGCTACCTCTTCGAGCAGGCCGTCGCCCACAGCCGCAGCCCCTTCGGCAAATGGATCACCCGCCTGGAGCTGAACCGCACCCGCCGCTACGAAGGCCGGCTGGTCGACCAATTTGATACGGTGTTGGTCACGTCGGAGATTGACAGGCAGGCGCTGATTCAATTAGAAAAAATCCAAAATCCAAAGTCTAAAATCCAAAATCTCTTGGTGTTGCCCAACGGGGTGGACCTGACGTACTTCACGGCCAACGGGCGCCAGCCGGAGGCGGACACGCTCGTTTTCAGCGGCAAGATGAGCTACCACGCCAACGTGACGATGGCTCTGCACCTGGTGCAGGATATTATGCCTTGCATCTGGGCCGAACGCCCGGCGGTCAAACTAACCCTCGCCGGCCAGAATCCGCCGCCCCCGGTGCAGGCCTTGGGCCAGGACCCGCGCGTGACTGTCACCGGCTACGTGCCGGATATTCGCCCCTATCTGCAACAGGCGGCGGTGGCCGTGGCCCCCTCGGTCTACGGCGCGGGCATTCAAAACAAGGTCCTGGAGGCGATGGCCTGCGGCCTGCCGGTGGTGGCCACGGAGCGGGCCATCGCCGCCCTGGGTTTGCAACCGGGCCGGGACTTGCTGGCGGCCAGCGAGCCAGCGGCTTTCGCCGGGCAGGTGCTGCGCCTCCTGGCCGACCCGGATTTGCGCCGGACCATCGGCGGCAACGGCCGCCGCTACGTCCAAAGCCATCACGCCTGGCCGCAGATGGGGGCCAGACTGGAGGAGATTTACCGGGAGGTCGCCGCC
>JBHHXL010000600.1:0-2283 GCA_046757065.1 Anaerolineae bacterium
CCGCGAAGCGTAAAAATAGGAGTCCGGAATGCATCACCTGCACTTGCGCGCAGGTGCAAGTGTCCGGACTCCTGAACTACGCTATTTACACAGGGGTGCCCATGAGCCTACGGCACACCACCGGCGCGAAGCGTGAAAATCACGACCTGATACTTGACACCTGACACTTATTTTCAGAGGAGGCAACTGCAATGACTCAGGCCGACGATACTCAACGAGTCGTGGATGAGATGTTCATCCCCGACCATCGGGTCGAGGTTGAACCCAGTCCCAGGAGGGTGCGGGTGGTGTTCGGTGGGGAGACCATCGCCGACAGCACCCAGGTGCTGCTGCTGCGCGAGAGCGGGCGGCTGCCGGTCTACTACTTCCCGCAAGGGGATGTGCGGATGGACTTGCTCGAAGCCACAGACCATCGCCTCCACAGCCCGCACAAAGGCGATGCGGTCTATTGGACGGTGAGGGTCGGCGACCGGGTTGCCGAGAATGTCGTCTGGGGCTACCCGGACCCGGCCCCCGGCGGACCTGATCTGAGGGGCTATGTGGCCTTCGAGTGGGACAAGATGGATGCCTGGTTCGAGGAGGACGAGGAGGTCTACGTCCACCCGCGCGATCCGTACAAGCGGGTCGATGCGCTGCGAAGCTCGCGCCACGTCCGGGTTGTGGTGGGTGGCGAAACGGTGGCCGACAGCCGTCGCCCCGTGCTGCTGTTCGAAACCGGCCTGCCGACGCGCTATTACATCCCCAAGAACGATGTGCGGATGGATTTGCTCGTGCCGTCCGAAACGCGCAGCCAATGCCCCTACAAGGGCCGGGCCAGCTATTACTCGGTCAAAGTAGGCGACAGAGTCTTTGAGGACCTGGTCTGGTACTACCCCTTCCCCATCCCGGAGTGTCCCAGAATTGAAAATCTGCTTTGCTTTTTCAACGAAAAGGTGGAGGCCCTCTACGTCGACGGCGAGCTACAGCCCAAACCGCAAACGCCCTGGTCGTGAGGTTGCCTTACTTTACTTGGAGGTTAACCGGCCCGGCGAGAGTGATCAGTCTGGCTTCATCACCTCGCGCATCACCGTCGTGGCGTAACTACCCGGCGGCAGCGTAAAGGAAAGGACGAGACCCTCATCCCACCGGAGATCAACCCCGCCCAGGGGAACGCGATAGGGGCGGCGCGAACCGGGCAGCTTGAGGCCGGGCATTTTGAAATCGGCCAGGGTAACACCGGACTTTTGCAGCAGCGCCCGCTCCCGGTGACCGGGCTTTCCCCTGGCGGCCAGATATTTTGGGCCGAAAAGGGGGCCGGCCGGGCTGATTTCAAAGTCATCGACCCGGTGCTGTTCCCTGGCGGCGGACCGGACGACGAAGCAAGCCCCGTTCCGGTGGATGTAGGCCACGTCGCCGGCCTCAAGGTAGCGCAGCGTCTCCAGTCTTTGAGCCAGGAGCTGGTTAAAGAGGTAGGATTGATAAGCGGAGATATACAGCCGCTTGAGCCGTCTGTCCAAAGCCCGTAAGGCGGTTTCCTTCTGGCCGGATTTGACCAGGGCCTGCAATACCTTTCGCTCGTCGTGGAGCATACGCGGCCACGAATCAAGTGCCTTTTGCCAATGACCGGACTCGAAGGCGGCCCGGGCGCGCTGGGCCTGAGGGTGCTCATCAGGTCGGGGGCGTCCCAGAAACTCGGCCAGGAAATCGGAGGTTCTTTGTTGGATGAGGGCCAACCCTAGCACCTGGGTGTTGCGCCGCACGCCAAATCGCTGCTGGCCGAAATAGTTGGGCGCGCCCAATTCTTGCAGCCGGGCCAGAACGGTTTCCGCCAGCGGCAGCGCCTCTGGCTCGACCCCGCGCACCCGGATGATAAATCGGTTCCCAGCCAGATGGCCGAGTCTCAGCTTGTTCTTGTGGCGCTGGACCGCCATAATCGTAATACCGGGCAGGTCCAGGCTGGCAGCGCGGTCGGGCGATACGCCATCCACAGAGATGGTCTGCCGGGTGACCGCCTGGGCATCCTTCAGACCGGCATAACCGATTTGGCGAGGGTCTGCCTTTAAGGCCCTGGCAATCTGCCGGACGGCCTTCAACGTGGTCATCCCTCGTTTTTCCACGGTCAGGAAGAGGTGCTGCCCCTCTCCGCTGGGTTCGTACAGGGGGATTTCCTCGACGCAAAAATCGTCGGGGGTGGTTTTCAACTGGCCGCCGATGCCGGGTAAGTCGCTGGTCAGGTATGGGAGAGCGTCATTCATAGAAATTCTACTTTCGGCGCAGCCGATCTCGCCATTGCCAATATTCTTC
>JBHHXL010000601.1:0-2281 GCA_046757065.1 Anaerolineae bacterium
GGGTGGGGAGGGGAAAACGTAACCCGGATCACTCCAGGCTAAAGAAGGAGAACCAGGTTTCGGCGTAGTCGTTGTAGTTCTCGGCCAGGGAGGGGATGGTGTAGTACAGGTTCAAGCCCTCGGTCAGGCCGGGCGGGTTGGTGGTCATGCCGGGTCGTCCGGGGATGCGGCCCACGTCGCGGATAGCTCCCTGGCCTTCCTCGGACAGCAACCAGTTGATGAACAGCTTGGCGGTGGCCGGGTGAGGGGCATCGGCGGCCATCGCCAGCAACTGGGTGTAGGCGAAGACGGGGTCGGTTCGGACCCACTCCAGGGGGGCGTCCTTGGCCTTGAGTTTCTCCACCCGATGGCCGTAGAGGGTGGGCGAGATGGCGAACTCGCCGGCGGCCACCAGTTCGGCCAGTTCGGTGTGACCATCGACGATGCCCGGCTCCTGGGCGGCGATGCCCTGCCAGAAGGTGGTGGTCCGTTCCTCACCCCAGGCCCCGACCATATCGGCCAGCAACTCCACGTCACCGGCTTCGACCCCGACCAACCCCTTCCACTTGGGGTCCAGCAACTCCTCCCAGGTGGAGGGCACATCTGCCGGGTCGACCAGTTCGGTGTTGTAGGCGATGACGACGGTGTTGATGCGGTCCACGGTCCAGAAGCCATCGGGGTCCTTGGCGTTGTCGGGATAGGCCGCGCTTTCGGGGGCGACGTAGGGGGCCAGCAGGTCTTGCTCAAGCAGGCGGTAGACCTCGAAGGCGTTGGTCTCGAACACATCGGCGAAGTGCTGACCGGCCTGGGCTTCGGTCAGGGCTTTCTGGATGACGCCCTCGCCCTTGGCCCGGTAGTACTCGGTGCTGACGAAGGGATAGGTCTCCCGGAACTTGGCCAGGACCTCCTCCAAATCATCGATGTTCATCGAGGTGTAGACCATTAACTGGCCGCCCTCCGCCTCTGCCGCCTCCTCCAAGCTCATCTCCGGGGCTGCCTCGGCGGCCGGGGCCTCGGTAGGGGTGGCGGCGGGAGCCTCGGTGGGGGCCGCGGCCGGGGCCTCGGTGGGGGCTGGGGCGGCGGTCGGCGCCGCCGGCCCGCAGGCCGCGGCCAGCAGCGCCATCAAAAGCAAACCTGCCCAAACCGGAAAGGGTATCCTCAGAATATTCAATCCTTTTTTCATATTCCTCTTGCCTCCTTAATTTTATGAAGGGCATCTAATACAGGAGCTCAAATCGAAGACGGGTTAGCTCCAATGGCACCTCCTTTCCTGCGGGCGGACTATCAGCGCCCGCGCTGTTCCTTAACAAATGTGCCCAGGGCCGTCATCAGCGGCACGTTGGTGATGGCCAGATAACGGGCCGGCCGGTCCGGATCGTCGTTAAAGTGCTGGTGCCAGGCGTTGAGCGGCGGCGAGAGCAGGTCGCCCGCCTCCCATTCAATCTTGATCGGTTCTTTGCCTTCCTCCTCGATGATCGAGTGGCCGCGCCCGGTCAGGATGTAGATGATGGCCTCGTTGATGTGGCGGTGCATATTGTTGTGGCCGCCGGGGGGCAGCTCGCTGATATGAGCGTCGATGGTCCGGTTGCCGGCCAGGGCAAAGTGCGCGCCGGACGAGCCGCGCAGCTTGCGCTGGATGACCGGGTAGGTTTTTAAGTTTTTGAAAAAGATGCCTTCTTGCAGATGCTTGCGCCGGAACTCCTCGCGCTCGGCGATTTCGTCGAGATGGTTGGATGATGTCACTTCAAACCTCCTGTCGCTTCCTAATCCTGGCCCGGGGCCTGTTCCTTGCTAAACGCGCCGATCTTGGTCATCAGACCGATGTTGGTCACGGCCAGATAGCGGGCCGGGCGGTCCGGATCGCTGTTGAAGTGCTGGTGCCAGGCGTTGAGCGGCGGGGAGAACATATCCCCTTCCTCCCACTCGATCTTGATTTCTTCCTGGCCCTCTTCCTGAATGAGCGAATAGCCGCGCCCGCAGACGATGTAGATGATGGCCTCGTTCATGTGGCGGTGCTTCTTGTTGTGGCCGCCGGGCGGAATCTCGCTGATGTGGGCCTCGATGGTCCGGTTGCCGGCCAGGTCAAACCAGGCCCCGCCGGTGCCGCGCATTTTACGATGGTGAACCGGAAACTTCTTCAGGTTCTTGAAGTGCAGCCCTACATTCGGATGTTTGGCCCGGAAACTCTCCAGTTCCTCGACCTCGCTCTTGAGTTGCTCATTTGTCATTGCTCTCCGTTGCCTCCTTTGAAAGTAGGAGTCCAAATCTTGGTGGCCTGCCAGAGCAAGCTTCGACCTACAGC
>JBHHXL010000602.1:0-2266 GCA_046757065.1 Anaerolineae bacterium
TCATGAACCTCAAAGAACTCAGCCAATTGTACGACTTCAGCGGTCGCTCGATCGTCATCACCGGCGGCACCGGCGTCCTGGGGAGCGAGATCGCCCGCACCCTGCTCGATTGCGGCGCAAGCGTGACCCTGCTGGCCCGCAGCCCGGCCCGGGCCGAGCCCCTGGTCCAGCACGCGGCCAGCGCCGCCGGCCAGGTTCTGGTCGCCGAGGGGGACGTGCTCCAACCGGACGGGCTACGCGAAGCGGCCCGGCGGGCGCTCGACGCCTTTGGCCGCATCGACGGCCTGATCAACGGCGCGGGCGGCAACAACCCCCAGGCCACCACCGGGCCGGACCGGCCCTTTTTCGACCTGCCGCCCGAAGCGATGCGCGACGTCTTCGATTTGAACCTGCTGGGCACGATTCTGCCCAGCCAGATTTTCGGCAAAGTTATGGCCGAGCAGGGCGAGGGCGTCATCCTCAACATCTCCTCGATGAACGCCTTGCGCCCGCTGACCAAGATTCCGGCCTATTCGGCGGCCAAGGCCGGGGTCAGCAATTTTACGCAGTGGCTGGCCGTCCATCTGGCCCAGGAGTATTCGCCGCGTATCCGGGTCAACGCCATCGCCCCCGGCTTCTTCCTGACCGAGCAAAACCGCTTTCTGCTGACCGACCGGGACAGCGGGCAGTTGACGCCGCGCGGCCAGACCATCCTGGACCACACCCCGATGGGCCGCTTCGGCCAGCCGGAAGACCTGCTGGGGGCGGCCCTGTGGCTGCTGTCGCCGGCCTCGGCCTTTGTGACCGGCGTCGTCGTGCCGGTCGACGGCGGCTTTTCCGCCTTCAGCGGGGTGTAGGACAGAGGACAGATTACAGATGGCAGATTTCTGAGGTCTGAAGTCTGCTGTCTGAAGTCTGAAATCTGTACTCTGCTGTCTGTCAAAGGAGGCTCCTTTGGTTATCGGTAAAGGCTATGAAGATCGCTTTCTCACATCCGAGGAGATTCGCCAGCTGGCGGCGGAGGCGCTGCAACGAGCAAATCTGGGCGGCAAGCGCGTCCTGATCATCGTCCCCGACCGGACGCGGACCGCGCCCATCCCCCATTTCTTCCGCCTCTTCCACGAGCTGCTGGCCGGAGAGGTGGCCGCCCTCGATTACCTGGTCGCCCTGGGCACGCACCCGCCGTTGAGCCAGGCCGACCTCAACAAGCTGGTCGGCGTCACGGCGGAGGAGCGGGCCACCACCTTCGCCGGGGTGAACATCTTCAACCACCACTGGTCGGACCCCAACACCTTCCGCACCGTGGGCACGATCGCCGCCGCCGAAATGGAGGCGCTGACCGGCGGGGCCGCCCTCCGCCAGGATGTGCCGGTCACGGTCAACAAGATGGTTTTCGACTACGACCAGCTCATCATCTGCGGCCCGACCTTCCCCCACGAGGTGGTCGGCTTCTCCGGCGGCAACAAGTACTTCTTCCCCGGCATCAGCGGGCCGGACGTGATCAACTTCACCCACTGGCTGGGGGCGCTCATCACCAGCTACGAGATCATCGGCGCCAAGATCACGCCCGTCCGCCGCGTCATCGACCGGGCGGCCTCTTTCATCGACCGGCCCAAGCTCTGCTTCAGCCTGGTCGTCAAAGGCGAGGGTCTGGCCGGCCTGTTCATCGGCTCACCCGAAGCGGCCTACCAGGCCGCCGCCGACCTGTCGTCCAGGGTGCACATCGTCTGGCTGGAGCGCCCGTTCCGGCGCGTGCTGTCGGTGATGCCGGAGATGTACGACGACATCTGGACGGCGGCCAAGGGCATGTACAAGCTGGAGCCGGCCATCGCCGACGGCGGCGAGGTCATCATCTACGCCCCCCACATCGACGAGATCAGCTACACCCACGGCCGGTTGCTGGACGAGATCGGCTACCACGTGCGCGATTACTTTGTCAAACAGTGGGACCGGTTCAAGCACTACCCCGGCGGCGTGCTGGCCCACAGCACCCACCTGCGCGGCCAGGGCGAATACGACGCCGAGACCGGCCTCGAACGCCCCCGCATCCGGGTCACCCTGGCCACCGGCATCCCCCGTGCGCGCTGTGAGCGGCTCAACCTGGGCTACCTCGACCCGGCCACCATCGATCCGGCCGACTGGGCGGACCGGGAGGACGAAGGCATCCTGCTGGTGCCGAAGGCGGGCGAGATTCTCTACCGGTTGAAGCCGGGAAAGTGACGAAGGGCGAAGGGTTAGAATCAATGGTACTACGTGCCCTACAACCAGTACCTCGCAAAGTAGGTTG
>JBHHXL010000603.1:0-2264 GCA_046757065.1 Anaerolineae bacterium
TTGTCATCGACTTCGTTGGCATTGCCGTTATCCGCTGGCGCTGTTGCGGTTGCCGTCGAGTCTGGTGAGGGCGAGGATGCTTCGGCGTCACAACCAACCAGGACCAGTGCCGAAGCTATGATAAGTATGAAAATAAGGTTCTTTGAAAAGCGGATCATGAAAAATCTCCTTCAGGTTATTGGATTTGGGTGATGTATAAAACCGGCTTTCGCTACTTCAACGGGTCTGCGGGGTATATTTGTCTATATTCAGTCTCCTTCTGGGCAGCTCATCCCCTTTCTTGTGTTGGTGTAATGATAAAGTCTGAAAAATCGGGAAAAAGTTACGCTGGAATACCTTAAAACCATCTTAAACACTACTCTTGCTAACGAATATCTCTCAAATCACTTCGCTGCAAAATGTCTGTCAAATCCAATGGATGTCCGTTAGCAAAATTGCCACTTGTCACCGGGTGAGCCACAATTTTAAGATTCGGCGCGAACCTTTTGACCTGTGATCTCGACATGTAAAATGAAGGTTATGGCAAACGACGTACAACTGCTGGCCAAAGCTAAACAGCTTGACCCGACAGCCTTGCGGGAACTCCACCAGCGATTTTACGAGCCGGTGGCGCGATACATTCAATTCAAGGTGGGCGACCCCCTTGTCGTGGAGGATTTAAGCGGGGAAGTATTCGTGCGCGTCTTAGAGGGGCTACGGCGCGGCAAAGCCTGGCGTGAATCTCCTCGGGGCTGGATTCTGGGCATCGCCCGCAACATCGTGGCCGACTATTACCGCCAGCGGGAACGCCTGACCGAGGTGGAGTTAGGCGACGATTTAGCTTCGGTCAAAGAGACCGATCCATTGCATCACGTCGCTTTGAACGAACGCAAACGGCTCCTGATGCAGGCTGTCCAGCAACTGCCCGAGGGGCAGCGCGACGTAATTCTCATGCGGTTCATAGAGGGGATCGATGTCAAAGGCGTGGCCACAGCGATGAACAAAACACCGGGGGCTGTCAAGGCTCTGCAACACCGCGCCTTGCAGGGTTTGGCAAAAATCATCCAGGACTTTTCCTTGAAAGATGCTTTGGGAACTGAAGAATGACCATCAATGGGACGCTAAAAGGTAACAAAGACGAAAAACTTGAGAACGCACTGGCCTGGCTGGCCGCCGGCATTCCCCTGGAAGAAATTCTGGATGGCGTCGGCGACGATGCAACCTGGTTGCGTCCGATGTTAGAGATGGTCGTCGAAATCAGAGGACTGCGGCGGGAAGTCCCGTTGCCCCGGCCAGAGGCCAGCCTGCAGCGCCTGTTGTCTTACGCCGAAGAGCTGGCCGATACCTCGCCACCGGCTCAACTCGCCCGGCCCGACTGGCTGACGACTTTATTCGACCTGCTTCGCGGCGGTTGGACCCCTCGCCTGGCGACCGGCCTGGCAACTTTCGTGCTGGTGCTGCTCATCCTGGCGGGCGCGCTAAGCCCCGCTACCCGGACCAGCCTGCCCGGACAGCCGCTTTATGGCCTCAAACGGACCGGGGAAAGCCTGTGGTTGATGCTTGCCCAGAACCCGGCCCAGCGCGCTCGCCTGCTGGAAACCTACAACCAGCGTCGCCAGATGGAGGCCAGGGGGCTGTTGGAGCGCAACCAACCGGCCCGGGTCGCGTTTGAGGGACGTATCGAAGAAATGACGGCCGATACGATCACCGTCGATGGCTTGCTGGCGCAGATCACCCCGGAAACACAGATCGACGGAGACCTGGCGATCCAGGCCCGCGTTCATCTTGAGGCTATGATCGAGCCGCCAGATGAATTGGTGGCGCTGGCTATCACCGTGCTCGAACCGGCACCTCCGGCGGCGCTGCCAACCTCGACCGCCACGCCGAGGCCAACCGCCACGCCACGGCCAACCCGGACGCCAACCGCCAGCCCAACCTCGACGCCAACCTCGACGGCAACGCCCAGCCCCACGGCAACATCGACGGCTTCGCCTACTTCAACCCCAACGGCAACCGATACGGCGACCCCGCCCCCTCCCACCAGCACCCCGACGGCAACATCGTCGCCGTCGCCGACGTTAACCCCGACGGCAACGGTGGCCGAGCCAACCCCACCGCCGGCTCCGGCTCAAAACGGTGGTGATGACAACGGCGACGATGACGACAACAATGGTAACGACGGGGGCACTGACAATGAAGATGGGGGAGAGGATGACGATGGGGGCCAGCAAGAATCGGGGGGCAGTGGCGGCAGCGGTGAGGGCGGCTCCGGCGGCAGTGGCGGC
>JBHHXL010000604.1:0-2262 GCA_046757065.1 Anaerolineae bacterium
TCGTTATTGCCGCCGCCATCGTCGCCGCCGCCGTGGCGGTCATCGTCGTTGTCATTGTCGCCGTCATCGTCGTGGCCGCCATCTGGGCCGGGCACAAGGTCTGGCGGAACGCCAACGTCGATCACGACCGTCACCACAATCGTAATATCATCAATGATCGGCGTCTCTGTGGGCGCTGGCGTGGCTGTTGCCTGCGGCGTGGCCGTGGCCGTCGCCTCCGGTGTATCGGTGGGGTGGGGTGTACCCGTGCCATCCGGCGTCGCGGTGTCTTCAGGGGTGGCCGTGGCCTGGGGCGTTTCGGTCGCCTCCGGCGTGGCAGTTCCCGTTTCCACCGGCGTGGTCGTGACGGCCACCGTCGGCGTGGGCGCAGCCTGGGCCGTGCGCAGGGTCAAAGTAATGGCGATAAAAATAACGATCCCGGCCGCCGCCGTGCTGATGGTGATCACAATCGAGATGATGATCTTAATCAAATTCCCCGTTAGCATAAAAACCTCCTCGACAGAAGTCTGCAACTGCTCTCGTCTATATATACCGGCAATTGGCGAAAGTACTACACCCTATTTTCGGTACTTGCTAACGGACACCTCTCAAATTTGACGGGAGCCGGACGGTCCCTGCGGGACGATAACGACGCGAAGCGTGAAAATTGGCTCTTTGAGCTTTTATGGGGTTTTGTAGCACAAGCTGTTAGCTTGTGCGGGACAAACTAACACGCTTCGCGTGTCCTACATTACCACACAATTCCTCACAGAGCCTGAAAATGTAAGGGAGCCGTATTAAGGGCTTTAGCCCTTTGAGGCTGGAAAGGGCTGAAGCCCTCAATACAATGCCTGGCTGCCCACCAACAAGCGGACAACTATGTTCACAGAGGGGAAGGTCAACGCCAGCCGCGCAGGCCCCAGACCAGGCAGGCCAGAGCCAGGCCGGTGATGGCCGCCGTTGCCAGGGCGATGGCGGGTAGACCGCCGGCCAGCCAGATCAGCCCGCCCAGCAGGGCCCCGATCACCCGGCCCAGGCTGGCCCCGGCCAGGGCGGTGGACAGCATCGTGGCTCGTGCGCCCGGCAGGATTTCGGTCATCAGCGAAAGGCCGGTGACGATGGTGAACTCGAAGGTGAGGAAGATGAGGAACAGCCCGGCCAGAGCCAGGGGCAGGGTGCGATCCATAAGCGGCAGCAAACTGTAGTTGAGCATCGAGGCCATCGAGCCCAGCACCAGGGCCCGCTTCGGCCCCAGCCGGTCGGCCAGCGAGGCCGTCAGGCCCTCCCCGGCCAGTTCGGCCAGGCCGATGACCGTGGTGGCCGCGCCCAGAGCGGCGATCCCCAGGCCGAAACTGTTTTCCAGCCAGGCCGCGTAGACCACGAACAGGCTGTCGTTGCCCATACTGAGGAACAGGCTGAAGCCCAGCGCCCCCAGCGCCGCCCGCTCCCGGCCCAGCGCGCGCCAGGCAGCGCCAAACCCGGCTCGCTGGCGGACCGGGCGGGCTTCCCGGTCGGGGGCCGGAAGCATTACCGCCAGGGCGGCCAGGCTGATCAGGCCCAGCCCGCCCAAGACCACAAAGGGCGCGCGCCAGCCCACGCGGGCGATGAGCAGGCCCATCACGGGGATGCCGACCAGCGAGCTGCCGGACCAGGCCATCTCCACCAGGCCGATGGCCAGCCCTCGCCGCCGGTAGGGCACCTGCTGCCCGACGTAGGCCTGGACGGCCGGGTCGTAAATCGTTTTGCCCAGGCCGGCCAGAAACAGGGCCAGCAAGACCAGCCCGTAGAGGGGCAACAGGCCGGCGGCCAGCATCCCTCCGGCCAGCATGCCCAGGCCGGCCAGCAACATCACCCGGTAGCCCCAACGGTCCGCCAGCGGGCCAAGGAGGGGGCCGAGCAGGCCCGTGGCCTGATTCACGGCGATCAGCGAGGTAATGGCCGTCAGCGGCACGCCCAACCCCCGGCTCAGAGGCGGGGCGAAGGTATAGGCAAAGCGGCGGGCGGTGTTGAGAAACATGCGGGCCAGCGAGGCCACACCCAGTTGGAGCACAAGCTGGCGTGGGGAGGGACGGCTGGAGAGCGGGAGTTCGGTCAAGAAGTTCGGGTTTCCTTCAGGGCGAGTTGGCGGGGATTGTAGCCCAGCGAAGAGAATCAGCAAAGTTGGGGGGATTGGAAGGTGGGTATTGGGGATTAGAGAGTGGAGATGGATCGATTTTCAATCTCCAATCTCTAATCTCTAATCTCCATCCTCAGCCACGACCGCCGGCGAGTTGGACGGCAGCG
>JBHHXL010000605.1:0-2260 GCA_046757065.1 Anaerolineae bacterium
CCTAATCCCTAATCCCCAACCCCCAACACCAGGGAGGCCAACCGATGCCCACGCTCCGCCTGACCCAAACCACCGCCGGCCCCGACGAATACCGGGTCGTGGCCCGCCTGGAGGACCCGCCCGGAGCGCCGGAGGAGGCCGGCGTCCAGTTCCGGTTCGCCCTGACCGAAGCCGACCAGGAGGACCTGCGCTGGTACCTGGAGGATTTCCTGCAACACCCCCTGGACCCGGAGCCGAAACGGGCCGCCCGGATCGAAGCGCGCCTGGCCGAGATCGGCCAGGACCTGTTCCGGGCCGTGTTCGAGTCCGGCGAGGCCCGCGACCTGTGGGCCGTCCTGCGCCGCGACCTGGGCCGGACCCGGGTCGAGGTGGCCGTCGAGGACCCCCGCCAGGCGACGGCCATCCCCTGGGAGCTGCTGCGCGACCCCCGGACCGACGTGCCCCTGGCCCTGCGGGCCGCCGCCTTCGTCCGCACCCACCCCCGCCCGGCCCAACGCCCGGCCCTGCCCGGCCTGACCGAAGCCGGCCAGCGGGTGCGCATCCTGCTGGCCATCTGCCGGCCCTGGGGCCAGAGCGACGTCCCCTTCCGCTCGGTGGCCGGGCGGCTGATCAAGGGCCTGAGCGGGGAGGCCCGCCAACTGTTCCAACTGGACGTCCTGCGCCCGCCCACCTTCGAGCAACTGAGCCGCGTCCTGCGCCGGGCCGCCGCCGAGGGCCGGCCCTATCACATCGTCCACTTCGACGGGCACGGGACCTACCTGGACGCCCCGGACGCGGGCGGCCTGGCCCCCACCCACCTGATGTTCAAAGGGGCCCGGGCCGGGGCGCACGGCTATCTCCTGTTCGAGGACCCGGACCGGCCCGACAACATCGAGCTGGTCGACGGCGTCCGGCTGGGGGACCTGCTGGTCGAAACGGGCGGGCCGGTCCTGGTCCTGAACGCCTGCCGCTCCGCCCACGCCGAGGCCGGCGACGAAAGCCCGCCAAAAGCCGAAGACGAAGCTCCAAAATCGGAAGACCGTCCGGCCCGGGCCTTCGGCTCGCTGGCCCAGGAGGCGATGGACACCGGCCTGGCCGGGGTGGTGGCCATGCGCTACAACGTCTACGTCGTCACCGCCGCCCAGTTTATGGCCGACCTGTACGCCGCCCTGGGCCGGGGGCAGGCCCTGGGCCAGGCGGTGGCCGCCGGGCGCAAGCAACTGGCCGCCGACCCCCTGCGGACCCTGGCCTACGACCCCATCCCCCTCCAGGATTGGCTGGTGCCGGTCGTCTACGAGGCGGCGCCCATCGAGCTTTTCCCCCAGCAGGCGGAGGACCGGACCGGCCCCAGCCTGAGCCTCGACCCGTCAGCCTCCAATCTCCAATCCCCAATCTCTAATCTCCCTACCCCTGACACCGGCTTCATCGGCCGGGATGAAACGCTGCTGGCCCTGGACCGGGCCTTCGACCGGGAGGCGGTCGTTTTGCTGCAGGCCTACGCCGGGAGCGGCAAGACGGCCACCGCGGCCGAGTTCGCCCGCTGGTACCACCTGACCGGCGGCCTGCAAGGGCCGGTCCTCTTCACCTCCTTCGAGCGGCCCCAGCCGCTGCCCCAGGTCCTGGACGAATTGGGCCGGGCCTTCGAGGGGGATTTGGCCCAAATCGGGATCAACTGGCTGGCCCTGGCCGACGAGGAGCGGCGGGCGGTGGCCCTGCAGGTGCTGGCCCAGGTGCCCCTGCTCTGGATTTGGGACAACGTGGAGCCGGTGGCCGGCTTCCCCCGGCCCGAGGACGCGACCCTCAGCCCGGCCCAGCAGGCCGAGCTGGCCGCCTTCCTGCGGGCCGCCCGCGAGACGCGGGCCAAATTCCTGCTGACCTCGCGCCGGGACGAGCGGGACTGGCTGGGCGACCTGCCCCGGCGCATCGCCATCCCGCCCATGCCGATGCAGGAGCGGGTCCAACTGGCCCGGGCCCTGGCCGAGAAGCAGGGCCGGCCCTTCACCAGCGTCCAGGACTGGCGGCCCCTGCTGCGCTTCAGCCAGGGCAACCCGCTGACGATCATCAGCCTGGTCGGCCAGGCCCTGCGGGGCGGGCTGGCCAGCAAGGCCCAGATCGAAGATTTTGTGCGCGACCTGCAGCGGGGCGCGGCCCAGGTCGAGGACGAGGCGGCCCAGGGCCGGGCCAAATCGCTGGCCGCCTCCCTGGGCTACGGCTTCGAGCACGCCTTCGACGAGGCGGAGCGGGCCCAACTGGCCCTGCTGCACCTCTTCCAGGGCTTTGT
>JBHHXL010000606.1:0-2237 GCA_046757065.1 Anaerolineae bacterium
ATATGACAACGAATCGGATGGATTGAACGAATTGGAGCGCTGTCTTCAGTTCAAATTCGCTAAATCCTGAGATTCGCTGTCATATGCGGCTGGACAAACCGACAACCACGAATGAATGATACTGTTGGTCTTATGACGACTCACTCACCATAAGGCAACTCGCAGCCCCACGGGGCTGTCGTTGCAGGGGCAGGCTCACAAGTACCGTGTGCTGCGCGGCGGGGCGTTCAACAACAATCAGAGGAACGTCCGCTGCGCCTACCGCAACAGGAACAACCCGAACAACCGTAACACGAACAACGGGTTTCGGGTGGTGGTGGCGGTGCCCACATTTTGCCCCGCCAGAACTGCCGGGCGGCTGACAAGGCTTCCCGGCCGAGGCGCAAAATGGCGGAGCCTGTTCCTGGCCGCGCCCGGGACATCCCGGGCCGGGCGAATAGCAACGACCCCGCGCCCTGGGCCTCTCACCCTGGCGCGGGGTCACCACTACCTCAAAGTTCGTAGTACATGAAACCGGAAACTGGCCTCTGACGGGGTAGAAAGTAACTTCCGCTTGACTTTGCCCGCGACACCGTGAAACGTAAAACGTGAAACGTGAAGACGCCTTCCCGCACTTGCATCACGTTTCACGCATCACGTTTCACGTGGTTGCTACGGTTGGCGACTCGTCTCACCGGAAGTTACTTTATCATCCCAGTTTCGGTTTCATGTAGTAACGACTTTAGTCGTTCACTCCACCGAAACGATTGATGAACCTTGAGAAAATAATTCGGGTACGGGCGACTCGGCTCCGGCCGGCCTCGGCGAGCAATGAATTGCCCGCCTGCTACTGCGAAACCCGTTGAAACGGGTTGCGAGCGCCAGATCCAACGCGCAGAGAGTGCGTTTCTAACGCACTTCGCCGTATTAGCCGGCGAATTCATTCGTCGGCGCGCCGGCCGGGCGAGTTGCCGCGTTACCGGATTAAATTCTCAAGGTTCATAAATCGTTACTACGAACACGAAACATAATCTGTGAGTCTACATCCATGTACGCACAACTTTGCACCTGGGACAATCTCCTGCTGGCCTATCGCAAAGCCAGTAAGGGCAAGCGCGGCAAGCCCAGCGTGGCCGCGTTCGAGCATCGCCTGGAGGACAACCTGCTGCAACTGCAGGCAGAGCTGCGCACGCACACCTATCGCCCTGAATCCTACGTCAGCTTCTACATCCACGAGCCCAAGCGGCGCCTCATCTCGGCCGCCCCCTTCCCGGACCGGGTGGTGCACCACGCCCTGTGCAACGTCATCGAACCCCTCTTCGAGCGCCGGTTCATCCATGACTCCTACGCCAATCGCGTGGGCAAGGGCAACCACCGCGCCCTGGACCGCTGCCAGGAGTTCGCCCGGCGTCATCGCTACGTCTTACAGTGCGACCTACGCCAGTTCTTCCCAAGTATCGATTATGCTGTGCTGCGGGAGATCCTGGCTCGCGTCATCGGTGACCCGGACGTGATTTGGCTGGCGGACCAGATTCTGGACAGCGGCGCCGGCGTCCTCTCCGAAGCCTACGAGATGGTCTGGTTCCTCGGCGACGATCTGCTGGCCATCTACCGCCCTCGGGGCCTACCCATCGGCAACCTGACCAGCCAGTTCTGGGCCAATGTGTACCTCAACCCCTTCGACCACTTCGTCAAGCGTGAGCTCCGCTGCAAAGCCTACCTGCGCTACGTCGATGATTTTCTGCTCTTCGCCGACGACAAACAGACTCTGTGGCGCTGGCGCAAAGCCATCATTGAGCGGCTGGCCCGCTTCCGCCTGGCCCTCCACGAGGCCCGCTGCCACCCCCGTCCGGTCACCGAAGGCATCCCCTTCCTGGGCTTCATCGTCTTCCCCACCCGCCGCCGGCTCAAGCGACGCAAAGGCATCCATTATCGCCGCCGCTTGAAGCAACAATCAAGGTTTTCGTTTTGTGGTTGTGGTGGTCTCCCACGACTCCCCTGGACGGGCCGGAAATGCTGTGCGCTCACGGGCGGGCGGCCGAGGCCCCCAGTAAGGAGAGCCGGCGCGGCCTGTTCCCGGCCGCGGGTCGAAATTCGACCCCGGGCAAATACGGAACTGGGGTCGCCTCCTGGGCACTTCGCTCTGAGGCGCCCCCGTGAAATTGGCGGCAGCGGATGGGAAGCGGAAAAACGGATGGCACGCCACCCCTCATCCGCTTATCCGTTATACATCCGCTGCCGCAAAGCACAGGCAGCAG
>JBHHXL010000607.1:0-2237 GCA_046757065.1 Anaerolineae bacterium
CCCGGTCGAGGGGGGCATTGGCCAGAGCCTGGGGCGAGTCGAGGAGTTGGGCCAGGCGCGCGACGATGCGGCGGTCCAGCTCGGTCCGCAGGTCCCCGGCCGGGGCCTCGCTGCGCACGGCGGGCAGCAATTCGCCGGCCAGCCAGACCCGCCGCCAGTCGTCGTCGCCGCCCGGGGCGCGGCCGGGGCACAGCTTATCGAGCAGGGCCTGGGCGTGGTCGATGTCTCCGGCCTCGTCAAAGCACAGGTATTCGCCCAGAAAGAGGATCACCTCGCGCCAGGCCGGGTCGCCGGCCAGGCCGGCGGCGCGGCCGGTGAAGTTCTTCAGGCGTTGCAGGTGGCGGGCGGCCAGGTATTCCTCAAAGGTCAGGTGAGGGAAGGTGTAAATGGGGACCGGCGGCGCGTCGGGCGGGGCCTCGGGCGGGCGGACCAGGCCCTGGGCCAGCAGCAAGCCGTTGGCGCTTTGACAATAATCAATGAACGCCCGCAGGCCATCGTCCCCCAGGTAGCGATGCATGGCCTTGCGCATCGTCCCCTCGGTGACGATGGCCCGGGCCGCGTCGCCGCCGAACGTCTGGCGGTCCCCGGCGCGATGGGCCTCGTAAGCCATCTCCCACAAGGCCCAGTAAAGGCTGGCGCGCCTCACGCCAAATTCCTTTAATTCATTGAGCAGGGACCTGGCCCCAGCGCCGGGCGTGCGCTCGGCGTGCCATTTCAGCAGCAGAATGTCCACACATTCCTTGTAGACCTCAACCCGGCTGTCGGGCAGCTCGTCCTTGTCGGTGTGGACCACAGCCATCACGGTCAGCAGCAACGGCGTTTGAGCCAGTTCGGCCAGTTGCCGCCGGTCGGCGGGGGACAACGCCATTTTGAGCTTGCCGGCCTTACGGGCGTAGTCCCCGGCCCGGGCCGGTTCGATGTCGCTCAGCGTCTTGTACCAGGCATCGGTAAACTGGCCGATTTTCTCCTGGCTGAAGGGGGCCAATTCGTGGACGGCTGGCCAGTCCAATTGCCAGCCGGGATCGGCGTGATAGCTGTGGGTGCGACAGGTAACAACCACCCGGCATCTGTCGTAGAGGGCGGCGAAGTTCGTCACCGCCGTTTTGATCAAGCGGCGACTCCCGGCCGGCACCTCATCGAGGCCATCGAAGAGGACCAGCCCGCCCTGGGCCTTCAATTCGCGCAGGAGATGAGGGCCGTAAGCGCGCAAATCGGCCCGTTGGTCGACATCGTCCCGGATAAAGGTCTCAACCATCGCCGCCGTGCCCTGGCTGGCATCCGGGGGCAGGGTCTGGGCCAGGCGTCCCAGGGGGACGAAGACCGGGAGCAAAACCCGTCTATCCCAGCCGGGCAGATAAGTCTCAAAATCAAAGGCCGCCGGGTCCCGGCAGGCGCGGGCCAAACGCAGGGCCAGGTGGCGGGCGAAGGTGCTTTTGCCGGAGCCGGGCAGGCCCAACAGCACCATGCGGCCTTCGGGAGCGCGGCAGACCACCTCCAGCGCGGAGAGGGGGGGCTCGTCTCGCAGCCCGGCGAACTCCTCGGGTTCCTTGCCCCGGCGCTCCTCCTTGGGCCGGGGGGTGCGGGTGTCGAGATCGACGTAGACCTGCTCCAGGGTCATCGGGCGTCTGGCGGCGGCGTCGCTGGCCTCGGGGTCGATGCCGACCAGCCGCAAGGTGCGCCACTCGGCGGGCATAAGGGTCAGGTAACGTTCGCGCAGGGCGTCGGGGCGCTGTGTAGCGACCCGGCCAACCCGGACGGGAGTCTCTTCAGATCGAGATTCAGGGGGAAGCGCATCCGTCCCCGGAAGAGATTCCCCCTGAGGCGGCCGGGAGCGATACAGCAGCCACTCGCCCCAGGCCCAGGCCACAAAACCACCAACGGCCAGGAGGTAAAAAAGCGGGGCCAGATTGGCCGCCACCGGCACCTGAGCCAGCACAATCAGCACCACCAGCGCCAACAGGACGATCACAAAGCGAAAGGGCGGCGGCAAGCCCTTGGCCGCGTCGAGCACCGGTTGCAGCCACGAGGGAACTTGAGATGGGGGTTGCGGCCTGTTTGAAGCCATAGGTCACCTCCAGGACCCGCCTTGAAAGCGGGCGAAGATTTCGCCCCCCTCCAAACCTCCCCCCAGCGGGGCTGATAAGGGTAGGTTTTTTGTCGAAGGCCATGACGGAACCAAATTAGGCTTCACGCCAGGGCCGCCCGGTGCTCCGCAAATTCGCCGAGCTATACCAGGC
>JBHHXL010000608.1:0-2227 GCA_046757065.1 Anaerolineae bacterium
CAAGATGACGATTAAGGGGCGGGCTCTTTTATTGGGAGGGTTGGTAACGTGTAGTATCTTGGGTGCGCTCCTGATTGGATATGCCACAGAGATCCTACCTGTAGATCTATCTAACCTGATATGCATTGGTTCGCTCCTGGGAATAATCATTTTCTTGACGACTGCGAGCCTGTATTGGAAAATGCGATGGTATCGTCGTCGCTATTTGCAGCAAGAGGAGCCAAATCTGTTTACCAGTTTATTTGAACAAATGTACAACATAGAAGACAAAAATAACGCGAATGAATAGCAATCAGCTGTTTGAGCTTGTAGGTTGAGTCGTGGCGACGAGGGCCAACGTTCCCCTGTCTCCTGACCTACTCAGCAAACCATCAACCCTCAGCCGTCGGCCTCATCCGCCTCACCATCCGGCAAGGTGATGTCGGCCAGGCGCGCAGCGGTCAGGACCTGTTCGCTCAGGCGGTCCAGGGCGTCGTCCCCCTCAACGGCGTTGACTTTGGCCACAAAGCTCTCCGGCCACTCCCCGAATTTCAGGGTCAGTTGATGGGATAAGACCTTGCATTTGTCCTCAAGTTCAATCTGGTCACTCCATCACCCGTCGCTTTCAGTTCACGGGTCCAGCCAGTCTCCTAGCTGAGGCAGAGTTGGATTTCGTTGACAAGCCAATGTCTGGCTCGTATAATGAGACACAGACGGCGCGTGCGAGGGTTGGCTTCGGTTGAAGGAGCCATTATCTTGCTTCGGGCAGCCGGTGTATGGGGATTGATAACCAGTGGACAAGCGCGAACTGATCGGAGTCCTGCAGGAGTTGGACCGGCGATTGCGATCGCCCGTTGACGTTGTCCTGGTTGGCGGCGCGGCTATGATCTTGCATTTCGAAGCCAGGCGGGCCACCCGCGACATTGACGTGCTGGTGTTGCGGGGGAATCTAGCCGAGTTGCGGGCGGCGGCCAAGACCGTGGCCGCCCAGCGCGACCTGCCTGAGAATTGGCTCAACGACGCGGTCAAGGGCTTTGCCGATGTTCTACCGCCCGACTTCTACCACCGTTTGACGCCGCTGGCGTTTACCTTTCGGCAGCTACGCCTGTATGCCCTGGGTCGGCCAGAACAAGCGGCGATGAAAATCGTGGCTTTGCGCGAGCAAGACCTGGAAGATTTGGAGCTACTGTTGCCGCCGATGTCGGTCGAGGAGCGGCAGGTTCTGGTGGCGATTATGCATCATCTCAGCCAGGTTCGGCCGGATTGGGCGCAAAAGTTGCAATACTTTCTGGAGGAGCAAGGATGGCCGATCGACTAGACCCTCTCTTCCAAGAGTGGCATCGACTGGGCGGAGCGGTGTTGCTATCAGCGGTTGACGTGGCCTCAGCCGGCCGCTCGCCGGAAGCGGTGATTGCCGACAGCACAGCCCACTGCCGCCAGTCGGGCCGTTTGACGTGGGTGACTCTGGAATGGATGATTAAGCACATTGAGCAGATCGCTGAGGGAGAGTTGCTGCGGAGAACCCGGCAGTGTGGAGAGCTATCGGTGCTGGGGGTCCTGTGTGATGCAGCTTGCACGCGAAAGCCCCACCCGAAATTTGAACGCATCATGGCCGGCTGCCTGCCGCACGGCACGCTGGAACCCTTCTTTCACCGGGTGGCCCGCAGTCCGCTGGCCTTACGACTGACGCAAGAAAACGCGCTGGATGTTTTCCGCCGCTGGAATTACCTTTGTAACGAGCTCCGCTACCTGTAGTCACAGTCGAAACCGAGCGGCGACGTTTTGTCGGTTGAGATCAGCGGCCGGGCCTTGAGCCCGGCCGAGGTCGAAGACCTGAGGAGTCCGCCGCCGACAGTCACGTCCACCCTGAACTATGACTTGCAGCATCGTTATGGCAGCGGCCAGTGGGAGACACTACTGTATGGCACCTCCCTGACGACCTGGTCTTACTCCGGTCAGGAGGGGACCCACACGTTCCGCATCCTGGCCCGGGACGGCGCTTTCAATGAAAGCCCGCTCTCGGCGGAAACGAGCACGGTCGTGGACCTGACCCCGCCCGACCTGGGCCTGACCATCACTGCGACCCCACCCTATGGCTACGTCCTGACCGACACCGTCTACTACGGCCAGGGCAGTGGTAGCTTCACCGTGACGGCCATCGCCACCGACAGCGTCTCCGGCCTGGCCGCCATCACCCTGCCGGAGACGACCGCCCCCGGCGCGGTCTATCCCCAGAGCGGCGCGCTGA
>JBHHXL010000609.1:0-2216 GCA_046757065.1 Anaerolineae bacterium
GGGCAACCTCTTAAATTAACGGGTATGGCCCAACTCGATGCGACAGCGCCCGACAAACAAGCTGCAAAGAAAATCCATCGACGTCGCCTGTGGCGAGTCATCAGGCGCGGCCTGTTTGCCATCCTGGTGGTGCTTTTGGTCACGCGCTCGTCCGTGTCGCCGGAGCGGCAATTTGCTTCAGCCGTCCGACGGCAGACGGCGGGGCATTTGTTCGACTTGTCGAGTTGGGAGTTCCGGGCTATCGGCGATGAGGTTCGACGCTGGTTCGGGCCGCCCCCCCTGCCGGGCGAGGCGGCAACCCGGAAAAGGGTGGTTCTGGATTTTTTGGCCCGGGCCGACCAGATTCGGGCCATCCAGCGCGAGCTGGACTCCCTGGCTGCCCAGGGCCGGCAAGATGAGGCGCTGGAGCAACAATTGGCCGCCCTGCTCGAAAAGCAGGAGGGCGAGGCCCCGCTCGTTGAGCAAATTCTGGCCCGACAAATCAGCCGGGTGTTGCAAGAAGAAGAATTGGACTGGCGTGGCCGTATTTTTCCGCCGCTCAGTTTCCGCCTGGAGAATCTGCCGACGCTCCTGGTAATTTCCCCGCGCGACAACATCAGCCAGCGTTACACGCACCTCTTGCAGCCCGGCCTGACCCCGGCGGCCCGCACCGGGCTGGAAGATGCCATCGACCGCGACCTCAAGGTGTCCTCGTTGATCGTGGACATCGGCGGTTTCGGTACCTACCCCAGCCTGGTCATCGGGCAGGCGTCGCTGCCGGCGCTGGTGGACATCATCGCCCACGAGTGGACGCACGCCTATCTGGTTTTTCGACCGCTGGGCTGGAATTATTACGAATCGCCGCAAATGGTGACGATCAATGAAACCGTGGCCTCCATCGTCGGGACCGAGGTCAGCGCCAAGGTGATGGCCCGCTACTATCCCGAATTTGCCCCGGCCGGCGACCCCTTCGACGAGAGCGCCGAACCACTGCCGCCGCCCGAACCCTCACCCTTTCACCTGGCGATGCGTCGCATCCGGCTGCGGGTGGATGAGCTTCTGGCCGAGGGCAAGGTCGAGGAGGCCGAGCGTTTTATGGAAGCGGAACGCCGGGCGCTGGTGGCCGGGGGACACTCGCTGCGCAAACTGAACCAGGCTTATTTCGCCTTCCACGGCGCGTACGCCACCAGCCCGGCCTCGGTCGATCCCATCGGTCCCCAGTTGCGGGCGTTGCGGGCCCAAAGCGGCTCGCTGAGGGCGTTTTTGGACCGGGTAGGTTCGATCTCAAGCTATGACGCCTGGCTGGAGATTGCCCCGTCCGGCGGGAGCTAATCGCCCACCAACTGCACCACCAGCCGCCGCGAGCGGGGGCGGTTGTCAAAATCGATGAAGACGATTTGCTGCCAGGTCCCCAGCGTTAGACGCCCCTCGATAAAAGGCACGCTCAGCGAGGGGCCGAACAGCGCCGCCCGGACGTGGGCGTGCCCGTTGCCGTCCCGCCAGCGCAGGTTGTGCTGGTACTCAAGGCCGGTTGCGGCGGCCCGCTCGAAGAAGGCGGCCATATCGGCCAGCAGGCCGCTTTCGTATTCGAGAGTGGTGATGGCGCTGGTGGAGCTGGGGCTGAAGATGGTGACCGTGCCATTGGCCAGACCGCTGGCCCGCACCGCGCCGGCTACCGCCTCGGTGATGTCGTGGATTTCGCCGTTGCCGGCGGTCGATAGCTGAATTTCCTGGGTGACGACCATCGTACCGCATCTCCTTTCTGAGAAATGGATTTAAGCTTGTGGAAGTTGCTCAGGACCTCGATGCCTGACGCGACCAATGACGATGGACGAACGACGAATCTTAGAGGCTGTCTGAAAAGTATTTGAGGGGGCAAGGTGACCGGCACTTTTGCGATTAACTTCGTGAAATTCGGCCCTATTCGGCCCTGGGTTTGAACGTTTTTAAGTGCCGGTCACCTGAAACCCGACTTTTCAGACCGTCTCTTATCGGTGTTTTTGCCAGCCGTTCGTCCTTCGTCCTTCGTCGAAGTATACCCGCTCCCCCGATCTCCTGGCAACTGTGGGCGATCAAAAGCCTTCGGCCCCTGTTTTCTACCTGGCCCGCGATGTTGTATAATCTTGCTACCGGACACTGGCCGCAGGGTAGCAAGTAGCAATGCGCGGTCAAAAAATCTGCGACCTGCTACCTGTCGCCTGGCTGCAACCTGCCCGCCAAATCCAGCGAGTGTCCGT
>JBHHXL010000610.1:0-2208 GCA_046757065.1 Anaerolineae bacterium
AGCTTGTTCTACTCGCTCTGAAAGTAGCCGTGTTATGTCACTGCGAGCCCCCGAAGGGGGCGAAGCAGTCTCCGCGTCTGAAAGGGCTAAAGCCCTCAATACGGCGGCGCTGGAGTCCCCTGGATTTTGCCCTTATTTTACCACGGTTTTCGCCCATACGCTCTTTGGATCGTGTCGCGTTGTGAGCGTCATCTGCGGCTGGCCGGCAATTTACGAGCTGTGTTCCTCCAGGATGTGAGCCAGGGCCTGCGGCAGGCGGTCCGGTTCGTCAACGATGTGACTGTCCGGCAGCAATTTCCGGGCGTGGATCGCCTGGCGGGTGAAGGGGGTGGTCACGGCCAGGCACCACATCCCGGCGGCCAGGGCCGCTTCCACCCCGCTGGGCGAATCCTCGATGACCAGGCACTCGGCGGGGAGAACGTCCAGCTCACGGGCGACCAGTAGATAAATCTCCGGGTCGGGCTTACCGTGTTCCACATCGTCCCGGCTGGCTACGAAATCAAAGGCATCGCTCAGGTTCAAGACCTCTAGCACACGCCGCACCTGGGGGCAGTAGGACATCGTGGCCAGGCCGACTTTGCACTGGCTGCGCCGGGCCGCCTGCAGCAAGGCGATGTTGTGCGGCCAGCGGTTCGAGCGCAGCACCTCGGGATCGGCCAGCATCGCTTCGTAGTGCCGCAGCCGGACCTGGACGAATGCCTGCCAGGGCGTGCCGACGCCGAACTCGGCCATCCGCGCCCGCGCCGGCTCCTCCAGGTCGAACCGCTCCATCAAGGCCAGGGCCACCTCCCGCCGCGAGCGGCCCACCACCTCTTTGAAAGCATCGATCACCTCCGCCTCGTCGATCTGGCGCGGGCACAGCTCGACGGCAGCCCGGGCGTAGGAAACCGCCTTCAACTTCTCGGTCTGCACCAGCGTGCCATCCAGGTCGAAGATGGCGGCCCGGATCACAGGATCACCTCACCCAGGGTCAGAGCCGCGACCAGGATGAATAAGGCCCCCAGCCCCCGCTCCAGGGTGCGCTGCGAGATGCGGCTGGCGACGGTCGAGCCCAACTGGCCGCCGATGATCACGCCCGGCACGGTGAAGATGGCCAGGCTGAAGACGGTGTTGAGCGCCTCCCCGCCGCTTTGGGCAAATTGAAACAGGTGGCCGGTGGCCGCCGAAAGAGCGGTCAGGGCCACCACGAAGACGCTGGTCGCCACCGAAACCCGGCTCGGCACGCGGCAACGTTGCAGGAGAAAGTAGCCGTTCAGCTCGCCCAGCCCGGTTGAGATGAGACCCACAAACAGCCCGCCTATCCCGGCGATGAGCCGGCCTTCGTTGCGGTTGCAGACGGTGTAGCAAATCTGCTCGCCCTCGGCGGTGGACAGGCAGGTTTCGGCCTGCTCTGGCTGGCCGTACTCCTCGTCGATCGCGCCGTCCATCCGCATCACGTCCGCGTGCTCCGGCGCGCGCAGGAAACTGAGGGCCACGGCAAACAGGCCTACCCCCAGAATCACCTTCAGGATGTCGGCCTCGACCAGTCCGGCCACCCAGGTTCCGACCAGGGCCAGCGGGATCGTGGCCAGCAGCAGGTTTCCCCCCAGCCGAAAATCGATCAGCCGTTTGCGGGCGTAGGCGTACAGCCCGCTGGCAAAGCCAAAGACCTCGGTGATCAGGCCGGTGCCGATGGCCACCTCCGGCGGCAGGCGCAGGCCCAGAATAAAGATCGGGGCGAAAAAGGTGGCCCCACCAACGCCGGAGGCCATAGCTATGGTGGCCACGACGACGGCCACCGGCAACATATACCAGTATTGCAACGTCACGATAATACCTCCTCCGTCAACTGCTCCAACCCTCGGATGACGTCTGAGCCAAGGTGAAAGCGGATCACCCGCCGCCCGGCATCGAGTAACGCCTGGCGATCCCCAAGGGCCTGGGCCATCTCCAGCACCCCGAAGGTGATGGACGAAGCGGGGGCGTCGGCGGTGAACTGGATGAACAGGCCGCGCGTCTGCCCACTAGCCTAGATGCCCTTCGCCGTGTGTTGCTTACCTGCCTCCGGGTTCCCCTGCCAGGTTGGGCGGAAAACGAAGGCCCCGACGGGCAACGTTCGTCGGGGCGTGTTTCTGCGGATGGTGTTTTCTCGCCGATTTCCTCTGAAAATAGCGGCCGCCTCTGCTATTTTCATTCTCGTTGTCGTCCCGTTAGGGACTGTTTGACTCC
>JBHHXL010000611.1:0-2208 GCA_046757065.1 Anaerolineae bacterium
TCGATACGATGCCCAAAGCCCTTCTTTCCGTTTCCGATAAACGGGGCCTGGTCGAACTGGGTCAAGGTTTAAGCGAATTGAATTGGGAGTTGATCGCCAGCGGCGGCACGGCTCGCGCGCTGCGGCAGGCGGGGTTAGCGGTTATGGATGTCGCCGACGTCACCGGCGCGCCGGAGATGCTGGGCGGGCGGGTCAAAACGCTGCACCCGGCGGTCCACACCGGCATCCTGGCTCGCGATTCAGCCGGCGACCGCTATGCTCTGGCCGCCCAGGGTTATGATTTCATCGACCTGGTCGTCTGCAATCTTTATCCCTTTGCGCAAACGGTGGCCCAACCCGATGTCACTCTGGTCGATGCCGTGGAAAACATCGACATTGGCGGCGTGACGCTGCTGCGGGCGGCGGCCAAGAATTTCGAGCGGGTGACGGTTATGTGCGATCCGGGCGACTACGAGCCGGTTTTGGCCGAGCTGCAAAATGCCGGCGGGGTCAGCGCCGGAACGCGGCAGCGCCTGGCGTTGAAGGCTTTCCGCCACACCCGCGACTATGACACGGCCATCGCCGCTTATCTGGCCGGGCAGAGCCAAGCCCCGGAAGCGCGCCGCGAGCAGCCGCTGCGGTACGGCTGCAACCCGCACCAAAAACCGGCCCGAGTCTTCGTCAACCGGGGCGCATTGCCCTTCGAGGTCCTGAACGGCAGCCCCGGCTACATCAATCTGCTCGACGCCCTGAACGGCTGGCCTCTGGTCAGGGAGCTGAAGCAGGCCCTGAACCTGCCGGCGGCGGCCTCGTTCAAGCACGTCAGCCCGGCCGGAGCGGCGGTCGCCCTGCCGTTGGGCGATGACTTGCGCCGGGCTTACTTCGTGACCGATCTCGAACTTTCCCCGCTGGCGACGGCCTACGCCCGGGCCCGGGGCGCTGACCGCATGTCTTCCTTTGGGGATTGGGTGGCCTTGAGCGAGGTCGTGGACGTCCAGACCGCCCGCTTGCTCCAGCGGGAGGTATCCGACGGCGTGATCGCGCCGGGTTACGCCCCCGAAGCCCTGGAGATTCTACGCCGGAAGAAAGGCGGCAATTATCCCATCATCCGCATCGATCCCGATTACGAACCGGCTGCTATCGAACGGCGCGACGTGTTTGGGATCACCTTCGAGCAGCCGCGCAACGCCCAAACCCTCGATCAAAACCTCCTGGAAAACATCGTCACCGCCAGGCGAGACCTGCCCGCCGGGGCGGTGCGGGACCTGCTGGTGGCCACCATCGCCGTCAAATACACCCAGTCAAATTCCGTCTGCCTGGCCCACGACGGGCAGGTGATCGGCCTGGGCGCGGGCCAGCAATCGCGCATCCACTGCACGCGCCTGGCCGCGGACAAGGCCGATGCCTGGTGGCTGCGGCAGCACCCGAAAGTGCTGGCCTTTCAGTTCAAGGCGGACGCCAGCCGGCCCGCCCGCATCAATGCCATCGACCAGTATCTCTTGAGTGATTTCGATCCGGCAACGCAACCGGAATGGGGGGCGCTCTTTGCGGCGGTTCCTCCGCCCCTGACGCCGGCGGAACGGCAGGAATGGCTGGCCGGCCTGAGCGGGGTCGCTTTGAGCTCCGATGCCTTCTTCCCCTTCCGCGACAGTCTCGACCGGGCCGCCCGCAGCGGGGTGCGGTACGTCATCCAGACGGGCGGCTCGGTGCGCGATGAGGAAGTCATCGCCGCCGCCGACGAACACGAGATGACAATGGTCTTGTCGGGGGTGCGGCTCTTCCACCATTGAGGCCGGCAAGCAAAAGACCCCGCCCTGGCAGGCGAGGTCAGGCAAGCCAACAAACCGGCTATGAGAGCGGGCGACGGGACTTGAACCCGTGACCTTCTCCTTGGCAAGGAGACGTTCTACCGCTGAACTACGCCCGCAAGAACACCTTGTATTCTAGTCAAGTTTAGGGATTTGTCAAACTCGACAGCCGCCCGGCGGCTGGGCCATTTGCCAGGAACCGAAAATCGAGTATACTCGGAATCGACCGATTACTTGGTTTACTCAACAGAGGGGACAGTACCGGTTAGGGATTTCGGCCATAACTCCGTGGGCGCAAGCTCACAAGGGTAGGTTTTTTGTCGAAGGCTATGACGGAACCAAATTAGGCTTCACGCCAGGGCCGCTCGGTGCTCCGCAAATTCGCCGAGCTACGAAGCAGCGCCCCTTGAAAGGGGCTAGA
>JBHHXL010000612.1:0-2190 GCA_046757065.1 Anaerolineae bacterium
ATGAACGCAGATATTTCACCCCAAGCGCCAACGGTCGAGACCCCTGCCGACCTGTCGGCTGCTTTCAAACTGCGGCGTGGCCGGCACAAGGCCGGGCCCTCTCCGCGCCGGATGCGCCGGCTGTATACAGCCGTCCTGGTCTTAAGCGACGGGCTGATGATGGGCCTGGGCTTTTTCCTGGCCTACCTGGTCCGCTTTACCACTCACTCCAGCCTGTTCCAGACCGGGGTCACCCCTTCCTTCCCTTTTTACACCCAGGTCGTCCTGGGATTAATCCCGCTGTGGCTACTCATCTTTGCCACGTTCGGGCTGTATAACCCGCACCGCTTGCTGGGCGGCGTCGGCGAGTACGCCCGCGCCTTTCACGCCTCGACGGCCGGCCTGCTGGCCGTGGTCTTCGCCGCTTTTGTCGTGGAGCAGTTTGTCATCGCCCGGGGTTGGTTGCTGCTGGCCTGGCTCTTCACTTTTCTGCTGGTCATCGCCGCCCGTTTCTGGCTGCGGCGGCTGGTCTATGCCTTGCGACGGCGCGGCTACTTCCTGAGCCCGGCCCTGCTCGTCGGCGGCAACGGCGAGGCCCGCCTGCTGGCCCACCAGCTCAGCGCCTGGCCGACCTCGGGCCTGAACCTGCTGGGCCTGGTGGCCGACAACCTGCCCCCCGGCCAGCGCGTCGTGCGCAACCTGTACGCCCTGGGCAAACTCCAGGACCTGCCCGGCCTGGTGCAACGCTACGGCGTCGAGGAGCTGATCCTGGCCAGCAGCGCCCTCTCGCGGGAAACGATGCTGGACATCTTCCGGCGCTACGGCTTCACGCCGGGGATGAACATCCGCTTCTCCTCCGGCCTGTTCGAGATTATGACCACCGGCGTCCACGTCCGGCAACTGGCCCAAACGTCATTGATTGGAGTCAATCAGGTCCGGCTGACGGGCCTGGAGCGCGGCCTCAAAACCGGGCTCGATCTCGTCCTGACCGTAGCCGGCCTGTTCTGCCTGGCCCCGTTGCTGCTGTTGATCGGCCTCCTCATCCGGCTCGATTCGTCCGGCCCGATTTTCCACCGGCGGCGGGTGGTCGGCGTCGGCGGGCGCGAGTTCGACGCCTTCAAGTTCCGGACGATGTATCTCGACGGCGAGCGCCTTCTGGCCGGGCGGCCCGACCTGCAAGCCGAGCTGGCCCGCAACCACAAGCTCAAGGATGACCCCCGGGTGACGCGGGTGGGCCGCATCCTGCGCCGCTCCAGCCTGGACGAGCTGCCCCAACTGTTCAACGTCCTCCTGGGGCAGATGAGCCTGGTCGGCCCGCGTATGATCTCCCCGCCGGAGCTGGCCGATTACGGCCAGTGGGAGATGAACCTGCTGACGGTCAAACCGGGCCTGACCGGGCTGTGGCAGGTGTCGGGCCGCAGCGACCTGGCCTACGAGGACCGGGTCCGGCTGGATATGCACTACATCCGCAACCACTCGCTCTGGCTCGACCTCTATATCTTGTGGCGCACGCTGCCCGCCGTCATCAAGGGGAGAGGCGCTTATTAAGGGGATGGTCCTGGCCGCCGGGGCCGGCACCCGGCTGAGACGCCTGACGGCGAACTGCCCCAAACCGCTGCTGCCCGTCGGCGGCCAGCCGGTGCTGGTCCACATTCTGCGCTGGCTGCGCCGCCACCACGTCACCGACATCGGCCTGAACCTGCACCACTTGCCGCAAATCATCACCAACTTTCTGGGCGACGGGCGGCGCTACGGCGTCAATTTGCGCTATTCGGTTGAAGAGCAGTTGCTGGGCACGGCCGGCGCGCTCGGCCCCCTGGCCGGTTTCCTGGATACCACCTTCACCATCGTTTACGGCGATGTGCTGACGAACCTCGACCTGGGGGCGATGCTGGCCTTTCACCGCCGCCACGGAGCCTGCCTGACGCTGGCCCTGTACCGGGTCGATAACCCCGCCCGCTGCGGCCTGGTCGATCTCGACGGCGGGGGGCGGGTGCGGCGCTTCGTGGAAAAGCCCGATCCGGACCACATTTTCACCGATTTAGCCAACGGGGGCATCTACATCGCCGAGCCGGCCATCCTGGAACACATTCCCCGCCGCCAATTCTACGACTTCGGCCACGACCTCTTTCCCCGGCTGCTGGCCCAGGGCGCGCCGGTTTATGGCTATCCCATCGGCGACGCTTACCTGATCGATATGGGCACGCCGGA
>JBHHXL010000613.1:0-2183 GCA_046757065.1 Anaerolineae bacterium
GTACCTCGTCAAACGCTTCGAATCCGGTAAATTCTGCCATCGTTTGTCCACCTAGATTCTCAGTTTGGATAAAAGCAAGGAACATTGGTTCTCTGAGGAATTGTGTGGTTAGCGTAGGTCAACCTGTTAGGTTGACCCGCCCAAGCTAACAGCTTGGGCTACAAAACCACATCAAACCTCAAAGACTCGGAACATTTTAGCCCATATCGCGCTTGAACGCCAGCCAATACCCCGGTCGGCTCTCTAGTAGGGGGGCGATCCCTTGTGGTCGCCCAGGGCAGGCACAAGACCTGCCCCTACGCCACGGAATTTACCAAAGAACCCCCCGGTCTAAGTTCGCAAAGCGGGGAACTCCACGCTTTACAAATGCCTGGTTTTATGTTAATCTCAGCCTATGGTTAAGATTGTGCAAGGCAAGCGACTGGCCTTCCTGCTTCTGGGCGCGCTCGCGCTTGGGGCGCTTACGCCGGCGCAGGAGGCCGCCCTGGCCCAGGAGCCGCAACCCGCCGCCACCGAGGCCGCCACGCCCGACCCACGCTTTGGCCTGGTCGAGAGCTACGTCAACAGCGCCGCCGCCAGCGAGGCCGGCGCGGGCTACACCCGCATCATCCTGCGCTGGGACATCATCCAGCCCGCCGGCCCGGACGACTGGAAACCGGCCAACGTGCCCGATCCCTTCGTCGAGGCCGAACTGGCCGCCGGGCGCGAGATCGTGGCCGTCATCATCGGCACGCCGGCCTGGGCGCGCGACCCCGACCATCCGGCCAACGCCGCCGATGTCATCAGCCCCAAGGATGTGCCCGATATGACCCACTGGGGCCGTTTCACCCAACGCCTGGCCCGGCACTACCAGGGCCGCATCCGGCACTGGGTCATCTGGAACGAGCCGGACGTGTGGGACCCGGCCCATCCCGGCAGCACCTGGAACGGCAGCGAGGAGGATTACTTCCGCCTGCTTAAAACGGCCTATCTTAGCATCAAGGCCGTGGACCCGACCCTCCAGGTCTACCTGACCGGCCTGACCTACTTCTGGGATTGGGAGTACGACCGGGAGCAATACCTGGCCCGGCTGCTGCCCATCATCGCTGCCGACCCCGAAGCGGAGGCCAACAACTTCTACTTCGACGGGGTCGTTTATCACCTCTACTACAAGCCGGAACAGATCTTCAACGTCCTGGCCGACATCCGGGGCATCCTCGACGTTTACCGCCTGGCCGGCAAACCGATCTGGCTCAACGAAACCAACGCCCCGCCCAGCAACGATCCCCAGGAGCCGCCCCACTACGAACCTCGTTTTCGGGTCTCGCAGGAAGAGCAGAGCGCCTTCATCATCCAGGTCTACGCCCTGGCCTTCGCCGGCGGCGCGGAACGGGTCGAGGTTTACAAACTGCGCAACAGCGCGGACCACCCGGAGGACGTCCAGCCGTTCGGCCTGCTGCGCGGTGACGACTCGCGCCGCCCGGCCTTCGACGCCTACCGGGTGGTGACGACCCACCTTGCCGGGTTTCGAGACGTGGACTGGTTCCGGCAGGGGGATGTTTACGTCGTCACCTTTGACCGGGGCGACAAAACGACCACCGTCCTCTGGAACGTGGGCCGCGCGCCCCAACGATTTACCATCAACGCCATTGCCGAACAAGGGCTGCTGGTCGACGAGACGGGCGCAGAGGAGCCGATCATCCCCCGCAACGGGGTTTACACCGTCGAGCTGCCGGGGGCGACCTGTTTCCACGGCGACTGCTTCATCGGCGGCGCGCCGCGCCTGATCGTCGAGGCCGGCTCGCCCGACCAGCGGCCCTCGCTACTGCCGCTGGCCTCCCCCACCCCGACGCTCACCCCGCTGCCCACCGCCAGCCCCACGCCTTCGCCCACCCTGACCCCCAGCCCGACCCTCGCTGCCGGGGACGAAGCCAGCGGCGCGGCTGGAGCCCCGGTCACGGCGGCCTCAACCCCACAGCCAACGCCCGCCCCAGAGCGGGTGGCCCTGGCCCAACCGACCGCCGTCCCACCCGCCACACCCGATCGGCCCCGCGCCCCCATCCGCCCAACGCCTGTCCCCACGCCGCCGCCGATCACCTTCGGCACGGTCATGACCCCCCAGCGCAGCCTGACACTGTTCATCCTCGGCCTGGTTTTGTTCACCGTGATCTACGCCCTGCAATTTGCCGTCTGGCGGCGCTTGC
>JBHHXL010000614.1:0-2175 GCA_046757065.1 Anaerolineae bacterium
CAAATCACGGCCACCGATCACACCCATTCCACTTGCAAAGAAAGTCGGGCTGCTCAGTTTTGGCGATAGCCGGGGCTACCTCCAGACCGTCATCGAACACGCCAGGTTGGCCGCTGATGCCGCAGGCGCATCGGACCAAGTTGCGTTACACACAGATCAGGTTAAAATCACCGCTGAAAACGCTGCGGAGTGGTCCGGGATTATCAGAGACCTGGAGCTAAGCATCTTGCAAACCGGCAGCACGACCGATGCAGCCGATCTCGTCGCCGGCGTGCTCGATCTGGCCAGGGCGCTGGCCGAGGGGACCGACGCCAACGGAGATGGCCAAATCACCCCTGCCCCCGGCGAGGGCGGGGTGCGGGCGATGTGCGCCGAGGCTCAATTGCTGGGCGCCATCGAAATCCTGGCCGCCATCGAGCAAGTCGCTACTCCCACCTCCGAACCAACGCCTACTCCGGAGCTCATTAGCGAACACGCTGAAGAACCTGTCGATGAACACGCCGAATAGTCTCATTGTGCTACAAAGCTGTCCCGACGTTCGATTTTACAGAATGGAGAAAACAGGCTATGGCAGAGCAACTTGTTCAGGTCTGCACCGTTGACGAATGTCCCCCCGGTGCGGTGATGACCGTTACGGTCAACAACGTAGATATTGCGCTTTGTAACTACGAAGGCAACTTTTACGCCCTCAACAACCGGTGCCCACACCGAGGGGGACAATTGGGGGATGGTCGCCTGCAAGGGGCCGATTTGATTTGCCCCTTGCACGGCTGGGATTTTGACGTGCGAACCGGCATTTCCCGCTATAACACCCTGGACTGTGTAAGCACCTATCCGGTCGTGGTCAAAGCGGGGAAAGTGTTTTTGAATGCGCACGATGTGCCCCTTGAGCCAAAAGAGTACGACGACTACCTGGCCAAATGGCGGCGGCCTTTCGACGATCGCGAGCAGGCGATGAATTACGTCCACTACCTGGCCCGGGGTAAGGGCAAAAAGCTGGAAGCGATGCGCACCGGCGAGCCCATACCCGGTTTCGACAGCCTGCTCTTTTTGCCCGGCCAGGTGGCCCGCCTGCCCTTGCTAGACGACGAGCCGGTAGAAACCGCCTGCATTTTAGGCCCCCGCGCGAAAAAACCGCTCAAGCTGCGCCTGCCGGTCTACGTCAGCCACATGAGCTACGGCTCCCTCAGCCCGGAGAGCAAAACGGCGCTGGCGCTGGGAGCGCGACGTTTCGGCACGGCCACCTGTTCCGGCGAAGGCGGTATGCACCCGCTAGAACGGGAGGCCGCCGGTGACTACATTTTCGAGATGGCCTCCGCCTACTTTGGTTTCTCCGAAGAAAACATTAAAAAGGCCTCGGCCATCGATTTCAAGTTTGGACAAAGCGCCAAGGCGGGGCTGGGCGGCATATTGCCGGCGCACAAAGTCACCGCAGAAATCGCCGCCGTGCGCGGCGTCCCGGTGGGCGTAGAAGTCCATTCCCCCTCACGTTTTCCCGACCTCAACAGCCTCGATGAGCTGAAGGCCCGGGTTGAGCACCTGCGCAGCTTGACCGATGGCCCCCTTGGAGCCAAGATGGCGGCCAGTCACATCGAGGCCGATCTGGAAGCCGTCGTCTACTGCGGTTTTGACTTCGTCACGATCGACGGTCGCGGCGGGGGCACCGGCGCCGCGCCGGTCCACGTCAAGGACAACATTTGTGTGCCCCTGGTCTACGCTTTGCCGCGCGCGCGCCGCTGGCTCGACGAGCACGGCCAGACAGACCTCACCCTGGTTGCCACAGGCGGCCTGCGCACCCCGTCCGATTTTGCCAAAGCGCTGGCCCTGGGCGCGGATTGCGTGGCCATCGCCACGGCGGCGATGATGGCCATTGGCTGCCAGCAGTACCGGGCCTGCCACAACAACACCTGCCCGGTGGGGATCGCCACCCAAAAATCCGAACTCCGCGCCCGATTTGACGTTCAAATCAGCGCCCAACGCCTGGTCAACTTCCTGGAGGCTACCGAGGCCGAATTAACCGATTTCTGCCGCATGATGGGCCATCGTCGCCTCAGCGAGCTGAACATCGACGACCTGGTAACTCTCGACGCGGCCCTGACTCAATATGTCGGCATCCCCCACGCAGCGGAGTATCGGGACTAGGGGGGGCTGCCCTAAATTTGGCTCTTTGAGCTT
>JBHHXL010000615.1:0-2173 GCA_046757065.1 Anaerolineae bacterium
TGGGGCGGTTCCTCAGCCCGGACCCGCTGGCGCCGGAGCCGGGAGAGCCGCAGAGTTGGAATCGCTACGCCTACGTGGTCAACAACCCGCTGAACTATATCGACCCAACAGGCCACACGGTCGAGTGCGGTTACGCTGGCGACCATTGCGGTTTTGACCGCATCCCAGAGATGCCGGCCAGCGATTGGGATTTCTCCTCGGGGCAAAGCTCTGAAGAACGCGCCACAGAACTGCTGGCTTATTACGAGGCCCAACGCTATTGGAACCCACACACCTGGACCCCCAGCGATGAAGCCACTCGCAACGGCCTGATTGGGGAGGTGTTTGGCTACCAGATGCAGGGTTCGGTAGGCAGTGGGGAATGGTGGAACCTGGTTCTGGACAATGTTGGCCCGGATGTGTTCTTTGGTATTGCAGCTATCGCCGCCGGCAGCAGGCCGCCAACAGGCACGACGCCGCTAAAATTTGGCCAGGCCAGCGTAGGCCCCCGGTTTACATCGCCCCGAAAGTCTGACTTCAAGTATGCAGGCTGGAAACTTGAAGATGTGGCAGGCGGTTTGAGATCTGGCCAAATCAGCCCTGATGAACTTCCAGTCCGATTTATAGAACGAGATGGCATGAGATATGCAATCAATAATAGGTCGCTAAAAACCCTCCGAATGGCTGGTGTGGAACCAACTATATTGATTGATATTACTGGCGATCCATATTATGAAAAAGCGTTGACACGTAGATTGGCAGAAGCAAATAGATTGGGAATTGATCTTAATGACATACCTATTCGAGGGAGGTGAGACTGAGAATGAAACGAGAAATAGACCTGCCATTTTCGAAAAACTGGACAGTCGAAGGACCTCAGGTACAGATTAGCCCAGGCCACATAGTTATACGATATGATTATGTGCCTCAAGAAGGAAAGAGCCATTGGGTAACTATTAAGTTTAATAGGGTCATTGCCTATAGATATATGGATGAAACCTGCTGCACAACATCGACCGAGATCATCACTGATGGACTCGTGGAACTTGACCTTGACGATTCACTGTGGTTGCGTCAACTTAAGGAAAGGCGAGATCGGTTTTTCGTTAGGGGATCGGTCATGCACGAAAGGTACGGCCAGTTCGACTTTCATCACTATCTCCTCTGGTTTGATGAGGAAGGATGTTATGAGATAGTGGCACGATCATACGAGATTGGAGTGGATTAGTTCCTTGTCCTTCAGCACCAGCAAAGGTCTGATAAGCCTGTCCCGACTTCATCAACGCATAACTGATGCGGACCAGCTTCCTGGCCGTCGCCAGCACTACCCCCGCCTGGTCAGGCCCTGTTCCACCCCACGCCGGTAGTAGCTCCGCAAGGCCGGATCGTGGTGGATGGTCACCAACGCCGCCTGATAAAAGGCCCGCCGCAAGCGACTTGAACCCCGGCGGGAGAGAAACCACGGTCCGACGGTTTGCATTATTCACAAAAACTCTGCATAGACAAGGCCAGTTCCGGAAAAGTTTTCAAGAGTTGCTTATCTTCGGTGACGTAGGCCAGGCCCAGTTCCATCGCCAAGACGGCATACTGGGCATCGTAGGCGCTGATGTTATGCTGAGCAGCCAGCCGCAGCGTGCTTACCATATCTACCCCACGCTCGCCAGAGGCAAACAGACCAAGACTCCGCTGCCAGATCGTCACCGCTTCGTCGACCTCTGTCCCGCCGTGGCGCACAAAAGTGGCCAGGACGTTGAGAAACTCGTGCCGCCAGAGACGAGGCAAGACCCAGTTTGAGTCGCGGGAGAAGGTTCGTTGTGCCTGCTCGGTTTTCTCGCCCTCGATCATCAAGTAGGCGATGACATTCGTATCCACCACGATCATCGGCGGCCCTCACGCCTGGCCTGATCGATCCATTGGTCAGTCAGGAGAAAACGCCCCCGGTAAGGAGGGGGTGGCGCAGTCCCTTCAGGCCGCTCAATGTTGAGGGCCATTTCTAGCAAAGCCTTTATTTCCTCGGCTAAACTGCGACGATTCTTCATTGCCCGTTCTTCCAACTTCTGATGTAACCGTTCTGGCAATTCCTGGATGACGATTCCTGGCATTATTCAGTCTCCTGGTTGGGGTTGCCTGTTGCAGAAATAGTAGCCTTGAAAATGCCTTTTGTCAATCATTACAGCGACGATTTCCGCGTCCG
>JBHHXL010000616.1:0-2171 GCA_046757065.1 Anaerolineae bacterium
ACCGAATTCTCTCTCATCTGCCAGGCATTTTTGCACCTGCCGGAATTGGCACCTGAGTCAGCGGAAAACCGACTGACCTGGTTGCCGGGGTTTCTCAGGGCCGGTCCCTCCACCCCTCTGGATGAGATTCCATCCACTATTTGTTTGCGTGCAGTATGATAGCACGTTTGTGGGCAGTGTGCAAGAAGGCCGGCAAACCTGGTTGTAGCGGGCTTGCGCAGCGAATAGGCGAAAATCTCAAACCACAACATGTGGGCCGCCGACGCGAACTGCCACAAGATGTAGTGGGGTTGGAAGCCCTCGGATTATGGGGTTGGAAACTTGATTCGGATGTCAACCCCGTCCGTGTCTTGGCCATCCCCAACAGATGGGCGTAGGTGGCCTGGACACCACAGTCTGTAGGGTTTTGTGACATTGATTCGCTGCGCAAGCCCTGTAGCAAAAGTCGGTCTTGACAAACCCGACGATTCATGGTATGATAGGGCTGCATTTATCATTATAATATTATATTATGATCTAGGTAACGCCAGCGGCAAAAAACGGAAGACTTCCACTTCCCTGAGCGCCCTCTGATGGGTCATTGAATCATGAGAACGAAAGCCGCAGTCACACCATACCTTCTCATTCTTCCAGCGTTAGTGACGTTGCTGCTCCTGTTTGTCTACCCCATCCTGTGGAACGGCTACATCTCAGTTCACGACGTCAAGTTCACAACCTTTAACCAGGAATGGCCCTTCGCCGGCCTCGCAAACTACCGAGTACTGCTCAAAGATAGCATCTTCCCCTTCAAATTCTACAAGTCTCTGGTTGTGAGCCTGCAATTCGTCGGTGGGAGCATCATGGGCCAGTTCCTGCTGGGCCTGGCGTTGGCGCTGGCCTTGAACAATCGGATCAAGGGCCGGGGCCTGTTTCGCGTCCTCATCGCTTTTCCCTGGATTCTCTCTGAATTGGTCGTGGCCTACATCTGGCTGTACCTCTATCAGCCGACGGGAGCCATCAACAACTTCATCACTGCCGTCGGGTTGCCGGCCGTTAAGTGGTTGAGCACCACCGACTTCGCTATCTGGGCGCTGGTATTGACCAATGTCTGGTTCGGCACACCTTTCACCATGCTGATGTTGGGTTCGGCGCTGACGACGATCAACCCGGAGGTGAACGAAGCCGCAGCCGTAGACGGGGCCAACCGCTGGCAGCAGTTCCGGCACATCACATGGCCCCTCATCGCGCCTTTCGCCGCGCTGAATCTGATCCTGATCACCATGTGGACCACCAACCTGTTCGCGTTGCCGCTGGCCATGACCAAAGGGGGGCCGGTGTACGCGACGACGACAACCTCGCTATACATGTACCGCTATGCCTTTGAGTTCGGAAATTTCTCCATTGGCTCGTCTATTGGTGTGATGCTCTTCGCGTTTAATCTGGTCGCCGCCGCCGTTTACGTGCGGGGGCTAAGGGAAGAGCCCTGATGGAAACTTCGACACCCTCGACGCGCATGGAAGCCGCGCCGACTCGGGCCCGCCTGTTGACCTTTCGACAAGCCAGGCTGGGTCGGATGCTTTTGCTTTATCTTTTCCTGGGCGGTTACGCGGCCATCGTGCTGGTACCGTTTCTGGTCGTCCTGTCGGCCTCGCTCCACCCGGCCGGCCTGCCCCGCCTACTCCCGAATGTCATCACCTTTAAGCACTATGCTCGGCTTCTCGGCGACCCGAAGCTGCTACGGGCGCTGACGAACAGCTTGATTGTCGGCGGCGGGAGCACGGTTCTCTCGGTGTTGATCAGTGCCCTGGCCGGCTATGCCTTCTCCCGATTCGAGTTCTCCGGCAAACGCATCCTCATGGGCGTTGTCCTGGGCATCTTCATGATCCCGGTCTCCGTCAACATCATCCCCCTCTATTCCATGCTGCAGGAGCTCGGGTGGCTAAACACCTATCAAGGACTGATCATCCCTTATCAGGCATTGATTCTACCGCTGAATGTATGGTTGCTCAAGAACTTTTTCGACACCATCCCCCAGGATTTGGAAGAGGCCGCCATGGTAGACGGGGCCACCCGCTGGACGGCCTTCTGGCGGGTGACGCTGCCTTTGACCTGGCCGGGAGTAGCAGTGGCCAGCATCTTCGCCTTCCGCTTCAGTTGGAACGATTTCATCTTTGCCGCCACCTTCACCTCCA
>JBHHXL010000617.1:0-2157 GCA_046757065.1 Anaerolineae bacterium
TTCGCTCCCGTTGGTCGCTCAGAGTGACATATTTCCTAAAATTTGGGACGCACCCCCCCTCACCATAACCGTTTGCCTGAAACTCAATTTTCCATTTTACCCGCTTTGCGGTATAGTGAATGTATAGCCATGTGGAGTTTAAGCCAAGCTATGACGAAGGTATATTTGACCTGGCAAGATGTGGAAAAACTGATTTTCGATGTATACTCTCGCGTTCGAGGTTATGATTATGATGCGTTGCTGGCGATTACGCGTGGCGGGATCATTCCCGGCGGCATCCTGGCCGGTAAACTGGGCATCTACCAGGTGCTGATCGCCTCGGTTGATTTCTATGAGGATGAATCCATCGATCTGAACCTGCCCGTATTTATGCAATTCCCCGCCGATAGTTTGCTGCGGGGAAAACGCGTTTTGGTGGTTGACGATCTGTGGGATCGGGGCCGAGAGGTGATGACCGTCAAGGAGCGCGTGGAGCAGGCCGGCGGCCGGCCCATCACCTTTGTGATGCATTACAAACCCCATCGCTCCATCTACCCCAACCACGCGCCTGATTTCTACACGGCCATAACCGAAGATTGGATCATTTATCCCTGGGAACAGAATCGCAGCCAGTATGGCGTTTGAACGTTGGAATCATGCAAGCATCCAGGGCCGGGGTCGTGATCTGCTGTTAGCCAGGGGGACATAGGATGAAGCTAAATTACGGCCAGGTCTTTGTCCTCGGCTTTGGATTTTTGGGAGTGACCCTGCTGTGGAACGTCTACAATGCTTTCGTCCCCATCTTTCTCCAGGCGGGGAACGAAGCCTATGTCCGGTCTCTGATTGAGCAAGGGCGGCAACTCCCCCAGGTGGTGGGGTTCGGCATCGGGGCGGGAGCCACCGGCTTTGTGATGACCCTGGATAATATCGCCGCCGTGTTCATCCAGCCCTGGATCGGGGTAAGAAGCGACAAGACGCGCACGCGCCTGGGCCGCCGCCATCCGTACATCCTTGCCAGCGCGCCCGTGGCCGCCCTGGGCTTTATGCTCATTCCTTACGCCGCCCGGGCCATCCCCCCAAATTTTACCGGCCAACTCGATCGATTGACAATCCCCTTTGCCCTGTTCATCGGGGCGTTGGGTATTACCCTGCTGGCGGCAGCCGTTTTCCGCACGCCCGCCGTAGCCCTTATGCCCGACATTGTTCCTTCAAAGTACCGCAGCCAGGCCAACGGCATCATCAATTTGATGGGGGGGGTCGGCGCGATCCTGGGCTTCTTTGCCGGGGGTCTCCTGTTCGATATCGATATAACCCTACCTTTCATCGCCGGGGGGATCGTGGTTATCCTGGCAGCGATTCTGGTGGTGACCCTGATCAGGGAACCCAGGCGCTACGAAACAGAGGACAAACCGCCGGACGAGGTGGGGGTTATCGATAATTTGAAGGAGGTCTGGCGCGAGGATGACAAAAGCATGCTCTTTCTGCTGCTGGCCATCTTCTTCTGGTTTGTGGCCTTCAACGTCATTGAAACCTTCTTCACCTCTTTTGCCGTGTTCAGCCTGGGCCAGTCGCCGGGGCGGGCCTCGGTTTTGCTGGCCGTGGTGGGGCTGACCTTTATGATATTCGCCGTGCCAGCCGGATTCATCGCCGAGCGGTTTGGCCGTCGCCCGACCATTATCGTCGGTCTGGTGGGTATGGCCCTGGCTATGGGAATTATCTTCTTTGTGCCGTCGATTATCGTCCTGTGGATCTGTTTAGCCCTGGCCGGGATCATGTGGGCCCTGGTCAACATTAACAGCCTGCCGATGGTTGTAGACAGCGCCCCACAGCATCGCCTGGGGGCTTATACCGGTCTCTATTATTTCTCCTCGATGTCGGCGGCTGTAGTCGGCCCGGTTCTGGTGGGGGGGATCATCGACTTATTGGGAACGCAGCACAGCATCATCTTCCTGGTTGGACCCCTGGCGCTGCTGGCCGCCTTTTTATGCTTGAGCCGGGTGAGTCGCGGCGAAGTATTGCCTGCCGGCGAGCCAACCCTGACGCAACCGCTTGAAGAGCCCCTGTCGTCTTGACAAAAGGAACGATTGAAATCGCGCCTGGCGGACACCCTGCCTGAAGTTCCAGGGTGCGTCCCAAATTTTAGGAAACATGTCACTCTGAGCGACCAACGGGAGCGAA
>JBHHXL010000618.1:0-2152 GCA_046757065.1 Anaerolineae bacterium
GAAAAACTGTTCTAACGAGGTGCCAGAATGGCTGACCCACAAATGCCGCTATTCCCGCAAAAGGGCAGGAAAGGTCAATACGGCCCTCCAGTGGCCCAACTAGAAAAGATCACGGATGGCTCTTCCCTGGCTGCAGCGGCCGGCGCTTTTTACGACCACATGCTGCGCGAGGGCTTTTCGGAGCATACGGTCAAAGCTTTTTCCGGCGATTTGCGCTTGCTGCAAAAGTACCTGGGGCCGAGCCTGAAATTGAGCGAGATCGGCACCAAGGAATTGAACGACTTTCTGACCTGGCTTCTTCACTATCGCGGCGTGCCTTGCAGCCCCAAGACTTACGCCCGGCGGGTGACCACGCTCAAGAGCTTTTTCGGCTGGTTGACGGCGACCAAAGTCATCCCGCTCGATCCGGCGGCAGCCGTCGTCCATCACCGGGTTACCACCCCGTTGCCGCAATTCTTACACGATGAGCAGGTTGATCGTTTATTGGAAACGACGGAGAATCTGCTGAGCGAGGACAAGCCCGACGCGCGCCCTCACCTGCTGGCCAGCCTGCTGCTGCAAACCGGCATCAAGAAAGCCGAGTGTATGAGGCTGGCCCTGCGCGACATCGACCGCTCAAACCCCAGACAACCGACGATTTTGATCCGCTACACCAACCCCCGCCTGCACCACAAAGAGCGAAAGCTCGGCTTCGCCAGTGACTTGCTGCCGGTGCTCGACCAGTATCTGGCCGCCTATCAGCCCGGCCAGAATGTGTTCGAATGTACCCCGCGCAACCTGGAGTACGTTCTGGCCGATGTGGCCGAACGCGCTCAACTCACGGATGGCGTTTCATTTGAGATGTTACGCTGGACTTGCGCCGTCCGTGACTATCGAGACGGGATGGCTTCCGACAAATTGCGGCAAAAGCTGGGCTTGTCTGAGGTAACCTGGCGGGAAACCGAGGCAAAATTGGCGAAACTTTCTTCGCCGGGGTTATGAGCTATCAATTGTTGCTTTTGTGGTGAATGGGCAAAGCCAGGGTAAATTTGCTACCGCTGTTTAATTTGCTTTCGGCCCACACCCGGCCACCGTGCTGCTCGGCGATGGTTTTGACAATGGCCAGGCCCAGGCCGCTGCCGTGAACCTGGTTCCCGTTGTGGGCCCGGGCGCGGAAGAATTTGTCGAAGACGCGGGGCAGGTCCTTCTCGGCGATGCCGGGGCCGGTGTCGCTGACGCTGACAAACGCCTCGTCATCTTGCCACGTTAAAGCTACAGAAACCCGCCCCCCCTCATGGGTGTACTTAATGGCGTTCTCAACCAGGTTATCGACGGCGCGGGCAATGAGCGCCGGATTCCCCCCGACCACAACCGGCTTCTTGTTACCCTCCACCTCCAACTCGATCCGTTTTGCTTCAGCTATCGGCAGCAGGGAAGAAATTGCTTTGTGAATCGTTCTGTCGAGCTGGATTTCCTGAATCTTCAACTCTTTCAAACTTTCCAACCGGGTTAATTCCAACAGGTCCTCGATCAAGGTCTTCATCTGATCGGCGGCCATCACGATCGCGCTCAGGTCCTCGGTCTGCCGCTCGTTTACCGGCCCGTCGATCTTGACCAGCTCCGTGTAGCCCTTGACGGCGGCCAGGGGTGCGCCCAGGTCGTGGGTGAAAGCGGTGATAAATTCGGTCTTCATGTGATCCAGGGTCTTGAGCGCGGTAATGTCTCGCATAATCGCCACGCGGCCCACGTCCGGCACATCGGTGACGTGGGCCAGAAGTATGCGATTATCGGGCAGGCGCAGCTCGCCGGTGCTCGGTCCATCGGCGCAGAAAAGCTCGATCAACCCGGTAGACTGAATGAGGGCGGGAAGTTGCTTCCCCTCCCATTTTCTCGACGGCACCGAAAACGCCTGTTCCGCCGCCGGGTTCATCAAGGCGATTTCGAGATCATCCGTGCTCACAATGACCGCATCGTAAGTGCCGTTGATGATCGCCGAGAGTTTGGCCCGTTCACGTTCGGTTTCGCGAAAGAGGTGGGCGTTCTCCAGAGCGATCCCGGCCTGGGCACTGATAGCATTCATCAGCGGCAGTTGGTCGGCGTGGAACTGGTTCGGGTCTTCGTGGACCATCGTCAGCACGCCCAGGGCGCGCTGCCGCCGCAAGATCGGCGCCGC
>JBHHXL010000619.1:0-2149 GCA_046757065.1 Anaerolineae bacterium
GGTATTCGCTTGAGGCGTTGAGGAGAAACAGTTTATGGAATCTATGCTAAGGGCCTGGGACGGCGAAGAGGTCATCATCCGCTACGACCGGCCGAGCGAGGCCTGGATTTTCATAGCCATCCATTCAACCACCCTGGGCCCGCCGGTGTCGGGCGGGACGCGCCTGAAATCCTACCCCAGCCCGCAAGATGCCCTGCAAGACGCCCTGAAGCTGTCGGCAGCGATGACCTACAAGCTGGCCGTGGCCGGCGTTCCCCACGGCGGCGGTAAGGTTGTCATCGCCGCCCCACCCGACCTCGATCCCCAGGCGCGGGCGGACCTGCTACGGCGCTACGGAACTATCCTGCAACAACTTGGCGGCTTGTTCTGGACGGGGCCGGACGTGGGCACTTCGCCGCAGGATATGGACATCATCGCCGAAACGGGCGCGCCCTACGTCTTCAGCCGCACGCCGGAGGCCGGCGGCGCGGGCGATTCGGGACCGACGACGGCCGTCGGCGTTCTGTCCGGCCTGAAGGTCACCTGCGAACGGCTCTTCGGCCAGCCCTCGCTGGCGGGCAGGCGAGTTCTGGTCCAGGGCACGGGCAGCGTCGGCTCGGCCTTGATCGACCTGTTGCGCCAGGCCGGGGCCGAGGTCCTGTTCAGCGAGATCGACCCGGCCGCCATCCATCGTTTTCGAGACGAGTTGGGCCTGCCGTTTGTGCCGCCGGACGAGATTTTTGATGCCCCCTGCGATATTTTTTCACCTTGCGCCCTGGGCGGCATCCTCAACCCGGACACCATCCCGCGCCTGCAATGCCGGGCCGTGGCCGGAGCGGCCAACAACCAGCTGGCCCATTCGGACGACGCCGAGCGTCTGCGCCAACGACAGATTCTATACGCGCCCGACCTGGTGCTCAACATCGGCGGCTTGATGGGCATCATCGGCATGGAGTCGATGGGCTGGAGCCGGGACGAAGCCTGCCGGCGGGTCAACCAGTCGGTCGATCAGACGTTGCGCCAGGTGTTCGACCTGGCCGAATCGGCCGGGATCAACACCCACGCCGCCGCCAGCCGCATCGCCGAGGAACGGCTGGCCGCAGGCAAATCTGCCGAGACGATCACCCGGCATTGACGAGCAGTGCTTTGTTGACACCCGAAGGCGACTGGGTATAATACAAGAGCAGCTTGCAGCAACCAACAAGCCAGTTATTCGCAAGGCTACGCCCCTTGCTTTCAACCCTCAGGCAATCGCACTTGCCGCACCATTGGCCGAACTCGGAAGTACGTTAGCCAGAAGCCCCTGTCGATAGCATAGAACCGCCTTTTGAGAAGCAGAGCATCTTGCCCGATGCTTGGCTGAATCAACTAAGGCCAGGCTTTGTTGGTTTGCGGTTTTCTGTAACGCAAAAGGAACGAACAATGACGACCACAGGATCAAGTCAGGTATTGAACGACGAACTGGCTCGCCTTGACGAGGAATTGCGCGAGGCCGAGGCCGAACTGGCCCTCATTGAAAAGAAACTCGAAGAAAAAGGCGATTTCGGGCTGGGCCAGGGTGCTTCCACCACGTATGAGTGGGAGATAAATCTCGCCCTCCGCGAGTCGGTCCAGGAAAAGATCAAATCAATCGAGGAGGCCATCGAACGCCTGCGCCAGGGCGCTTATGGCTTATGCGAGGATTGCGGCAACCCCATTGCCCCTGAACGGTTGGAGATTTTACCCCATACGACCCTGTGCATTGATTGCGCCCGCCAAAAGCACTAACCCCCCGGCAAACGCTTTGGGGCAGGCCCAGAGCCCGCCCCAAAGGTTTTCCCACATCACATAAAAAGTTCCTGAAACTTCATCGCCAGACCCATATCGCCCTGTATCTTGATTTTGCCCTGCATAAAGGCGGCCATCGGGTTGAGTTCGCCATTGCGCATTGCAACAAAATCGCTGGCCTCCATCGTCAGCGACATATCGGGCGAGTCCGCGCCGCCGTCAACGACCTCGCAGGCTCCATTGGCGATTTTCAGCGCCCAGGCGCCGCCACCGTCGCCGGTGAGTTCCACCTGGATCGTTACATCTATGTCGCCGGCTTTCTCGGACTTAAATGCAGCGGGTAATTGTTCGATGATCTCTTTAGCCGTAGCCATTGATTGACTCCTTCGCAACATTAAAGATT
>JBHHXL010000620.1:0-2134 GCA_046757065.1 Anaerolineae bacterium
CTTGAGTGGCCGCCATTTGAAAATACCTACCCCTAAAAGCCCAGCGGGGGGGACTAAGGGGGGGAGAAATCCCCGTCATTAAATCTCGCCCGCAAAATGTCGGACTCACCCTAGCCAATGAGTACAATTGATCACAAACTCCTACCTTGGTATAATTCCTTTGTAAAGATTTTAATCTCCGGCGTTGTAGGGTAGCAAGTTAATAATGGCCGACGATGTAATAGATGTGAAAGCCGTCAATACTGATGCCTGGCTCCCCAGCGATTATGTAATCAGCGGGCGCTACGAGTTGCTGCGCCCCCTGGGCAGCGGCGGCTGGGGCCAGGTCTACCTGGCCCAGGATCGCGTTTTAGGACGCCGGGTCGCGGTTAAACGTCTCCTGCCCAGCCTGGCCGCCGACCCCGAGGCCGTGTCTCGCTTTCACCGCGAAGCCTCGGTAGTGGCCAGCATCCAGGACGCCCACGTCTTAACCATTTTCGATACGCTTGAAGACGGCGACAACCACTATATGGTGATGGAGTACGCCGACGCCGGCACCTTGAGCCAGGCCATCTCCCTTGAGGGCGCATACAATCCCTTCGAGGCGCTGAGCGTGACCATCGATATTTGCAAGGGCCTGCGCGCCGTCCACGACAAGGGCATTATCCACCGCGACGTGAAACCGGCCAACGTTATGTTCTTCTCCGGCAACGCCGGTCTGCCCATCTCCAAGCTGGGCGATTTCGGCATCGCCCTCCAACCGGAGGAGCAACGTCTTACCCCCACCAACAACGTTTTGGGCACGCTGATCTACCTCTCGCCGGAGCAGGCCACTCGCGGCGACAAATTGACGGTCGCCTCCGACATCTACTCACTGGGGGTGATGCTGTATGAAATGCTGTCAGGGCAACTGGAGGAGCCGATGTTCCTCCAGTCGCTGGCCAACGAAAAAGAGGGTCTGGGCCTACAGGCCTACGCCATCTTCCCCGAGCCCATCCAGCCCATCCTGTTCCGGGCCTTGCAGGCCAACCCGGAGGAACGCTTCCAGACCACCGACGAGATGCTACAGGCCCTCGAACGGGCCCGGGGGCGGTTGACCGCCTCGATGGCCACCCAACGCCTGCTGGAACAAACCCTGGCCGAGATGCGCAACACGCACCCCGAGCTGGCCGCCGATTTCTACGAACCGTCGGGGGACACGCCGCTGCCCTCACCACCTCGACCGCAGACGCCGGCCCCCGCCCCGGCGGCGGCAAACCCTACGGCGCCGGCGACCCCTGCCGGAGCCACCACCGGAACTGCCCTGGAATCGCAAGCCGCCACGCCCCGTTGGATCATCGCCACGCTGGCCGTGCTCATTTTGGTCGTGGCCGCCACGTTGAGCTACGTGGCTTACAACTCGTTCTTCGCCGCGCCCACGCCGGCGGCTACCGTGGCAGATGTGCCGGGCACGGTCGAAGTGGCTGCCGTCAGCACCGCCACGCCCTCGCCGGCCGTCCCGCCAACCGGGCAGCCCGTCGTGGTCCTGCCCACCTCCACGCCGACGCGCACCCCCAGCCCAACCCCGCGCCCCACGCCGACGCCCACGCCCTCTCCCACGCCGACGGCCACCATCGCCCAGGCTCCTGTCACTTTGAGCGGTCCGGCCAGCCTCGATCTGGTGTTTCGTGATGTGGGCTTGTTCGGGCGGGTGCAGACGCTGTCTGCCAACAACCAGGCCGCGACCGTTGATTATCAAGAAGGAAGCACCCTGTGGGGTGAGGCCATCACCAACATCGGCGCACGCTCGTTCCAGATCAATCGCGATGACCTGGAGGACCCGGCGACCCTTCTGCCCGATAATTTCAACCTTGATATTCAGGTTTCTCCGGCTTTGCAGGCCGCCGTCGATCCCAGCCAGGGGCCGCCATCAATTGTCCCCGAACGAGGCGATTTCTGGGTCGGTCAAATCCGCTGCGGTTCGGCCACGCCCCCCGATGCCGTGGAAGATCACTCGCTCACCGTGCGCCTGCTGGAAGACGGCAGGGTGCGGGCCGAGCGGACGGTCTTCGTCAATATCGTATCCAGCCCGGCCTGCGCCGGCGGCGGCGATGGTGGTTCCGGATCGGCCCCAACGACGCCAACCCCGCCCTCAAACCGCTAGCCAGCTTCACCG
>JBHHXL010000621.1:0-2133 GCA_046757065.1 Anaerolineae bacterium
CTGGCCATCCCCCTCAAGCTGGGCCAGACGGTGGCCGGCGTGCTCGATGTGCAGAGCGCCCGGCGCGACGCCTTCGGCGAAGACGATGTGACCGCCTTGCAGGTCCTGGGCGGCCAGGTAGCGGTGGCCCTCGAAAACGCCCGCCTGTTCCAGGCGGTCCGCCGCCAGGTGGAGGTGATGCGCGTCCTGCACTCCATCTCGCTGGACATCACCTCGCAGGCGGACGGCGATCAGGTCCTGGCCACGATTTTGGAGCAGGCCACCGCTCTGCTGAACGCCCGGGGCAGCAGCATCTCGGTTTACGATGCTGAAGCCGGCCTGGTGCGCAGAATCGCGGTCCACAACCTGTCCTCCAGATACCGGGGGATGGCCTTGCAGGTCGGCGAGGGCGCAGCCGGCCAGGTGGTGGCCACCGGTCAGCCGGTCATCGTCAACGACTACGAACATTGGCCCTGGCGCAGCCCGTCGTTCGAGGGTTCGCCCTACAACGCCATCCTGAGCGTGCCCTTGCATTGGGAGGGCCAGGTATTTGGGGCGCTGTGCGTCCTCGATTCCAGCCAGCGCCGGCGCTTCACCGATGAGGACGTGGGGACGCTGAGCCTGTTTGCCGACCTGGCCAGCATCGGCTTGAAGAGCGCCGAGCTGTATGCCCAGGTGATCCACCTCAACCGGGACCTGGAGTACAAAATCGAGCGCCGAAGCCGGGAGCTGTTGGGCGTTCGGGAGGAACTGGCCCGCAAAGCTGAGCAGTTGCAGTGGGTTCTGGCGGCTACGGTTCGCATCCAGGAGGAGGAGCGAACCCGGATCGCGCGGGACCTGCACGACGGTTCCAACCAGCTGATCACCGCCGCCCTGTACGAAATCCAGGCCGGCCAGGAGAGCGTCCTGGGCCAGCGGTGGGAGGTAGCCCTGGAGAAGCTGAAGACGGCCAAGCAGCTGCTGCGCCAGATCGAGGCCGAGAACCGTTGCATCATTTTTGGCCTGCGCCCGCCGATCCTCGACACCCAGGGGCTGGTGCCGGCTTTGAAATGGCAGGCCGATGCTCACCAGCAGCAATACGAGACCCCCTGTGAATTTGAAATCTCCGGCCGTCCGGTTCGACTCGCACCCGAGGTCGAAGCCACCATTTACCGTATTTTACAGGAAACGTTGAACAACGTGGCCGCCCACGCCCGGGCCCGCCACGTCTGGGTGTGGGTAAAATTCGGGGCGGAGCGGCTGCGGGTGGTGGTCAAGGACGACGGCCTCGGCTTCGACTACCCGGCGGCGGTGGGTGACGGCTCCGGCCAGATGGGCCTGATCGGGATGGAGGAGCGGGCCCAAAGCATCGGCGGCTGGCTTGAGGTCCAGTCCATCCCCAACCACGGCACGCGGGTGACGCTCGAGGTGCCGCTGCCGGCTGACCGGGAAAAGGGGGCAAATGGGTATCCGAAATATTCGCGTGCTGGTCGTGGACGACCACCCGGTTGTGCGCCAGGGCCTGCGTAGCCTGCTGTCCCAATACCCGGACATCCAGTTAGTGGGCGAAACAGAGGGCGGGCCGGCCACGCTCGATCTGGTTGCCAGGCTGCAACCGGACGTGATCCTGCTGGACATCCGTCTGGCCGGCCCGTCCGGGTTGGACCTGGCCCGGCGCTTGCGCCAGGCCCAAAGCCGGGCCCGGGTCATTATCCTGACCTCGTACGACAACGAGGACTACCTGCTGGAGGCGGCCCAGGCCGGCGCGCGCGGCTACCTGCTCAAAAGCGCCTCGGCCGAGGTTCTGGCCGACACCATCCGGGCGGTACACGCCGGCGAGCGGCGCATCAGCACCGATCTACTGGACAAAATGCTCCGCCAGTTCGAGAGCCTGGCCACGGAGCACATCCATCACGAGTCCGGCCTGTCCGAAGACGAGATCAAGATTCTGCGCCTGATCGCCGACGGCGCAACGAACAAAGAGATCGCCGACAAGCTCTTCTGGAGCGAGATCACGGTCAAACGAAAGCTGCCGGACATTTTCGACAAGCTCGGCGTCACTTCCCGCTTGCAGGCGGCGGTGGAGGCTGTCCGGCGCGGGTTGATCTAACCACAAAAAAAAGGAGTCAAAGGATATGGGGTTATTCCGCTTTGAGCGGCCACAAAAGGTGATGA
>JBHHXL010000622.1:0-2128 GCA_046757065.1 Anaerolineae bacterium
AAATTTAATTCGGTAATAAAGCCCGGCCATAGCGTGAGGCTAAAGCCATCACGCTGAAAGAGCAAAGGACGTTAAAACGCCCTAAACTGCCTGATTTGCCAGCCCGATAGGGCTTCGCTCTCTCAGCACGGCGGCTTCAGCCCCGTGCAACTGCCGGGATTTCCATTACCGAATTATTTTCTGAAAGTTCATAAGCCCTCACTACCAACGGATTTTGACCACACCAACCTATAAGGAGAAATACGATGGCTGATGTAACTTACGATGCAATTGTGATTGGCGGCGGGCACCACGGCACCATTATCGCCTGTTACCTGGCCAAGGCCGGCATGAAGGTGGCCGTCCTGGAGAAGCACACCGACCTGGGCGGCGCTGCCATCAGCGAGGAGGGCCCGGCGCCGGGCTACCGCCAGAACCCCTGCGCCCACTTCACCCGCTTCTACACCCACCCGGCCTACACGGAGTTCAACCTGCGCGACGAGGGCCTGCAATACATCTTCCCCGATGAGAACGAGGGCATGATCTTCGACGACGGCAGCAGTTTCATCGGTTATTCCGCCTTCAAGGTGGCCGACCCGCACACCGGGCGGACGGAGTACGCCGAGGACAACGTTAAGAAGACCTACGCCCAAATCCAACGCTTCTCGCAGCGAGACGCCGACGTTTATATGGACCTGCTGGACAAATACGAACGCTACTGGAAGGACGCCTTCCACCGCCACCGCTTTTCGCCCCCCCCGTCCTGGGGCACGCCCGATCCCCTGGAGGAACTCATCACCATCCCCGACAGCGGCCTGGAGCCGGTGCACCAATTTATGTCGGTGCGCCAGGTTGCCTATGATTTCTTCGAAAGCCCGGAACTGCGCACTTTGTTTATGCGCGCCACCCTGACCTCCAGCGGCTGTTTCCCCGATGACGTGATGGGCTTGCAGATTCTGGTGCACGAGATGGCCCTGGTGCTATCGTTTGAGCCGGCCTCCATCGCCGTCGGCGGCACCCAGGCCATCACCGACGCCCTGGTTTCGGCGGGCAAGAAGATGGGCATCGAGTATTACACCGGGCACGAGGTGGACCAGGTCCTGCTGGAGAACGGCCAGGCCAGCGGCGTGCGGCTGGCCGACGGGGGCCAAATCTCGGCCAGACTGCTGGTCAGCGACCTGGGCGTGCCGCAGACGGTGCTGCGCCTGCTGCGGGATATGCCGATCAGCGACAAGGTCCTGCACCGCGTGCGCAACATCCACTACGACCGTTCGCAGATTCTGTGGGGCAACGTCGCCGTTCACGAGTTGCCACAATACACCGCCGAGGCCCAAAATCCCGGCCTGGGCTCGCTGCCCCGTCTCTACTGGGGACCCAAGGACCCGGACTACCTGGCCACCCGCTACCAGCCGGAAATTTTTATGCTCGGCTTCCCGCAGCAACTCTACATCCTGACCGCCCCGGACAGCATCTGGGATAAGACGCGGGCTCCGGAGGGCGGCCACACCATCCTGGTCGAGGATTTCACCGCGCCCAGCCGCCTCTTCTCGCCCCGCGAGTGGGGCCGCATCAAAGAGGAATTTACGGAGCAGACGCTGGAGCAGTGGCAGAAGCTGGCCCCCAATATGACCCGGGACAATGTCATCGCCTCCCGCATCTACGGCCCCTACGATGTGGAGGCCAGCCACCCCGATATGCTGCAAGGCGGCTGGTCCGAGGGCAGCATGATCGCCTCCCAGTTAGGCCGCTTCCGGCCCGTGCCGGAGCTGTCCGGCTACCGCACCCCGGTCTCGAACCTGTACATCTGCTCCTCCAACCTGCACCCGGCGGGAGGCATCGGGCGCGGCAGCAGCTACAACTGCTACCAGATCATCGCCCAGGACCTGGGCCTGAATCAATGACGGGACCTACGCGGTGGCCCTTGCAGTGACGAAAGACCGCAAAGCCCGACGAAGGACGGAGGACCGCAAAGCGGGACCAAAGACGAAATCGGGGCAGAAGAAAATTGCTCTGGCCGCCCGGCGAAAGACTCAGTGGATCAAATTTGTAGCACAAACTGTTAGTTTGTGCGGGTCAAACTAACAGTTTGACCTACATAGGCGCGATTTCGTCCTTCGTCCATCGTCCTTCGTCACGGCCTAGTACATCA
>JBHHXL010000623.1:0-2101 GCA_046757065.1 Anaerolineae bacterium
CAACGCGCGGCCCAGGGCGTTGTACAGCCCGCCGGCCAGCTTGCTCTTCCTGGCCCCGGCCTCGGCCAGGGCCAGGCCCAGGTGCTCGCGCAGGGCCGGGGTCAGGGCCGCCGGCAGCCCGGCGTTGACCACCGCGTTGACCCGGTCGGTCACCGCCCCGGCCACGGCCTCGGCGGCCTCGTCTCGCAAGTCAGCGGGCGCGGTCCGCCGGGCGAACTCGGCCAGCAACCGGTGCAGGCGGGGGGCGCCCGTCTCCGCGTCCAGCTCCAGCAGGCCCAGCCCGGCCAGCCGGGCCAGGGCGTCCGCCGGGCGGCGGGCCGGCGTGCCCTCCGGCAGGTCGACGGCGGCCAGCAGCAGCTCGCGGTCGATGGCCGCCGGGCCGAAGAAACCGGCCCGCCCGTACAGGGCCAGGGCCAGGCCGTCGACCGGGTCATCCGGGTCCAGCCGCTGCAAGCTCAGCTCGAAGGTGGCGGCCACGTTCTGGACGTGGCGGGTGGGCGAGCCGTCCCGGACCCAATCGACCAGGGCCTCGTTGCTCAGGACGGGCCGGGCCTCCAGTTCGGCCCGGTAAGCGGCCAGGCTCAGGGCCTGGGGGTCCTCCAGGTACTTGCCGGCCAGGTGCAGGGCCAGGGGCAGGTCGTCCAGCCGGTGGCAAATGGCCTCCGCCTCGGCCCGCTCAGCCTCGATCAGGGCCTCGACCGGGCGGCCCAGGCGGGCGGCCCGGAAGCCCAGCAGCAGGCGCAGGCTGTCGGGCCGGGGCAGGGTGGCCAGCGGCAGGCGCTCCACCTCCCCCGGCCAGTCCGGGCGGCGGCTGGTGACCAGCAGCCGGCAGCCCCCCTGCCGCGGCCGCCACTCGTCCACCACCGCCGGCTCCTCGGCGTTGTCGAAGATCAGCAGGCGGGGCGTCTCCGCCAGCCACAGGGCCCGCACCCGCTGCACGCGCTCGGCCTGGTCCAGCTCGTACCAGTCGGGGGCCAGGCCCAGGCCCCCGTTCTCGTCCCGCCCGCCCATGGCCGCCACCTGCAAGGGCAACGTCTCCGGGTCCTGGCAATCGAGCCAGAAGACGCCGCCGGGGTAATGCCGCCCGTAGCGATAGGCGTACTCCACCGCCAGCTGGCTCTTGCCGATGCCGCCCATGCCGGTCGCCGCCGCCACCTGGCCGACCACGGCCAGCCCGGATGCCGGCCGCAGCAGGCGGGCCAGCTGGCGCAGGTCCGCCCTCCGCCCGACGAAATCGGGATTGCGGCCCAGGGGGCAATAGGAGCCGGGCGGCAGCGGCCCCGGCTCGGGCAGCCGGTCGAGGGGGAACTCGACCGCCTCCGCCCCGGCCAGGCCCAGGGCGGCCCGCAGGCGCTCCAGCTCGCGGGCCTCGGTGGCGGGCTGGCTGAAATCGAGGCAGACCAGGGCCTGCAGGCGCAGCGGCACCTCGCACGGCCGCCGCAGGAGGGGCAGCAGCCGCCGCTGGCGGGCGTCCGGGTCGAGCGTTTTGACCAGGTCGCCGGTGTAGGTCGCCCAGGCCTCCTCCAGATAGGCCGGGCTGAGGACCAGCAGCGTCTTGCGGCTGGCCTCCACCAATCGCTCGTACTCGTCGGCCCGGGGCGCGCCCGGCTCGAAGCAGCCTTCGTTGAGGCACAGGCGCAGCTCGCCGGCGGGCAGGCGGGGCAGCAGCCAGTCCTCGACCCAGGCCGCGTCCCCGGCCTGGCAGGAGATGAACAGGTCGTATTCGAAGGTGGTTTCGGCCATCGCTGCGTCCTCCCATCCGTAGGTCAGGCATCCCTATGCCTGACCGGCCGTCGCCCGCTACCGTAGCAACAGCATAGGGATGCCGTTGCTACTATACTATAACCCCCGTCTGGCGGCAAACGCCGGGGCCGGGGGCGGGCCATCGCCCGCATCGTGGTTTATGTAACCCAAATTATCCCAAGTTATCCCAAATAAACTTGGGAAATGTGACATAAGTCCTGGGAAACCCGGCCGAAAAGGGCGATTTCCCCCGTTTAGTTTAATGATGCTATACTAATTCTCAGGACCCGACACCCACCTGATACTTGACCTATCTATTACCCATAAGTCGGGTAAATTGCGGGACGAGGATTTTCAC
>JBHHXL010000624.1:0-2087 GCA_046757065.1 Anaerolineae bacterium
CGTGTTTCACCCCATCGACCGCGTTACCTCTCCCTCGCTGACCTTCCCACCCCATTTCCGAAGGTAAAAACAATGCCTGGCTCAAAAAACCATCCCCAGAATTTTGTGCCGCTGCCCTACCGCCACGTCAGCGTGCAACCATACGACGGCCCGATGACGGAGGAAGCCATCGGCGCCCACCTGCTGGGCAAAGATTCCTACCGCCGCACGCGCTATGTGGTTCTGGAGCAGGGTTCGCAATGCGCGGTGGCCGCCGTGAGCCGCGAGAGCGAGGAACCTCTCTTCAGCCAGATCACGGCGGTTGAGACCTTAGCCCTGCCCCCCGCCTGCACCCTGGTCGAAGACCCGGAGGTAGATGTCGGCAACCGCTCTGCCCTGGCCGCCAGGGCCCTGGCGCTGGGCCTGGGGCCTGAATCGACCCTGGTGGTGCGAGGCATGTACCAGCACGTCAACTTCATCCACCGCCCCAATCCGCTGAAGATCAGGGTCATTGAAGTCACGCCGCCTCAACCGCCCAAGCTGTTTTCCCTGGCCCGGAAGGTGCTGAGTTACGCCGACCTGCCCGCCATCCAGCTCGTTCCCGACACTATTGAATTGCGAGAGCTGGCCGCCGCCGCGCCCGAGGCCGAAGCGTTTCTGATCCCCTGTCGCGCCTCCGGCCTGGGTTTTGATAAACCGACCTATTTTCTCGACGAGCGCCCGCCGCGCCGGGACTGGACGATGATCGCCTGCGAGCGCAGCCGCCAGATCCACCAACATTTTTACGGCGACGAAGCGCCTTGCCTGGAGATGTGTCCCCGCAAGTTGACCGGGGAGGACGGCACGCCGACCCTGCTGAAATGTTGCCTGCTGGAAGACCACATCGAGCTTGAGGGCAACCGGGCCGTCGTCCCCTGGGGCGCAGACCTGGCCCAGGTCCAGGAGGCCCTGCTGGCCCTGTCCGCCAACGGGCTGGAGGGCCAACAATAAGGCAACGCCTCAGCTCCGCCAGTCTGAGACTTGTTGTTCATTGTCTCCTGGTACATTCGGGCATCAAGTGACTGTTACGCTGCAAGCGAAACCTACTGGCTTTCAAGTAAGAATGCTTTTGCGGCCAGCGGAGGATTCTCAGCGGATAGGAGCGGATTAGCGGATAAACTCCGCCCAAGAAGGCATCCGTTAATCTGCTAGGCCGAAGGCAATTCGCTGATTATCCTCCGCTGGGCCGGAGAGTAGCAAGCCGCAAGTAGCAAGTAGCCAGGTTCAATCAAAAAGCCTGCTACTTGCGACGTGCTACCTGTCACCTGGCTGTAAAATGTCTGCCAAATCCGAAGAGTGTCCGCCGGCAAAATTGTTCATTAGCTACGGAGGAGTCAATTGAAGACGAAAGCCTGGAGCAACTTGCTCACGCCCCTGGTCCCCGACCGGATCACAACCAAGCCGCGCGAACAAGGCCTGACGATGGTCCTCGACCGCTGCCAGGCCCTGCACGCCACCGAAGACCTGCTGGCCCTGACCGGCGATTACGTCGATCACATCAAGCTCAGTTTCGGAACTTCGGTCTTTCTGGATGAGGACCTGTTGCGGTGCAAACTCGAGATCATTCGTGGCCGCAACATCGATATTTATCCCGGCGGCACGTTGATGGAGGTAGCCCTGCTCCAGGGTGTCTATCCCGGCTACATCAAACGGGCCAAAGATTTGGGGTTCACCGCCGTTGAAATCTCCGACGGGACCCTGACCATCTCCCGCCAGGCGCGGAATGAGTGCATCAAGCGCGCCCTGGACGCCGGTCTCAAGGTTATCACCGAAGTGGGCAAAAAGGACCCGTCCATTCACCTGTCGCCGGCGGAGGTTTGCGAACAGATCGCCGGGGACCTGGCAGCGGGGGCCGACAAGGTCATCGTTGAGGCCCGCGAATCGGGCCGGGGCATCGGCATCTACGATGAAGATGGGGTTTTGCGCCAGGATGAGATGGCAGCCATCGTCAATTGCCTGGGCGACAGTCGTGGCGATGTCATCTGGGAGGCCCCGCTCAAGAAACAGCAGGCGGCCCTTGTTTCGCGCTGCGGGCCGAATGTGAACCTGGGCAACGTCAAGCCGCGCGA
>JBHHXL010000625.1:0-2086 GCA_046757065.1 Anaerolineae bacterium
ACAACAGGACAACCTTACACGTGCGCCCGGTCTCCCTGGCGATCGCAGGGCAGGTGTTTGAAAAGTATTGGCCCTAACCTCCACTACGACGAAAGTATGAGCGATTTGGCCCCAAGAATCCCTTGTCAAACCTTGATGCTGTGCTATACTAGGGAGGATAGGTACAGCCCGGTTTAGGAGGAGAGCAAAATGAGCGTTGGGACGGCGCAAGGACTTCGCTTTCTCCAACAGGAGAACGCCCGCCTGAAAGAGGAGAACGCCCGCTTACAGGCCGAGAATGACAACCTGAACAAATACTTACAGGCCATTCAAGAGCTATACCACAAGGGCCACACCATCACTTCTGAAACAGACTTGTTGGGCCTGATCGATACGATCTTGTACGATGCGCTGACCTTATTGGATGCCGATGATGGCTCCTTGATGCTGCGCGATGACGATACGGGCCAACTGGTTTTTATCCTGGTGCATGGGGATATGGAGCATAAGCTGCGCGATTATCGGATTCAAGAGGGGGAAGGCATTGCCGGCTGGGTCGCGCAGCATCGGAAACCGCTCATCGTCAACAACCCACGCTTCGATAGGCGGTTTTCGCCGAGGATCGACGCCAAGTTCGGCTTTCAGACCCGGTCGATTGTAGCCGTGCCGTTGTTGGCCAACGACAAGGTCATTGGCGTTATCGAATTGGTGAACAAGCGGGATGGCGGTTTGTTTACCGACAACGATCTGATACTCTCCTCAATTCTGGCTTTCACGGCGGCGGCAGCTCTGGAAAGCGTGAGGCTGCGCCTGGAGGCAGCCGAAACCGCAGCCTAAACGAACAAACGAACAGGGGCTTTAGCCGGGGGCATAGGAAAGGCGCGGTGGTCACCCACCGCGCCTTTTGTGTCGGGACTTTTTAGCCAGCAGCCTGAGCAGTTAGGCCGCTTCCGTCGAGCCCGCGTCGCCGCGCTTGACGGCTTTGGCCACACCCTCCTTGGCCTTGCCGGCGGCTTCCTTGACCTTGGCCGTCCGCTCCCCAAGCGAAGCCCGGCTTTGTTCCTGCAACTTGGCCGCCTGTTCTCTGGCTTGAGACCGGATGTCTTCGGCTCGCTGCCGTGCTTCGGCTATAATCGCGTCGGCCCGGGCCCGGGCATCAGAAACGATGGTATCGGCTCGGGCGCGAGCGTCGGCCACACCCTCTCCGGCCCGGTCCTTAATCTCAAGACCCCGGTCTCGGATTTGGGCGCGGGTTTCCTCGCCGGATTGGGGGGCCATCAGCAGGGCGAAGGCCGCGCCGATCAGTCCACCAATGACCAAGCCGGCAAAAAATTCACCTCCACCATTTCGGTCTGACATAATTTGTCTCCTTTCACTTCAAACTCAGAGTTTCCGTTGGGTGTGTCCGACATTTTAGGAGGACAGGGGGGTGTGCGACCGAAGGGAGTGTGTCCCCCCAATTCCCCCCCTGTGCTTTCCAAAAAATTTGGACGCACCCTTTCCGTTGTTCAGTACGAAAAAGTTGAAGTCAGGGTTTCATCGAAACACCGTTGAGTCCAGGCTCAGTTTCGACGGAATAAAGCTTGAAAGATAGCTTTGGTTGCCGCCGCGTAACTTACCACGTTTATTACCGGTTTTACGACTTCATCGCTGATAACCACCGTGCGGCTATGTACGGTACGGACGGCGTCATTGGCCCGTTCGGCGGCCTGATTGGCCTGGGCTAATAGGGGTTGGAGCTCTCGCCGGAGCAGTTGCACCAGGTCGTTGACCTTCAGGGCCAGGTAGGTAACCACGATTGCCAGCGCCAGCAAGACAAGAATCACGACGAGGGTTAACAGGGCCAATAAGATAATGGCAATGTCCCGCAGTTTCCCGGTTGTTTCGGGGTTGGTAAAGAGCAAGTAGCCCAATCCCAGGAAGGCCAGGACGATGACCAGGGCTACAATGCCGACGATGATCAGGGGCCGCTTATCGCTCGGTTTGGCGGAAAGCTCCGGCGGACGCGAACGCCCGTTTTTGCCGTCGGTTGATTCGATGGGGGGCGCTTGGGTGGTCATTGACAGGTACCTCTACTCAGTAGATCCAAATTTGCCGTAGGACAGCA
>JBHHXL010000626.1:0-2083 GCA_046757065.1 Anaerolineae bacterium
CAAACTTTATTTTCAAGGGAGCAAGGGATCTATGAAAACCTATCAAGCCATCATCATCGGTTCTGGGCAGGCGGGTAACCCCCTGGCCCACAATCTGGCCGACCAGGGCTGGAAAGTGGCCCTGATCGAGCGGGAGCATATGGGCGGCTCCTGCGTCAACTACGGCTGCACGCCGACCAAAACCATGCTGGCCAGCGCCCAGATCGCCCACTACGCCCGCCGCGCGCCCGAATTCGGGGTGCGAACCGGGGAAGTGAGCATCGACCTGCCCAAGATCGTGGCCCTCAAGGACAAGATCGTGCACGACTGGCGCAGCGGCCAGGAGCATCACGCCACCAGCCGGCCCAACATCACCCTCTACCGGGGCGCAGCCAGCTTCACCGGCCCGCACACCGTCAGCGTCAACGGCGAAGAACTGACTGCTGAACACATCATCATCAACACCGGCACCAGCCCCCTGATCCTGCCGATAGACGGCATCCACCAGGTTCCGTATCTGACCAACCGCAACATTATGGACCTGCAGGAAGTGCCGGAGCATCTGCTGGTTATCGGCGGCAGCTACATCGGGCTGGAATTCGGGCAGATGTTCCGCCGCTTCGGCAGCGAAGTGACGGTGGTCGAGTATATGGACCAACTGGTGCCCCGCGAGGACGAAGACGTGGCCCAGGCCCTGCAGGAAGCGTTGGAAGCGGAGGGCATCCGTTTCTTGCTGTCGTCGGAGGCGACCCAGGTCGCACAGGACCGGGACGGCCGGTTGACCCTGACCGTGGAAGCGCGCAACGGCGGCGGCAGCCGGCAATTGCAGGGATCGCACATCCTGCTGGCGGCGGGCCGCCGCCCGAATACGGCCGGGTTGAACCTGGAGGCGGCCGGCATCGAGGCGAAGCGGGGCTGGATTCCGGTCAACGAATATCTGGAAACGAACGTGCCCGGCGTGTACGCGGCGGGCGATGTCAACGGCGGTCCGGCCTTCACCCACATCGCCTACAACGATTTTCAAATCCTTTATCACAACCTGCTACACGAAGAGAAGCGCTCGACCCAGGGCCGGATCGTGCCCTACGCCCTCTTCACCGACCCGGAGCTGGGCCGCGTCGGCCTGACGGAGAGAGAAGCGCGGCAGGCCGGCTACAACATCAAGGTCGGTTCCATCCCGATGAGCTGGGTGGCCCGGGCCATCGAGCGCAATGAAACCGCCGGGATGATGAAGGTCGTCATCGACGCCGACACGGAGCGCATCCTGGGGGCGGCCATCCTGGGCTCGAGCGGAGCCGAGGTGGTCCAGACGTTGATGGCCCTGATGATGGCCGACGCGCCCTGGACGCTGTTTTATAAGGCCGTCTACATCCACCCCACCCTGGTCGAAGGCTTCTTCACGCTGATGGATAACGTGGAGTAGCCGCTGCGCCTGCATCGAGGCCATTTTTATACGGAATTCAATGCAGCCGTATTGAGGGCTGGTAAGGGCTGAAGCCCTCAATACAATGGGAAGCGTGAAGATTTCACCCCCCTCCCCGCCAGCGGGAAGGGCCAGGGGAGGGGGTACTTTCAGAGGGATTTATGTTTGGAGTGCAGAGCTTGCTCTGCAGATAAGTTTGGCAAAGCAAGCTTTGCACTCCAGTCCCTATTTTATACGAGGAAGGTCCTATGAACACCACAACCGCGCCCGCTCTGAACGCAACCGCCGAGGAATTGGCCCATCAGTTGCAGGACGCCCGAAAACGCGAGTTGGAATTGCTGGCCGACCTGAGCGACGACCAACTGCTCGGCCCCCGTCTGCGGATCATCGAGCCTCCCATTTGGGAGTTGGGGCATATCGGCTGGTTCCAGGAGCGTTGGATTTTGCGCAACCTGGACGGCGCAGCCCCTCTGCGTAACGACGTCGATTTGCTTTACGACTCTTACAACATCCCCAATGCCGAGCGGTGGGGCCTGACCTTTCCCACCCGGCAGGAGACGCTCGACTACATCAGCGCCGTCCTGGAGCGTTGCCTGCACAGGCTGGCCGTCAGAGAACTAACGGACGAGGAACTGTATTTCTTCCGTCTGGCCCTCTATCACGAGGATATGCACACCGAGA
>JBHHXL010000627.1:0-2083 GCA_046757065.1 Anaerolineae bacterium
CAGCGTTTATCTGCGTTTATCTGCGTCCAAATTTGAGATTTGTCAGCCAATCAGGTTTTTGCAGTAACCGATCAGTTCCTGTAGATCCAATTTGTAGCACAAACTAACAGTTTGACCTACATTACAGACCTAAATCTGGATCTGCTGAGTCCAGACGTTCAAGCCAGACGGGGGGTAGCGCGTGACCGAGGGATTTGCAACCGCTGAGAGGCGCTCCGGTTTGGAGTTCGAGTCGTTTGAGTTACTTGTCGGGCCGAAGGCGGACGGGGGCTACCCGCTGACCGTCGTTCAAGCGCCCGCCGGCGACGCCAAGGGCCTGTGCCGGCTCGACCTGGCTGCCGCCGATTTGCAGGCGACCCTGGGCCGCCTCGGGGAGGGGGGCGCCGACGAGGCCCTGCTGGCCCGGTTCGGCCAGACCCTGTTCGAGGCCCTCTTCTCCGGCGAGGTCTTGACCGCGTTTCGAGCCAGCCTGGGCCAGGTCCGAGGGCAGGGCCGTGGCCTGCGCCTGCGGTTGCGGCTGGAGCCGCCCGAGCTGGCCGCCCTGCCCTGGGAATATCTGTACGACGCCAGGCAAGACTACTTCCCGGCCCTTTCCCCCGAAACCCCCCTGACGCGTTACGTGCCGCTGCCGGGGCCAACGCGACCGGCGGCGGTCAGCCCGCCGTTGCGCTTGCTGGTCGTCATCTCCAACCCGCAGGATGCGCCCGCCCTGGACGTGGCCCGGGAGCGGGCCATCATCGAGGAGGCCCTGCAAGAGCCGGCGGGCCGGGGATTGGTCCACCTGCGCCTTTTGGAACGGGCCGTGGTGGCCGACATCAGCCAGGCCATGCGCGATTATCGGCCTCACGTCTTTCATTTCATCGGCCACGGTCGCTACGTCGAGCGGGGGGCGATGGTCCTGCTGGAGAATGAAGCGGGTCAGGCCCGGCCCATCGGGGAGCGGGCCTTCCGCGAGTTCTTTCTGGGCCAGACCCAGGCCCGGCTGGCCGTGCTCAATGCCTGCCAGACGGCCACCACCTCGTCGGCTCAACCGCTGGCCGGGCTATCGCCGCGCTTGCTGCAACGAAATCTGTCCGGCGTGGTGGCGATGCAGTATCCCATGCCGGACCGGGCTGCGTTGGTTTTTGCCCGCGAGTTCTACCGCAGCCTGGCCCTGGGCTATCCCGTCGACGCCGCCGTGGCCGAGGCCCGCAAGGGAATCTACCTGGAGGTCAGCCGCCACGCCCAGGCCTGGGGCATCCCGGTTCTCTTCCTGAGAGCGCCGGACGGGCGGTTGTTCGAGGTGACCCCCGCAGAGGCCGAACCCGCCGCGAGCGAGCCGGCCTCGCCCGCCGCTGCCGGCCGGACTTTGGGCGGGGGCGGGTTGGAGATCGGCCAGATTCAGGCCGGGATCGTTAACGTCGGTGGCGAGCAAACTTTCAGCGGCGATCTGACGCTCAGCCCGGACTTCAGCCAGACGACGACCCACGTCGAAGCCGGCGGAACCGTGGTGCAGGGCGACCAGTTCAATCTATCCGGCGACTTTCGCGGGTCGAACGTGAACGTCAGGTCGCAATTGCAGGACGTGGCCCAAACGGTCCAGGCGTTGCCGGAGGTCGATCTGGAAGCAAAGGATGAACTGGCCCGGCTGCTGGCCGAGCTGAGCGATCTCCTGGCGCAGGCACCGCCGGCAAAGGCCGGGCAGGTCGAAAAGGTCTCCAAGGGGGTGCAGACGCTTGTGCAAGAAGCGAGCGAAACGGAGCCCGACCCGGACATGGTTGAGATCAGGGGGGAAAGCCTCAAACGGGCGGCGCAAAATCTGGCCGAGGCGATGCCGGCGGTTCTATCCATCGCCACCCAGATCGTAGCCCACGTTAGCACGTTGGTTCAGTAGGGGTCTGTCCAACGTTTTCGGACAGACTGGGGGCGCGGGGGGTATCCCCCCGAATCCCCCCGGGTTTGTCCGATTTCCTACACTGGTCCAGCAAGCTGGGCGGTGCCGGGAAATTCTGGACGTACCCGTTCGATAGCATTACATAAGGTATATATTATGACCTTCATCGAGCAATGGCGCGCAAAGCTGGCCGAGTCATTGAGCGAGTTC
>JBHHXL010000628.1:0-2079 GCA_046757065.1 Anaerolineae bacterium
TAACTGGGCGTAGGGGTGGCGGTCGGCGGGGCCGGGGTAAAGGTCGCCGTCGGCGGAGCCGGGGTGAAGGTCGCCGTCGGTGGGGCGGGGGTGAAGGTGGCCGTGGGCGGCACCGGCGTAAAGGTTTCAGTGGCCGGGGGCGGCGTGGGGGTCGGGGTGTGGGTGGGGATGAGCGTCGGCGTGGAGGTAGGGGTGACGGATGGCGTCGGCGTCCAATTGGGGGTCGATGTAAACGTTGGCCGGGGTGTCCGGGTTGGTGTCTGGCTGGTTTCCGGTTCGGCGGCAATGCGTTGTCGGATCGGATTTGCCAGCCCGCAGGCTAAGCTCACGATCAGCAACGCCAAGGCGCTTGCCACCAACGTGGATTTTCTGGAGATCATCACAAAACAGCAATCCTTCCTTCTTGAATCAGCGGGCGCTATTATAACACAGGAGGGATAGGGGGCAAAAACAGGCCCAAGCGTCGATCGGGTGCAAAACCGTAATGGTCAACATCATCAGATTAGGGGCAAATCTAGGAATTTGGCTATCGCCAGCCCTGACAGGACCCTTGGCCCAGGCAAGGAATCTTTTAAGGTTAAATTGCGGCGATGCCCTTGTCATCTCTCCTCGGATCGTGTATACTGGAATCGCATTTTGGCCACAACATGTCGTGGTCTTAGGGTGACTACCACAACATATAGTAGTATTTTATCCCAATTTATCCCAAGTTTAACCCAAGTTTTTTGGTATAAAATTGGCAGGAGCGGAATAATGACAGGGGCATCCATTGCTCACAGCAGAATGATCTGGCTGGCCGGAAGCCACAGGCCGCGGCCTATGACCTCGCCCCCTGTCTCCCTCACCGCCTTCTGCACCCAGTTCCCCCTCGGCATTTAAGGGGTGGCGGGCGCCACGTCCGTCACCCACTAACCGGCAAGCAGCCCAGGCGACATCAGCCGTCGCTTTGGCTGCCTGCGCGGAACAGTGACTTGATGAGAGTTGAAAAATGAAATGTCCCTATTGCAACGGAAACCATAGCCGCGTCGTCGATACCCGCGAGGTGGTCGATGGCGTCCGTCGCCGCCGCGAATGCCAGGCCTGCGGCCAGCGCTTCACCACCTACGAGCGGGTGGCGGCCATGAGCCTGCTGGTGATCAAGCGCGACGGCAGCCGCGAAGAGTTCGATCTGGAAAAGCTGATTCGAAGCATGCGGGCCGCCTGCTCCAAGCGCCCTGTCTCGCAAGAGCAGTTGGAAGTGGCAGCCAGGGAAGTCGAGAACGAGTTGTACGCCCTCGGCCGGGGCGAGGTGGACAGCCTGCGGGTCGGCGAAATGGTGATGGACCGCCTGCGGCATATCGACGACGTGGCCTACGTGCGCTTCGCCTCCGTCTACCGCCGCTTCCAGGACGTGGGGGCCATGGTCGATGAGATCGAGGCCCTCCGGGAACGGAAGCGGCGCGAGGAGGAGTTGAAGCGGCAGATGCCGTTGCCGTTGGAGCAGGCGGAGGGGTAATGAAGGGCCGGGGAAGGTTGTTGGAGTGTTGGACCGAAGTAAGCATGGATAAGCATAGTACTCCATCAAGGTAATCGTGAGAAACTCAACGATTCTGTTTTTGAGGAGCCTCGCCCGGCGATAAATCACCGGGCTACATAACAACGCCCAATAAATTGGGCTAAATCAAGCATTTTTAAGCCGGATTCATCCGGCGCAGTTTGGTAGGGCGGCGACACCTGCACTTGCGCGCAGGTGCAAGTGTTTATCGCCGTCCGAACCTACCAAACGCAGGCAACCACAGAATCCGCTAGAACTAGAAAACTTCTATTGCTTAATATTTCAGCTATCGAAAAACGATGGTCCCCCTGTTAAGTATTGTTGGTGTCAAACAGGACAAAAATGAATCGCCAAGGCGCAAAGAGCGCCAAGCTTTCCTAAATTTTGCTTTTTTTCTTGGTGTACTTGGCGTCTTGGCGGTTCAAAAAAGTCTCCAGCGCATAACAACACCCAAGAGGGGGACTACCGAATTTCAACAACCATTTGAATTGGATACCGGCATTGTTATTTCGTCCTCCGGGCGTAGCCATAGCCCGACGCTAAAG
>JBHHXL010000629.1:0-2078 GCA_046757065.1 Anaerolineae bacterium
CGAGTCAAATGAAAACAGCAGAGGCGGCCGCTTGCGCGACGCCGCCGGATCGCCGCGCCAAGCGGCCCGGCCCGCTATTTTCAAAGGAGCCATCACGAGCGTCCAACGCACGCCACCGATGATGAAAATTTGGAGTGCAGAATGCATTCTGCACTCCAGAAAACGTTATTTTCGAAGGAGTGCTACGCGCTGTTGGCGATCTCCCGGATGTGCGCCAGCGCCTGCTGCACCTGGGCCGCCGAAACATCCAGATGGGTGACCGCCCGCAGGCGCGTCTGGCCCATCACGGTGACCCTGACGTGGCGCTCGCTCAACGCCTGGCTGAACGCTCCGGCCGTCAGACCGAGGCCGGCCACGTCGAAAAAGATCAGGTTCGTTTCCACCGGCTCGACGGTGATCCCTTCGATCTCCGCCAATCCCTGGGCCAGGGCCTGAGCGTTGGCGTGGTCCTCCGCCAGGCGCTCGACGTGGTGCTCCAGGGCGTAGACCGCCCCGGCGGCGATGATGCCGGCCTGGCGCATCGCCCCGCCAAATTGGTGCTTCCAGCGCCACGCTTCCTGGATAAACGCCTTCGAGCCGGCCAGTGCAGCCCCGACCGGCGCGCCCAGCCCCTTGCTGAAATCGATCCAGACCGAGTCGAAACCGGCGGCGTACTCTTTGGCAGGAATGCCGCTGGCAACGACGGCGTTCAGCAAGCGCGCGCCGTCCATGTGCCTGGCCAGCCTGTGCTGGCCGGCGACGTCGCAGATATCTTGCAGGGTTTGCAGCGGCCAGACCGCCCCGCCTCCCAGGTTCGAGGTTTGCTCCACCGAAACCAGCCGCGAATGGGGGTGGTGGTGGCCCGGGGAGCGAATGGCCGCCTCGACCTGCGCGGCGGAGAAGATGCCCCGCTCGCCGTCCAGGGGATAGAGCAAGGCTCCGCTCAGGGCCGCCGGGCCGCCGGTCTCGAAGTGCCAGGGGTGCGCTGTGCGGTCCAGGATGATCTCATCGCCGGGGCGACAATGCACGCGAAAGGCGATTTCGTTGCACATCGTGCCGGAGGGAAGGTAGATCGCGTCCTCTTTGCCCAGCAGGTCGCAAACCATCTCAATCAGGCGGTTGACCGTGGGGTCCTCGCGCCGCTGCTCGTCGCCGACCTCGGCCCGGCTGATGAATTCACGCATCCCCGGGGTGGGGCGGGTGCTGGTGTCGCTGGAAAGATCGATATAGTGATTAGCCATCTGTCCATCCTGATCGTAAAGGATGCCGCCATTGTACCCGTTAAGCGGAGAACGCGCTAAACGCCGGAAGAGAATTGGTTTTGGCTCATGTTCAGTACAAGTGACCGGCACTTTATTCTTCTCCGTTTTAGCCAGAAGTGCCGGTCACTTTTGCACTTGTTCTGGACATGAGCCTTGGTTTTTGGTTGCACGGGGTTCTAAAAATTGGTTGTTATGTTGACAATATGGGTGAGATGCGATATGATCAAATGTGAAATTATATGTCAAGTGCAGCCGTTGCGGTGAAATTTTGTTGGAGCAAATGTGAGCGCGGTCGATAAGAAGAAACGTTCTTTCGATCTACCCCTGACCAAATTCGCGGCGATCATTGTGCTAACCATCGTCGTCTTGCTGATCATCGATTTTGGCCGGCGGGCGGCGGCCAGTTATCGCATCCGCCAGGAAGAAGAGCGAGTCCTGGTCCAACTGGCCGAGGCGGAAGCGCATCGGGCCACCCTGGAAGCTCGTCGCGGCTATGTGACTTCGGATGAATACGTGGCCGAGGTTGCCCGCCAGCAATTAAAATGGAGCCTGCCCGGCGAAACGGTGGTCGTGATATTGGCTACCCCCCAGGCCCCTGCCGGCGCAGCCCCGGCGCAAGTTGCTTCTTCATTCTCCGGCCCGCCCAAAACGCCTGTTGAGGCCTGGTGGCGCGTGTTATTTGGGGCTTCCCCCTCGCCATAATTTGACCTATCCCCCCCCTTTCGGTATAATTTGCCCCTCGAAAAGTTGCTACGGCGACGTAGCTCAGGTGGTCAGAGCGGGGAACTCATAATTCTCAGGTCGGTGGTTCAAGTCCACCCGTCGCCATGTGTGCCT
>JBHHXL010000630.1:0-2078 GCA_046757065.1 Anaerolineae bacterium
CGTGCCGAGCGGAGCCGCACCTGGGGGTGCTGGCTCCTCTTTTCAAACACGCTCTGAAGCCCCCAACACAATCCCTGGCTACCCACCGCCAGCCAGACAGCTACTCTCACAGAACCTTGACGTAAGATTTACCGCCTTTTCACGTCTGAGCTATTGGACTAGGAAATTCAATCTAATCATCATTAGGCGAGGGATAAACGATGGATTTGCAACAAGACTCAACCAATGCAGCCGACGGCAACGATAACGGTTCCCAGCCGGCCGAGGTTCGCGAGATGATCATCATCGGCTCCGGTCCGGCAGGATTGAGCGCGGCATTGTACGCGGCCAGGGCGCATCTGAAGCCGCTGGTCATCACCGGCAACGAGCTTGGCGGCCAGGTGTCGGTCACCAACGAAGTTGAAAACTACCCCGGCTTCCCCGAAGGGTTGACCGGCCCGGAACTGGTCGAGCGCATGCAAAGGCAGGCCGAACGCTTTGGGGCCGAAATCCAGTTGGATTACATCAGCAACGTGGATTTGAGCCAGCGTCCCTTCCGTTTGACCGGGTACAACGGCGATTACTATGCCAAATCGCTGGTCATCGCCACCGGGGCCACGGCCCGTAAGCTGGAAGTACCGGGCGAGGTCGAACTGACCGGGCGAGGCGTGAGCTACTGCGGCACCTGCGATGGCTGGTTCTTCCAGGATAAGGAGGTCGTCGTCGTAGGCGGCGGCGATAGCGCCCTGGAAGAGGCCATCTTCCTGACGAAATTCGCCACGAAGGTGACGATCATTCACCGCCGGGATAGGTTCCGGGCCGGGGCCACCTTGCAGGCCCGCGCCCGCAAGAACGACAAGATCGATGTTATCTGGGACCACGTCGTGACCGAGGTCGGCGGCGAGGGGAAAGTCGAGTACGTCGGTTTGAAGAACGTGAAAACGGGCGAGACGTGGCAGAAACCGACCGAGGGCGTCTTCATCTTCATTGGCCATACCCCCAACTCCGACCTGTTTGACGGCCAACTGGACATCGACGAGGCCGGCTACCTGAACGTCGACTCGCGCATGCGAACCGACATCGAAGGCATCTGGGCCGCGGGCGAAATCGCCGACTCGGTCTTCCGCCAGGTCGTTACCTCGGCTGGGATGGGCGCGGCGGCGGCCATCGATGCCGAGCGCTGGCTGTCCGAACACGAAGGCGAAGTTGAGGATGAACCCGTTGAGGAAGCCCAACCCGTTCTGGAACCCACGGCTTAGGTGCGACGAATAGATATTGAAGAACCGACCTGGAAAAAATACCTGACCGACTACAACGAGGGTCTGGGCGTCGTTTACGAGCGTTTTGTCCTCAACGATTACCTGAAGGCTATCGCCGGGCAGCACCGGATTCAGTCGGTGTTGGAGGCCCCGCTGTACGGCATGGCCGGGGTGAGCGGCATCAACTCGGTTTGCCTGGCCCGGGGCGGCTGCCGGGTGACGCTGGTCGATGACAACCCGGAACGGCTGAGCGGCGTGCGGCGCATCTGGGGCGAGTTGGACCTGCCCGCCACCTTCGTTCACCACCGGGATTTCAGCCGCCTGCCCTTCGAGGATAACCGGTTCGACCTGGCCTGGGAGTGGGCCGGCTTGTGGTACCTGCCCGATCCGGCTGGTTTGCTGCGCGAGTTGGTCCGTGTCTCGCGCAGGCTGGTCCTGGTGGCGATGCCCAACCGGGTTCAGGCCGGCTACCTGCTGCGCAAATACGTCATCGACCGCGATTTTTTCAAGACCGTCGATGAGCGATGGGTCAACATGGGACGGATTAAGCGCTTGCTGCGCCAGGCAGGGGTGCGTTTCATCGACGAGGGCGTGCTCGACGTGCCGCCCTGGCCCGACACGGTTATGCCCGCCGCCGAGGTCCTCAAGCGGCTGGGCATCCGCAGCCGCCGGCTGAGCGACCGCTTTAGCGGCGAGGACTGGACCTGGTCCACGATGGCCTACTACCTGGGCCAGGAACCCGATTTGCGCGAGCGTGTCATGAAGCACGCCTGGCTGGATCACGCCCCGTTGCCCTGGCAGTTGAAGACCATCTGGGCGCACCACCGTTATGTGCTGGGG
>JBHHXL010000631.1:0-2066 GCA_046757065.1 Anaerolineae bacterium
CAGCCACCACCTCCACCAGCACCGCCTCGGCCTCGACCACCTCGCCCTGGCCGTAGTGGATCGCCGCCACCACCCCGCCGGCGGCGGCCTTGATGGCGTGCTCCATCTTCATCGCCTCCAGGGTGACCAGGGTGTCCCCCGCCTGGACCGGCTGTCCCTGCCGGACGTGGACCTTGACCACCCGGCCCGGCAGCGGGGCCCGCAGCGAGCCCCCGGCCCTGGCCGCCGGGTCCGGCTCCGGTAGGGACGAGACGGCCGGCAAGACCAGGGCCCGCTCCCCAACCTTAACCCACCACGTCCCGTCCGCATCGACGGCCAGGGCCAGCCGGCGGCGGTGGCCGTCCACCGTCAAGGCCAGGTCGGGGCCGTCCACCTCCCCCAGCTCGACCCGGTGCGACCCGGCCAGGCCGCCGGACAGCTCGACCCGGTAGCCGTTCCGGCCGTCCGGCCTGAGCCGGAGGTCCACCGGGCCGGTCCCGGCCGGGGCAAAGCGATAGCGGGGCGGGCGGTCGGGGCTGTTGGACCAGGGCCCGGCCAGGTGCGGCGGGCGGCGGTCCCGGCCGGCCAGGAAGCGGCGCAGACCGGCCCCGATCAGGGCCACGGCCAGCGTGTCCCCCTCGTTTTCCGGCCCGGGCAGCGACTCCGGCGGCAGGTGGTCGGGGATGAACTGCGTGGAGAGGTCGCCGGCCAGGTGGGCCGGATGCAGGACCGCCGCCCGCAGAAAGTCGAGGTTGTTGGCCAGGCCCAGCAAGGTCGTCCGGCCCAGGGCGTGGTGCATCCGGCGCAGGGCCTCGGCCCGGTCCCGGCCGTGGGCGATGATCTTGGCCAGCATCGGGTCGTAAAAGGGGGAGACGACATCGCCCGTGTCGATCCCGGCGTCGGTCCGCAACCCCTCCCCGCCGGCCTCCCGCCAGAGCAGAACCCGGCCCGCCGCCGGCAAAAAGCCCGCCGCCGGGTCCTCGGCGTACAGGCGGCACTCGATGGCGTGCCCCTCGAAGCGGACCTCGGCCTGGCCCAGCGGCAGGGGCCGGCCCTCGGCCACGAGGAGCTGCCAGCGGACCAGGTCCAGGCCGGTCACCATCTCCGTCACGGCGTGCTCAACCTGCAGGCGGGTGTTGACCTCCAGGAAGTAGAAGTCCTGGCCGTCGAGCAGAAACTCGACCGTGCCGGCGTTGGCGTAGCGCAGCGCCCGCCCGGCGGTCAGGGCCGCCTCCGCCATCCGCCGGCGCAGGTCCGGCGTCAGCGCCGTCGAGGGCGTCTCCTCGATGATCTTCTGGTGGCGGCGCTGGATGCTGCACTCGCGCTCGCCCAGGTGGATCAGGTTGCCGTGGGCATCGCCGAAAATCTGGAACTCGACGTGGCGGGGCCGGTCCAGGGCCCGTTCCAGCAGCAGCTCGTCGTTGCCGAAGGCGGCCCGGGCCTGGCGGCGGGCGGCGGGCAAGGCCTCCGCCAGCGCTTCGAGCGAGGCCACGACCCGCATCCCTTTGCCCCCGCCCCCGGCGGCGGGCTTGACCAGCAGCGGGAAGCCGAGCTTTTCCGCGGCGGCCAGGAGCCGGGCGTCGGCCCCGGCCTCAGATTGGCCGGCCCGGGGCGGCTCGGCCCAGCCGGGCAGGACGGGCAAACCGGCCCCGGCCATCAATCGCCGGGCCTGGCGCTTGTGCCCCATGTGCTCGATGACCTCCGGCGGCGGCCCGACGAAGACGAGCCCGGCCTCCAGGCAGGCCCGGGCGAAGGCGGCGTCCTCGGCCAGAAAGCCGAAGCCGGGATGGACGGCGTCGGCCCCGCTGCGCCGGGCGGCCTCGAGGACCGCCTCGATGTTGAGGTAAGACTCCGCGGCCGGGCCGGGGCCCAGGTAGAGCGCCTCGCCGGCCTGGCGGACGTGGCGCGCCCCCGCGTCGGCCGCGGAGAAAACAGCGGCAGTGGCCACCCCCATCGCCCGGCAGGTGCGCATAATGCGGCAGGCGATCTCGCCCCGGTTGGCGATCAGCAGTTTTCGGATCAAGAAATTCTCCTCAGGTTGGAAAAGTGGATTTCTCCCCCCTTTGTTCCCCCCGCTGGGGCTGATA
>JBHHXL010000632.1:0-2063 GCA_046757065.1 Anaerolineae bacterium
CTCCCAGACAATCGGCAATTTAATAGAGAAATAGGCGTGTACCAGAACGTTGCGGAAGGCTACAATTTGACGCCACTCAAGCTGAGGATGCCGGTCCCGAAATTCTTGGGGCAGACGGGCGGCAGCCTCGCCAATGACAATCAGCTTTTGCAAAACGGCACTCTGCCGGAGGGAGTCGCTATAAAAATCGTCCTCTTCAAGGCCAGCTACAAATTCCGCAATGGCGTCGGCTGCTTCCACGATATCAAGCAGGTATAGTTTTTCGGGCCTCATAAATCACCTGGGCGCTGGACAGCACCTCATCTTTAATTTGGGGTTTTAGCCCATCTCGCAAAACCAGATCAACCGGGTGTTGCAGCAGGTCCGATAGTTCTTGCATAACCCCAATGTAGGCCATCAGTCCAATTCGAGCCTCCGGCTCAAACTCAACCAGCACGTCAACATCGCTATCCGGCCCAAAATCATCCCGCAGCACCGAGCCAAACAAGGCCAGCCAGCGAATCTGATGTCGTTGGCAAAAGTCGGCCAGTTGTTCTTGAGAGATTTGGATGTTTTTCACAGATTTTCAAACTCCTCTCTACCGAGGCAGGGGATTGCGCCTTCGCGGTTCAATTCTTCCAACGACGACTCCGGCTTATTTCTCAACGCCAAGACGCCAAGAGCGCTAAGCATTTCATCATCTTTTTTCCTTTAACCCTTGGCGCCCTTTGCGTCTTAGTGGTTCATAATAGTCGTTCCTGCCTCGACACACGCTGCGCGGGCAGCGTGTCCCGCCCGGCCAGGAACCCCTCCAGCAGGCGGCGCTCCGGGTCGTCGTCGGGCACGCTCACCGCTTCGATAATCGTTTGGGGCCACCACTTGTACTACGTCCCTCACTGGACTATAATGAATCCACGATTTGGCCTTCAACAAACCGGTCGAAGGAGCCAGGCAATGACTCTCGATGATATTCTGCAAGATATCTATGCCCTCGAAGATGAAATGCGCACCTACGAACGCAAGTATGGCATCCTGTCGGAGACCTTCTACGAGTCCTATGTGAATGGTGAAGAGCCGTCTGACGAAGCCTGGGTGCAAGATTGGACCGCCTGGGCCAGCGCCTACAAAGTTTGGCTGCGCCGGCGCGAGCAGTACCGGGCGACCATCCAGTCGCTGCGGACCGAGACCCAAACCTTTGCTCAAATGATCGAGAAGACCGCTCGCCATGACCCCATTCCAGTCTCTCCGTGACTACGAAATCTTCATCTACACCCTGCCCCAACAGTTTCCGACCATTCGCCATTCGACGTTGGTGGTGGCCCGGCGGGGCCAGTCCCTGGCCGACCTGAAGGGCGACCTGGGTTTCTCCGGCGGGCATCGTCTGGCCATCTACGAGCGTTTGACCTGGGACGCCGGCTCGCTGGCCATTGAAGGCTACAGCTACGAAGTCTGGCGCGGCAGCGAGAAACTGTATTGGTATGACTCCCAGCCCCACCCTCACGATCCAGACCTGGCCAGCACCCATCCTCATCACAAGCACATCCCGCCCGACATCAAGCACCATCGGGTTCCCGCCCCCGACCTGAGTTTTTCAGAGCCGAACATCCCCTTTCTCATCCACGAGATTGAGACCACCCTGCTTCGGGATTGAACCTCGCAACCACCACCCTTGCCTCGGCACATCCAGCCGCGTTCAATCGGTCGCTCTTCTCTTCTCTTGGTCAAGTAAACGAGCCTGCATTTCTACTCGAAGGCGTTTCAGTTCTTTACGGTCTGCTGTCACATACGTCTTAATCTTCGCCTTTAGATTCTCAGCGATAATTGGCTTGTTGATAAACAGATCAGCTCCAGCTTTGAAAGCATGTGCTCGGTATTGATGGGTGGGCCACGCCGAGATAGCGAAGATGGGAATTTCAGCCGTAATGGGGTCGCTGCGTAGGATCTTGATCGCTTCGAAGCCATCCCCAGGAGCAGGCATGCGGAGGTCCATCAGGATCAGATCAGGTAGCTGCAAACGAGCTTGCGATACCCCATCGACCCCGTCGTTGGCAAATTCGACCTGATGCCCTTCCTTCTCGAGTAGT
>JBHHXL010000633.1:0-2056 GCA_046757065.1 Anaerolineae bacterium
CCACTATTGGCTTACCTGCGCCTCAGTGTACTACGGCGTGGCCGTGCTGGTGCTGATCGTAAAGTCGTCGAACTCCACGTCCAGCGGCTTGGAGGTTGATGTATTGTTGTCGAAGGCGAGCGCTACCAGGTCGAAGAACCCAAAATCGTCCAGGTCCCTCAGGTGAGCGATGTCATCGTCATCGCCGTTGTAGTCTCCCTTGAGCAAACCGTTGATGTAAATCTTGATGAAATCGTTGTTACTGTTGCCTTGATCCACGAAACGCACGACCGTAATGTCGTTCCAATCGTTGTCAGTTTCAATGGCGTCGGTGCAACGGTTTTTGACCAGCGTCCCCGAATTGCTCTCCAGGTAACTCAGCCAGAAATACCCTTTCCCATCGCACACCGCGTCCGCTCTGACCTCCAGCATCCAGCGATCTTTGAAAGCGTTGGAGCCAGCCCCGAAGAGAAAGCCGTACTGCACATCCCGATTGCTGTCTGACGTGCGCCGCACCTTGAAGGAGAAGGTCCCACTGAGTTGCTTGGGGGCCGGGAACGCAGCGACGATGCAGTGTTCCTGGTCGGTCGTTAGCCGGATGCGGTAATGTCCCTCGTGATAACCGAAACTGCACCGCTCGCCGTCGCTGCCTGACGGCCAGCCGCTGTTCGAATCGCTGAAGTCGTCGAAGAAAATGACGTCGGAGCGACTCACCAGCGGTAGATAGGCAACGGTGGTTGGGATGTCGCTGGGGCGCAGGATGGCCTCACCGAGGCCGGCCCGGCGGGCCACCGCTTGAGCTTCGACCGGGTTTGATGGATTGATACTCAAGGCCAGGGCAAGGGCGACTACTGCCAACACCAGGGCTACAAAAGGCAAGCCTATTTGTTTACCATAAGTATTTAGCACGCGAAAACTCCCCATTCGATAAACCTCCATAGATTGTTTGCCGTCTTCCTCAAAGCGCAAGCCTTTGAGGAATCAAGGCGTAAGCCTTGAGATCGTCCTTCTCCTCGAGGGCTGAACTACGCCGGATCGCGCTGGAGAATACCGGTCAGGCAGCCGATAGCGCCGGCGGCCTTGCCCAACTCGTCCACCTCGACGGTGTGGCAGGTCAGGCCCAAACCCTCGAAAAAGGCCTGGGTAACCGGATTGCCGGCGGCCATCAAAACCTGCCGGGGGCCGAGGGTGACGAAATTGAAGGCTTTGCCCCAGGCCGCTTCGACCGCATCGGGCAGGAAAGCGACGCGAAAGCCGCGTTCGCGCAAGGCCTCGACGCCGGCGTAGGCCAGCCGCTTCGGCCAGGCCAGGGCCAGGTCGCGGTCGGCGAAGCGCAGCATTCCCATCAGGTGCATGGTGCCGTAGGGCAAATCGACCTGGATGACCGTTACGCCCATCTCGACCAGGGTGGCCGTTACCTGGGCCGCGCCCTCGGCGTTGGTGCGCAGACCGCGGCCCAGGATGGCCGTTTGCGGGTCGAGCCACATCGCATCGGCTCCCTCGAAGGTGCCTCGTCCGCGCACGCTGCGCAGGATCGGAATCCCCAGGTCGGCCAGCCGCCGGGCCACCCAACGCTCCTCCCCGGCCCGCACGGTGGAGGCCGGCCGGGCCAGGATCGCCCCTTCCGGGGTCATAAAGATCAAATCGGCGACGAACATCTGGTTGGGCGGCGGCCTTTCCGCCGGATCGACGTAGTGGACCGCCACCCCCGCCGCCCGGTAAGCCCCGGCCAGGGCATCGTGTTGGGCCTGGGCCCGGTCCAGGTCCAGCCGCTCGATCATCTGGACGGCGTTGGGGTCGGTCGAGGCGGTCAACTCCGGGCCGGGCCTGTGCAGCAAGACGGCCCGCAGGGGCGCCCACTCGCTGGACACCCCGCACGCCCCCCAAATCTGGCCCAGTTCGGCCTGCAAAGTCCGGGCGCGGGGCGACCAGCCCGGGCCGCCGTAGGCCGCGGCCTCGAACGGTTCTGTCTGGTTGGACATCGAAGTTCCTCTGAATTGTAGATGGTGCGATACGCACCGGCTCTGTCACGCTGGCTCCAGGGGCGATCATACCAGAAAACTGTGGAATGGGCTAA
>JBHHXL010000634.1:0-2041 GCA_046757065.1 Anaerolineae bacterium
CGGTCGCCCGGCGATCAATCACCGGGCTAAAACAGGTGAAAGGACGCTGAAGCGTCCTATGTTCGCTTAAAATCGGGCTTTTGAGTCGGCTTTAGCCGACTTTCACCGGTCTTAGCCTGGGATTTCAATCCCAGGCGACGCTGGCCTGAGTATACCAAGCGCACGCTAAAATTTCGTAGGTCGGCATCCTTATGCCGACCGCTGCCGCATAGGGATGCGCCAGCTACGGAAATTTCAGAATGCGTTTAGTGTAGCTACGATTTCGGATTTCGGATTTTGAGACTTTTTGAGCGCATCTGGCTCGTTTTTATCCTGTGGCTGGCCTCGCTGGTGGCGGCTCTGACCACGGTCCAGCCCATCTTCTTCACCCTGGCCTATCTCTTCGGCGGCATCCTGGCCTTCTCCTACCTGTGGGCGCTGCTCAACGTCTCCTGGGTGCGGGTCACGCGGCAAACGCCCTCGAACCGGGGGCAGGTGGGCAAGTTCGCCGAGGAGCGCTTCGTCCTGGAGAACACCGGCCCCCTGCCCAAGCTGTGGATCGAGCTCAAGGACCATTCCGAGCTGCCCAACCACCGCGTCAGCCGGGTCATCTCCGGCCTGGGCGCGCGCCGGGGGCATAGCTGGATCGTGCACACCTACGGCTTCCGGCGGGGGCGCTTCCGGCTGGGGCCGGTGACCATCGCCAGCAGCGACCCCTTCGGCCTGTTTTACCTGCAACGCGAGCTGGATTTGACCTCGTACCTGGTCATCTACCCGCCGGCCATCGAGCTGCCCTACTTCAACCCGCCCGTGGGCGAGCTGGTCGGCGGCGAGGCTTCGCACCGGCGCACGCACTACGTGACCACCAACGTCTCCGGCGTGCGCGATTACGCGCCGGGCGACAGCTTCAACCGCATCCACTGGCGCAGCACGGCCCGCACCGGCCGCCTGATCGTCAAGGAGTTCGAGCTGGACCCGATGGCCGACGTCTGGATCGTGCTCGATATGGACCGCCGGGCTCACGCCGGCCTCAGCTTCGACGAGCTGCCGGAGCTGGATTACCGGGGCCTGCCCTGGGAGGAGCGCCCGGAGTTCAAGCTGGAGGCCAGCACCGAGGAGTACGGGGTGGCCGTCGCCGCCTCGCTGGCCCGGCACTTCCTGCTGCAAGACCGGGCGGTGGGGCTGATCAGCTATCCCCGCTTCGGCCACCGCGAGATCGCCCAGAGCGACCGCGGCCAGCGGCAGCAGGCCCGGATTATGGAGATGCTGGCCGTGACCCACGCCGGGGGGCGCATCCCCCTGGCCGAGGTCATCGCCGCCGAAGGGGCCCGCTTCTCGCGCAACACCACGGCCATCATCATCACCCCCTCCCTGGACCCGTCGTGGGTGGCGGCCACCCGCCATCTGCTCAGCCGGGGGGTGCGGGCCACGGCGGTTATGATCGACCCGGCCGGCTTCGGCGGGCCGGACGGGGCCGATGAGATGATCGTCGAACTGCGCACCAACCACGTCCCGACCTACGTTGTCCACGAGGGCGACCCGCTGGACGCGGCTCTGGCCAACCCCGCCCGGAGCGGGCGGTGGGTTGGTTGAGTGGTGGGCTGGTTGACTGGTGGGTTGGTTAAAAAGTATGGATTTCTGATCGCCTTGACTTCTACCAGGTCAACCGGACGCTGGAAGAGTTGCTCCAAATCTTCCTTGAGACCAAAATATCGGTCGAATGCCCCCAGGGCATAGAAATCTGCAAACTCTACCAGGAAATCCAGATCACTCCTCTGAAAATAAACCCCCTCCCCAACCCTCCCCCGAATCGGGGGAGGGAGTCGCCGCAGGCGGCGGGTGGGGGTGAAAAAGATTTTCATCGTCGGTGCGCTGCCAAGGGCTGAGTCCATCTCTCTTCCAGATCAAAGTTGCTGCGTGAGGCAGACCCGAATAACTCCAGACGCTTCACCCCATAGACGGCGCATAAGTTCGATTCAACCGACCGGCGGACTGAGGCGGCGCGGGTACACTAAACGCATTCTGAAATTTCCGTAGCTGGCGCATCCCTATGCGGCAGCGG
>JBHHXL010000635.1:0-2033 GCA_046757065.1 Anaerolineae bacterium
TCAATTAACTTTGCATCGTCTTGGTTAACGAGCTTGAGCGGCGCGGCCACAATGCTGTCTTCTTGCTGCGCGGCGATGAGCCGCCAGTGCTGGCCTACCGGGGCCAGGTCATACTCGTGATATTGCTTGCGAAACGGGTCTTTGGGCTTGGCCGTGGGCGCCGTTCCGCCGACTATGTCATTCGCCTGAAGTTGGGACGCGGTGTAGGTGATCAGCAGGCCCAAACCGAAGTCGGAGGTGGTTGGGTTTCCCGGATTCTGGGCGACAGCATCCAGCGTCCAGGTGGGCACCGGTGGGAAGCAGTGAAAGGTCGGATAATCGCCGTTCGGCAATTGCGTGCTGAAGTCATAGAAACCTTCATCCTGGACTTTGAGGACAAAGCCGTGGTTTGCGGCCCCGCCATACCAGCTCTGGACGATGTCGGTCACCTCGGCCACATTGGCCGGCTTGGGCTGGCCGGGCTGTAACCGGCTAGGGTGGGTTTTGGTGAAGAGATGAGCTGTGCCGAGTTGACCGTTGTAAGCGGGCAAAGCAGTGGCCGAAATCTGCTGGGTCGACAGCAGGTGACTCCAGTCCTCGGCAGCAGGATGAATTTCTACAAATTGTCTGGTGATACGATCATCCCATCTCCCATAGTTGAAACTCTTCTCCGCCGCAGCGACCAGGAGGGCTTTCTGTACAGTTACATTTGGTGGCAGGGAGGGTAGGGGGAACTTCAAGTAGCCTCTGGTGTAGCCAAGGTGTGGGTCATTAAAGTACCCAACGCAGGCATCCTGCCGCACCAACGCAGTCGGGTCGTTTTGGATCACTTCGACTTTAGCCTGTTGGGCAGGGGAACGAAGTACCTGCATGGTCGGATCGAGTACGGCCGGATAGCGGCGGATCGGGTCCGCCCACCAAGCCCACGGGGTCTGCACCTGCACTTCAAGCGCCTCAGGGCCGGGAATGATTTCATAACGTCCGGCAGCCGCTTCGAACCGGTCAGCCTCTTCAAAGGCCAGGGGCGGGGCCAGGCGAAGCAGCAAGTCGCCGTTGGCATTGCGCAGTTCGACGGCGTTCGAGGTGGTGAATGGACCGGTCTGTCGCCGGCCGTCTGCGAAAATTTCGGTTCCTGGCGGAACCTTGAGTTGAGCGCGCAAGGTGAGCCATTCAGCCTCGATGGAAGCCGCCGGCGGTGCTGGCAGAACCAGGGCTTGCTCGAACACACCGGCCTGGCTGTGAAACTGCTCGACCAGGCCAGGGCTGCTCCAGGCCGCCAGGTAACGCAGCGTCCGATCGCCATTCGTCAATTCAACCGCCCCGCCTGCTGGGGTCTTCGGACGGGCGAGGACGCTCGCCTGGCCGGCGAGAGGCTGCGCTTCAAGCGCCACGGCTTGCCACGCCAGCCGTCCGCCCGGCGTCTTGAGCTGGACGGCATTGCTGCCGGCGTCGATCCAGCTTTGTAGCGTGTTCTCGGTCACGGCCCAGCCGCCGTCCACAGCCCGAAAGCCGGGATCGATGGGGCGCCAGGCGCCATTATCATCCTGATAATTTAGCGGCGCCAGCCCGACGACGGCTGCGACGCGGCCGTTGCCCAGATCGTAGTGGCGTGAAAACGCGTCTCGGCGGTCATTCAATTCCGGGTAACGAGAAAGAGGCATTGCGGACACACTTGAGCCGGCTGTGTCTACCTTTGTCCTGTTCAACGGTGGGGCATCGGCGGCCGTTGTCTCTCGGGTTGTTATCTCCGTTGCTCCCGTCACGCCCGCACGACCGATGGCCGGCGCAGACGGGGCGTCCGGTAAAAGCAGGGTTGGTCCCGCCGTTGGCAATAAGAGCAAACTTAGAAACAGCAGGACAAGCAGCCATCTCCACGGGTTTCGCCCTGTAAATGGTGCAGAATATAGACGGTCTGACATCGAAAAGTTGAGACTCATTTTAAACTCTCCTTGAAAATTACAAACCTGCGTCTGGTGAAGCCCTTGCGGGCTACTTGATTACCAGCGGCAGATAAACAAACTGCTGCCCCGGCCCACTGCTGGCTCCGAACTCTA
>JBHHXL010000636.1:0-2023 GCA_046757065.1 Anaerolineae bacterium
CAAGTAACAGGTAGCAAGGTGTATTCAGGGAACTTGCTACTTGCGACGTGTTACATGTTATTTGAGACCGGAGAAAATAGGTTGCCTGAAACGGTTTATGATGTCATCGTCGTTGGCGGGGGGCACGCGGGGACCGAGGCGGCCCTGGCTGCCGCCGGCATCGGCGCCCGAACCCTGCTGTTGACCAACCACCTCGATACGATTGGCTGGATGAGCTGCAACCCCAGCATCGGCGGCCCGGCCAAGGGGCACCTGGTGCGCGAGATCGACGCCCTGGGCGGGGCAATGGCCCGCCTGATCGACCAGACCTTTATCCAGATTCGCCTGTTGAATCAAAGCAAGGGACCGGCCGTCCAGGCCCTGAGGGCTCAGGCCGATAAGAAGCGTTACGCCTGGACCGTCCAGCGCGCCCTGGAAAGTGCGCCGAACCTTCAAATCAAACAGGCGATGGTCGAGGGGCTGCTGCTGCAAGGAGATTGCATCCGGGGGGTGCAGACCGCGACCGGGCGAAAATTCTTGGGGCGCACCGTGGTCTTGACCACCGGCACTTTTTTGGGCGGGCGGCTGATCACCGGCGAAAGCGTCACCCCCGGCGGCCGGGCCGGCGAAAGCCCGGCGCTGCGGCTGTCAACCTCGCTGCGGGAACTGGGCTTTCGGCTAGGGCGGCTGAAGACGGGCACGCCGCCGCGCATCGACGCCCGCACCATCGACTTTCACCGGACGATCCCGCAGTACGGCCACGATGCGCCCCTGCACTTCAGCTTCGAGAACCGGGCAGGAGGCGCAGGGGTCCCGTCGTTTTTGAACGAGCCGCCGCACCCGGCCTATCCCATCGACCGCCAAAGCGACTGGCGGCCTCAAATCCCCTGTTACCTGATCCATACCACCCCGCAGACGCACGACGTCATCCGGGCCAACCTGGACCGCGCCCCGATGTTCACGGGGGTCATCGAAGGGGTGGGGCCGCGCTATTGCCCCAGCATCGAGGACAAAATCGTCCGCTTTGCCCACAAGGAAAGCCACCACCTGTTCCTGGAACCGGAGGGCTGGCAGACGACCGAGGTCTACATCCAGGGTATGAACACCAGCCTGCCCGAAGACGTGCAGTGGCACATGGTGCGCAGCATCCCCGCCCTGGCCGGGGCCGAGATTATGCGCCTGGGCTACGCGGTCGAATACGATTACGTGCCGCCCGACCAGTTGCACCTCTGGCTGGAAACGAAGAACGTCGAAGGGCTGTTCCACGCGGGCCAGATCAACGGCACGACCGGTTACGAGGAGGCCGCCGCCCAGGGGTTAATGGCGGGCATCAACGCCGCCCTGAAGGTCCAGGGAAAACCGCCGCTGATTCTGGGGCGCGATCAGGCCTACATCGGCGTGCTGATCGATGACCTGGTGACCCAGGAGCACACCGAGCCGTACCGCCAGATGACCTCGCGGGCCGAGTACCGGCTGTTGCTGCGCCACGACAACGCCGATCTGCGCCTCTCGCCATCCGGCTACCGGGTGGGATTGCTGCCACGGGAACGCTACGAAGCAGTGGCAGCCAAGCGCCAGGCCATCCAGGCCGAACTAGACCGCCTGCGGCAGACGACCATCTCCCCGGCCAACGGCGCGGCGGAGATCCTGGCCGATCACGCTTTGCTCCCCCTGCGCGACGGGGTCAACGCCCTTCAATTCCTGCGGCGGCCCGAAGTGTCGTACGAGATCGTCGAGGCCCTAACGCCGCCGGGCGCGCCGCTGGCAGGCGAGGTGACCGAACAGGTAACCATCGAGGCCAAATACGAAGGCTACATCGCCAAACAGCAGAAACAGGTGGAGCGTATGCAACGCCTGGAGTCCCGGCCTATCCCCCCCAGTTTTGATTTTGAGGCCATCACCGGCTTGCGGGCCGAGGCTCGCCAAAAGCTGACCCACTTCCGGCCGGCTACCGTTGGCCAGGCCACGCGCATCGCCGGCGTAAACCCGGCGGATATTTCGATTTTGCTGATCCACCTGGAGCGGGCAGCGCCTCGCTAACCGG
>JBHHXL010000637.1:0-2014 GCA_046757065.1 Anaerolineae bacterium
ATCGCCGTGCTTCCCCGATCAACGTTTCCCGCAACCCCTCCGGCTCCAGTACCTCGCAGTCCGCCCCCCAGCCCCGGATCCAGGGTAGCATCTCCTGCGGCTCGGCGATCCTGGCCCGCCAGACCAGACTGCCGTCGGCTTGCTCTTCCAACCGCTCGCTCCAATGCCAGCGCGTTTCTCTTACCCGCCCGGCCACGCGGGGGTGGAATCTTAAGACCACCTGCACCGGCTCGGCCTCGGTGTACCAGATGCCCCAGGCGTCGGCCAGCAGGCGGCGCGGGTCGAAATCTTCCGGGATGGTGTACGGCCGGTCGAGCAGTTCGATGCGCTGGATGCGCTCCAGCTTGAACGTCCGCACCTCCCCCGGCGGCTCGCGCCGGCCGATGGCGTGGGTGGTCTGGCCAATGGCGTAAGGTTCGATGAAATAGGGGGCAAAGTCGTACTCAAACACCCGCCCACTGTCCTGGTGGCGGTGCCAGAGATGAACCTTTTGCCCCTGCGACCAGGCCCGCGTCAGAGTTTCCAGCACTTCGAGGTAAACTGGATCGTGGCGTTGGGCCTGGTCGTCCATCACCTCAGCTGAGGCCAGTAAATGGCGGCTAACTTGGGACGAAAACGGTTCCAGAGCGTGGCCCAATTTGCGCAGGGCGGCGGCGGCGTGCGGATTATGCCTGTCGGTGCGGGTGGCCATCAACCGGGCGGCCAGGTGCAGGGCCATACTCTCGTGAATGGTCAGCCGGACGTGGGTCAGGTAATCATCGCGGTTGATGCCCAATAGATTACCCTCTTCCCAAATCGGGACGCGCCGGCTAAGTTGATCAACGTCCCGGCCTATCGTCGAGCGATGCACACCCAGCCGGCGGGCAATCTCGGCCCGGTGCAGCCCCTGGGGGTGGGCCAGCAGGAGTTGTTCGAGTTGCAGTAACCGGTCGGCTTTGTTGGCGGCACGTTCCATTGTTTACCCTCCTAACTGTGTTGCGGATATGACCATCATAGCATATTTGTCTGCCAAATCCCGCAACAACTGCGCAAATTCCTTTGAACTTGGTTACTTGCGGCGGCCAAAGGGCCACAGCCCGCCCCGGTCATCTTCGGCGTACAGATAGCCGGCCTCTTCCAGGCTGGGCAGCCGCCGGGTGATGGTTGAGCGGGCCACGTCCAGTTCTCGGGCCAGTTCCGCCGGGGTGATGCCGGGGTGATCACGAATGATGCAATCCGTTTCTTCGTACTCCGGGTGCTTCTTGCGCCAGAAAGCCATTGGGCTACCTCCATTTGTGGGATTTGCTCCCAGTGTAGAGGTAGCCTGTTGCACCTAACGCAACAGCATCATTGAATTGTCAACTGAATGAAGAATTCGGGCCACTCTTGTCCTGACCCTGACTTTTAGGATACCATATCGATGGCGGAATGGGAAGCCCCGCCGGATGCATCGAGAGCAAAGTGACCGGCACTTTAATTTAGCGCCAGAATTGATTCTGGCAATCACCCTCAACAGCGGAATGATGAAAGTTAAATATTTATTTCGGTAATGACCTGGCTCTTGTCGCCTGGGGCTAACCCACAGCCCACAGGGTGCTGCGCTTAGGTGCTGCGCTTAACCCCCAGGCTAAGCGGGCGGAGGACGCTAAAGCACCCTGAACGGCCAGATTTTTAGCCCGAAAGGGCCTGGCTCTCTCAGCACGGGTCCTTTAGGCCCGTGCGATCCAACTTTTTCGAGCCGGTCTTTTCAGAAGCGGCCTTGGTCCAGTTTCAACGGTACCTCAGCGGTCTGATCGTCTCGGAAAACAAGACCATCGAGGGCGTCAACCGCTTGTTCGTGCACGAGATGCGCCATCAAAGCAGCCTCAATCGGTGGCTGACGGAGTACCCGCTCTCCATCGAGCAGTTGCACAGAGCCCGGTTGGCGGTGCTGGCCAGCCTGCCGGGGACCCGCTTGAAGCGGCGGGGAGTGTTGAGCCTGGATGACACCCTGCTAACACATTACGGGCGACACTTTGAGCAGATGGCCTACCTG
>JBHHXL010000638.1:0-2010 GCA_046757065.1 Anaerolineae bacterium
GTCGAAAGCCGCGCTACGAAGTTGTGATTGGGCGCTGATCGGAAGAAACTGGTGAAAGCGATGGAAAGGATGAGTGTGTCCGACATTTTAGGAGGGCCGGGGGGTGTGGGGGGCGTCCTCCCAATTCCCCCCTGTGCTTTCCAAAAACTTTGGACGCACCCGAAAGGATGAGGTAATGACAGACGCGAAGCAACCTGTGCAGCAGGAAGTGTTGTTGGGTAATGGAGCCGTAGCCCGGGGGATTGTCGAGGCCGGCTGCCGGGTGATGGCCGCCTATCCGGGCACGCCCAGCTCCGAAATCCTGGCCGAGGTGATCCGTTTCAAAAAGGCGAACTCGCTCGATATTTACGTCGAATGGTCCACCAACGAGAAGGTGGCCCTGGAGGTAGCCATCGCCGCCAGCCTGACCGGAATGCGGGCGGCGGCGGCGATGAAGCAGGTCGGCCTGAACGTGGCCTCCGATGCTCTGTTGAGCGTAGCCTACACCGGCGTGCGGGGTGGGCTGGTGGTGGCCGTCTGCGATGACCCCGGCCCGCACTCCTCGCAAACCGAGCAGGACACCCGGCTGTTTGCCCTCTTCGCCAAGGTTCCGGTCTTCGACCCCAGCACGCCGCGCGAGGCCAAAGAAATGGCCGCCGCCGCCTTCGCCCTGTCCGAGGAGTACGGCGTGCCGGTCATCCTGCGCCCGACGACCCGCGTCTGCCACGCCACCCAGCCTATCGCCTTTGGCCCTATCCCACAGCCCGATGATAAGGCTCGCTTCAAGAAGGACCCGGCTCGCTGGGCGGCGACGCCGCGTTTTCGCAATATTTTGCACCACCGTTTGAACGACAAGCTCAAAGCCATCGAGGACGCCTTCACCGGGTCGCCATTCAATTATGTCGAGGGGCCATCGTCCGCCGGAGTGGGGGTCATCGCCGGGGGTGTGGCCTTCGCCACAGCGCAGGAAATTCTGCGGGAGACCGGCCTGGCCGGGGAGGTGAAGCTGCTCAAAATCGGCACGCCCTATCCGCTGCCGCAGGCCCTGGTGAACGAGTTTATGGCCGGTTGTGAAAAGGTGCTGGTTCTGGAGGAGCCCGACTACGCCATCGAGATGCAAATCCGTGACAAAAGCCGGCTGGCGGGCCGTCTGGATGGAACGGTGCCCGCCGCCGGGGAGTTGACGCCGGAGATCATTTATGATATTCTGACCCAATTCATCGGGCCGGATCGACCATCCCTTTCCCCCGCCCCGAACGGGGAGTGGCAGCAGATCGCCCAGACGCTGGAGCTGCCGGTGCGCAAGCCACGCCTGTGCCCCGGCTGTTCGCACCGCTCCTCGTTTTATGCCATCAAGCGCACCTTCCCCAGGGGGGTGCTGCCCGGCGACATCGGCTGCTACACGCTGGGCCTCAACCTGCGGGCGGTGGACACGGTGCTCGATATGGGCGCGTCGGTGTCGATGGCCAGCGGCTTTTACCAGGCCTATCATCTGGGCGACCAAACGATGCCCATTGTGGCCACCATCGGCGACAGCACCTTCATCCACGCCGGGCTGCCGGCCCTGGCCAACGCCGTTCACAACGACGCCCGCTTCATCCTGGTCATCCTCGACAACGACACCACGGCTATGACCGGCATGCAGCCCACCGCCGCCGCCGATTTCACGGCGACCGGGGAATCGGCCCGGTCCGTGTCGATCCCCGAATTGGTTAAGGCCTGTGGGGTGAAGTTTATCCGTCGCATCGATCCCTACGAGATTGAGGATATGGAGGGCCTGCTCGACGAGGCCCGGGCCTACACCCTGGCCCCCGAGGGCGGCGTGGCCGTGATCGTGGCCGAGCGGCCCTGCGCCCTGTACGAGCGCCAGGCCGTAACGCCCATCAAAGTCGAGGTCACCGACGAATGTGACGGCTGCCGCTATTGCCTGGTGGCCTTCGAGTGCCCGGCCCTGGTGATGAACGTCGGTACGGATAAGGTCGAGATCGACCGCCGCCTGTGCATCGATTGCGGCGAGTGTATCGATGGTTG
>JBHHXL010000639.1:0-1996 GCA_046757065.1 Anaerolineae bacterium
GGACGCACCCTCGCCTCTGAATAATCCGTGTCACTTGCCTGGCGTTTCAAAACGTGCTACAATGTTGGCTTGTTGCTGGCCTGGCGGCCAGTTTTTCATGACAACGACCGAATGGATGTGCAATTATGGCTAATGCAGTGGATTTGCTTCGTTCTGTTGAGCAGTTGAAAGAAACCCCGCCGGACATCAGCCCCGGCGACACGGTCAAAGTCCACGTGCGCATCGTGGAGGGCAACCGCGAGCGTATTCAGGTTTTTCAGGGGACCGTGATCCGCATCCGGGGCGGCGGCGTGAACGAAACCTTTACCGTGCGCCGTATTGCCTCGCACGGCGTCGGCGTGGAGCGAACCTTTCTTCTTCACTCGCCGCGCGTCGAGAAAGTGGAGGTTATGCGCCACGCCCACGTGCGGCGGGCCAAGCTCTACTTCCTGCGCGAGCGCACCGGCAAAGCGGCCCGCTTGCGCGAAAAACGTCGCCGGTAGAGTCTGACCGACGGTGATGGCCAGCCCGCCCACCCTCGATGTCGAGTGCGCGCTTTATGCCCAGGGCTACCGGCTGATTGCCGGTTTGGACGAGGCCGGGCGCGGGGCCTGGGCCGGGCCGGTCGTGGCCGGGGCGGTCATCCTGCCCTTACATCTGGTGACTGCGCCAGACCTGATGCGGCGCTTGCAGGGCGTGCGCGACTCCAAGCAGATGACCCCCCGCTCGCGCGACCGGTTTTATGAGGTTATCCAGGAAGTGGCCCTGGCGGTCGGGGTGGGTATCGTTGCTCCGGCCTGCGTAGATCGACGGGGGCTGCTGCCGGCCACGCGCCGGGCGATGCAGCAGGCCCTGCGGCGTTTGAGTAAAATCCAGGCCCCGCAACATCTGCTCCTCGATGCCCTCTCCCTGCCCTCCGTGCCCCTGCCTCAACTGGCTTTCCCTAAGGCCGATGCCCGCTCGCTAACCGTGGCCGCTGCTTCCATCATCGCTAAAGTGACGCGGGACCGGTTGATGGTCCAACTGGACGAACGCTTCCCCGGCTACCACTTCGCCCGGCACAAGGGCTACGGCACAGAGGCGCATCGCGCGGCCCTGCTCGAGCTGGGGCCGTGCTCAATCCACCGCTTCAGCTACAAGCCGGTGCGCCACGTCGCCACCGTTTCCCCTCTCAGCGTCGCCCCACATACCGGCGCAGGTCATTGAAATACCAGGCCAGATAAAAGTACCAGGCGAACGACGGGATGAGCAGCGCCGCCAGAAACAGGAAAACCGCCCACAACCAGCCGGCAGAAAAATCGAGCCGCAGGTGGGCGGCCAGCGATTCGGGCAGCAGCCAGATCAGGCCGGCCAGGAGGCCTAGGGTGAAGGCCAGGATCAACGCGCTGCGGAGAATCCGGTACGCCCGGTAAAGACGGACGATAGCGGCGGCATCGGCTTGAGGCTTGCCGTAGGACCGGAAGCGGGGGCGGGGCATCCGCGAGAAGAACTGCTGCCGCAGGCTGGGCCGGAAGCCGGGCAACAGGATCGTGGCGCTGCCCGGCAGAGGTCGCTGCCCGACCAGCCAGGCCTCGCCCTCCTCTTTGCTGTGCAGTTCTGCCGGGGGCAGCCAGCGCCAGGGGCGTTCGTTCCACGAAGAACCAACCACCGCTATCTCGAAGCGGGAGGAGCGGCGGGCCATCTCTATCTCGCGGCGCACCTCTCGAATCTCGCCCAGGCTATACTCGTCAAACCAGATACGCAGGCCGTAATAATCCCGTAAGTGGTCCACAATGGCCCGCGTGTATTGCCGGTCGGGAGCGCGGCAGCGGATGAAAATGTGCCACCCCTCGCGGCGAAATCGCTCGCGCGGGGAGCCGGGAGCTTCGGGGGGATGTTTGCGGGTCATAGCGTCTGTTGAAATGTAGAGGATTCGCTGTTGGGGCGCAGTGTACCATACCCTCCCTTGTTTCACAAGACGGACGGATTGGAACGTGCCGGGGAATATGCTATACTCCCAGGCATACGATTTATGATG
>JBHHXL010000640.1:0-1988 GCA_046757065.1 Anaerolineae bacterium
TTTTGCAGGATGTTTCTTGGAAAAAAGTGAGAAGTTATTTACGGACAGTTACTAAGTGTACAGGAGAAGGGCTGTTCAGCACAAAACTGCTAATCCCTATGGTTCTACAGCAAGCCATAAGGCAGTAACCTGACAACAATGGATTTAACGCAAAGGTAATTAAATTTTCAGATCGCTTTATAGCTTTTGCGTGGTTTTCTCAACCTATGAGGTAGAGCAAGACCTACTGTGGCAAAGGAAAATATGACCCACACCCACATGAAAACCCCGGTTAGATGCCCACATCTAACGGGGGCCAAGGTCAAAAATTTTCCAGCTTCAGTGGCTCGATTCTACCAAAGCTCATTGGTGCTGGCAATAGGGCTGACCTTAAAATCAAACCACTTCAAGGGTTTTTAAGAAATGTTATGATCAGTCCTGAATAGGATGTGAATAACCTGGGGATAACCTTGAGGGCGGGGTGGATGAATGGGGGATAAGGGGGGGAAACCAGCCGGAGGGGCCGGGTGGCGCACGCTTGAGTTTTCGGGGAGAGCCGCTTTGTTCTTGAAGAGGGAAGGGGTATAATATCATTAAGCCCGTATCGGGAACCAGGCGTGGGTCTGGTAGCCTGCGGCAGTCTGGCAGGCAGCGTTTATCTTACTCGTTTGACTGGCGATTGTCCAATGAACCCATTTCGATGGCTAAAAACCCTTGTGCTGGTTATCGGCGTTTTCATCGTTGTCAAAGGTGCAGCTCAAGCCCAGGCGGGAAGTGTGGCCCTGGTGATGGAAATCGACGGGCCGGTAACTCCCATCATGCTCAGTTTTATCGAGCGCGGCGTTGACACAGCGGAAAATCGCAACGCCGAGGCGCTCATCATCCAGCTTAACACGCCCGGCGGGGATGTGCAGCTCACCAAACGCATTATCCAGGCCCTGGTGACGGCCGATGTGCCGGTGGTGGTTTATGTCTACCCGCCCGGAGGTTTTGCCGCCTCGGCCGGGACCTTTATCACCCTGGCCGGCCACGTGGCGGCGATGGCCCCCAACACCAGCATCGGCGCAGCCAGCCCGATCAATTTCGATGGCAGCGACATCAATGAAACCGCGCAGGCCAAAGTTGAAAACATCCTCGTTGCCGACATCGAGGGGCTGGCCGAGCGGCGCGGCGAAGCGGCTGTTGACTGGGCGCGCAAGACGATCACCGAGGCCAAAGCCGCCGGCGCGGAAGAGGCCCTGGAGCTGGGCGTGATCGATTTTATCGCCAGCGACCTTGACGATTTGCTCAAACAACTCGATGGATTTCAGGTCAAGATCGACGATCGGATTGTGACATTGCAAACGGCGGGCGCTGTCCCGGAATCGTTGCCGATGACGATAGGCGAGCAATTTCTGAGCGTCATCCTCAGGCCCGAAATTGCGTTTCTGCTGTTGTCTATCGGGCCGCTGGCTATCCTGTACGAGTTGTCGCAGCCGGGCGGTTATATCAGCGGCGTGATCGGCGTCATCGCCCTGTTGCTGGGCCTGTATGCCGTCGGGCAGTTACCCGTCAACTTTGCCGGGCTGGGCCTGGTTTTGTTGGCCTTCATCCTCTTTGGCGCGGAGTTTTTCGCCCCTACCCACGGAGCCCTGACCCTTTCCGGAATCATTTCTTTCGTTCTGGGCAGCTTGATTCTTTTTAATGATGAAGAGTTGGGCTACCAGGTCCCCATCTGGCCGCTCATCGGCGCGGCGACAACCATTGGCGGGCTGGTCTTTTTCGCTATGAGCAAGGCCCTTGCCACCCAGCGCCGCCAACCCACCACCGGCGTTGAGGCTCTGCTGGGCGCGAAAGCCACGGCGCGCACTGCCCTCAAGCCGAAGGGAACGGTCTGGGTGGCCGGAGAGCGGTGGCAGGCCGTTCTGGACGAAGGGGAGGTCGAGGCCGGCGTGGAGCTGGAGATCACCGGCGCTGACGGCTTCACCTTGCACGTGCGAAAGCTGGGAGACTCCTGAAGTCAGCCTGAG
>JBHHXL010000641.1:0-1987 GCA_046757065.1 Anaerolineae bacterium
TACAAATCGTCTTAGCCGGAGTCGGCGGCCAGGGGGTGTTATTTGCGACCAAGCTCTTGACCCGCACGGCGCTGGCTCTGGGCCTGGAGACGCTCGGCTCAGAGACGCACGGCATGAGCCAGCGCGGTGGGTCCGTCGCCTCGCATCTGAAGATCGGCGGGTTTGCCAGCCCTCTGGTGCGCCGGGGAAACGCCGACTTCCTCTTTGGCCTGGACCCGCACGAAGCCTACCGGGCTATGGACTTTCTGAAGTCCGGCGGGGTGTGCTTCGTCAATTGCAACTGGTCCGAATTTCCTTCCCGGCAGGCCAGGGCTTACCTCGACCAGCATTCGATTCAGGTCCTGACCTGCGATGCGGATGGCATCGCCCTGGGCCTGGGGATGGCGGCCCTGGCCAACGTGGCCCTCATCGGCTTTGCCTCGGCCCATCCCGCGTTTCCCCTGGCCCGGTCCGAGCTGCGGGCCACGCTGAGCCGGCTCAGCCCGCAGCGGTTGCTGTCCCCCAATTTGCGGGCCTTTGACGCCGGGTATGAATTTGGCCTGCTGGCCGGGCTGCCGCACCCGGCGCTCGAAGCGGTGGAGTAAGTCAGGATGCAAGATTTCGTTTATCATTCCCCCGGAACGCTGGCCGAAGCCATTACCCTTCTGGCCGAGGCGGCGGCGGACGGACGGCGCGTCTATCCGCTGGCCGGCGGTACCGATCTTGTGCCGCAAATGAAGGAAGGCTTGAGGGCTCCGGGCGCGGTCGTCAACCTCAAGCGCATCTCCGGTCTGAACGGCATCAGCCGTGATGAAGCGGGCCTGCGCCTGGGGCCGCTCGTCACCGCCACCGACCTGATGGAGTCGGCGGTGATCAGAGAACATTATCCGGTCCTGGCCGAAGCGGCGGCCACGATGGCCGGGGTGCAGATTTGCAATATGGCCACCGTCGGCGGTAACCTGTGCAACGCCTCGCCCGCCGCCGATCTGGCCCCGCCGCTCATCGCCCTGCGGGCCGTGGCCCAAATTGCCGGGCCGTCGGGCACGCGGTCCGTGGCCCTGGACGAGTTTTTCACCGGACCGGGCCAGACCGCGCTGGCCCCGGACGAGTTGCTGACGGAGATCACGGTCCCGGCCTCGGCGGCGGGGGCGGCGGCCGTCTATCTCAAGCACGCCCCACGCCAGGCGATGGAGATCGCCGTGGTCGGCGTCGGCGCAGCCCTGTGGCAAGAGGACGGGACCTGCGACGACGTCCGCCTGGTCTTGGGCGCGGTCGCCCCGATCCCGCTGCGCGCCCGGCGGGCCGAGGACTCGCTGCGCGGCGGGCCGCTGGACGACGAGGCCATCGCCGCCGCCGCTCGCCTGGCCGCCGAGGAAGCCCGTCCCATCGACGATCTGCGCGGCTCGGCCTGGTACCGGCGGCGGATGGTGGAGGTGTTGGCCCGGCGGGGGTTGCAAAGGATGAGAGATGAACGCCGCGCGTGAAGGCGGAAGGATGAAGACCGGTACACCTGGAGGACGTCAACTTTGAAGACCTATCAAATCACGCTTCACGTTAATGGCGATCCTTTTACGCTGAACGTCTCCCCGCGACGGACGTTGCTGGATGTTCTGCGCTGGGACCTGGACCTGCGCGGCACGCATCGCGGCTGTGACACGGGTGATTGCGGCCTGTGCACGGTCTTGCTCGCCCCGCCGGGGGGCGATGGGCCGGGCCGCTCGGTGGTTTCCTGCCTGGTTCTGGCCGTGGACGCTGACGGCTGCTCGATCACCACGGTCGAGGGCCTGCGTCATCCTGCGGGTGACGGGTTGCATCCGGTGCAAGAGACCTTCGTCAAAACCGGCGCGATCCAGTGCGGCTATTGCACCTCGGGTATGATTATGAGCGCCGTGGCTCTACTGGAGAGCAACCCGCAGCCGACCGAGGCTGAGGCCCGGGCGGCCATTGCCGGCAACCTGTGCCGCTGCACCGGCTACACCAAAATCGTTGAGGCGATTGTCGAAGCGGG
>JBHHXL010000642.1:0-1986 GCA_046757065.1 Anaerolineae bacterium
GGAGGAACGTGATGGCGACTCATATCATCGATTCGGAAATCTATGGCAGCGCCTGGGGCAGCGACGAGATGCGGACCATTTTCGATGAGGTACCGCGTACCCAGGGCTGGCTGGACGTGATCGCCGCCCTGGCCGAGGCCCAGGCCGAGGTCGGCCTGATCCCGGCCGGGGTCGTGCCGGAGATCCGGCGGGTGTGCAACGTGGAATTGCTGAGTATGGAGGCCCTGGGCCAGGGCTACCGGGAAACGGGGCACTCGACGCTGGGCCTGATTCGAGAATTGAAAAAGCTGTGCCGGGGCGAGGCCGGGGAATGGCTTTACTACGGGGCCACCGTCCAGGACATCACCGACACCTGGACGGCGATGGCCCTGCTCAAAGCCTGGGACATCGTCTTCCGTGACCTGCGAGAGATCGAGGAGATTCTGCTGGCCCTGGCCGAAACCCACCGCAACACGCCGATGCCGGGGCGAACCCACGCCCAACCGGGGCTGCCCATCACCTTTGGCTTCAAGGTGGCGGTCTGGGTGCGAGAAATCCGGCGCCACCTGGAGCGGTTGAAGGACGCCCGCCGGCGGCTGGGCGAAGGGCAACTGGCCGGGGGGGTCGGCTCGCTGTCCTCGTTCGGGGAAAAAGGTCTGGAGTTGCAGGAGAAGTTCTTTGCCAGATTGGGGCTGCGCCCGCCGGACATCACCTGGAACACGGCCCGTGACTCGCAGGCGGAGTTCACCAACCTGCTGGCGATGATCGCTGCTACTTTTGACAAGATCGGCCACGAAATCTACACTTTGCAGCGCCCGGAGCTGGGCGAGGTGCGCGAGGGCTTCGTGCGAGGGGTGGTGGGCAGCATCACCATGCCGCACAAGCGCAACCCCGAAATCGCCGAGCACCTGGGCAGCCTGGCCCGCCTCATCCGCCACAACGCCGCCTGCCTGGCCGAGAACCTGGTCCACGACCACGAGCGCGACGCCCGCTCCTGGAAATCGGAATGGGCGCTGCTCGGCCCGACCTGCCTGATGGCTGGCTCGCTGCTGCGCTTGAGCAAGCTAATGTGCGCCAATCTCGACGTGGACCGGGCCGGGATGATGGCCAGCCTGGAACGGACGCGCGGCTACGTCCTGTCCGAAGGGGTGATGCTGGCCCTGGCCGAAAAAGTGGGCAAGCAAACGGCGCACGAGATGGTCTACGAAACGGCGATGGCCGCTTTTGAAGCCGGCCGGCCCTTGAAGGACGTAATCCTCGAGGACGAAGGGATTATGGCCCACCTCTCCGCCGCCGAGATCGACCTCCTTTTTGATTACCAGCGGCAGGTGGGGTTGTGCCCCCAGTTCGTGGACCGGGTCGCGGCCCTGACCCGCGCCGACCGGGAAAGCGATCGCCCGTTTCTGAGCCCCGGTGAGAGGCATTGACCGGCACTTGTGTTTTGCGTGATGCGTGGGGCGTGAGGCGTGTTGCGCAAAACGTGTTGTGTGTCACGAATCAAGTGTCAAGTGTCACTTGTGTGACCCGTGATACATGGCACACGACACATGACACGCAACACGCAGTACGCAGCACATAATAATAACGATTCGACTCACTTGAAGCGCACCGGATTGATTGTATGAACCGTTTTCAAATGCGCAGCGTGAAATACGACGGCAGCCGCAACTACGATTTAGCGATCAGCTTGATCGCCAGGGAAGATGGGCTGTTGATTTGCCATATGCCGCTTGGGACGCCTTTTGTTCACTATCGACGCAATTTGAGATTTGAGATGAATTACCAGGCAATTGGGTTCATCTGGCTGGAACGGTGGTATGGCATTTGGGCCGATGCTAGAGCCGATGGCTCCTTGATCATGTACTACGGCAACATCCAACTACCTGCGCGACTGGCCGGTGATACGCTGACCATTGTCGATCTGGACCTGGACGTGAAAGTGCAGCCGGACCTCAGCCACTACGTGGACGATGTGGATGAATTCGAGGCGCACGTGGCCGCGATGAA
>JBHHXL010000643.1:0-1983 GCA_046757065.1 Anaerolineae bacterium
GTCAGGTGTCAGGTGTCAGGTGTCAGATGGTATTGAGGGCTTCAGCCCTTGCCGGTCTCATAGGGCTAAAGCCCTTAATACGCCAGTTAGCCAGTCAACCAGTCAACCAGTCAACCAGTCAACCATCCACTACCGATAGGCCGGTTTGTAAAGCGGCCGTCTGACGACGACCGCTTTCTTGGGCTTGTTCCGAATCAGTATGTCGATCTCGGTGCCGACCGCCGCCAACTCGCGGGGCAGGTAGGCGTTGCCGGCGTATTTTTCGACGGTGGGGGCCAGCATACCCGTCACCACCTGGCCGACGACCTGCCCTTCGACGGCGACGGGATAACCTTGCCGGGGCAGGCCCCGCTCGACCATCTCGAAGCCGGCCAGCAGCCGGGCCGGGCCTTCCAGCTTTTGCTTGAGCAGGGCGGCCCGCCCGATGAAGTCCTGGTTGAATTTGACGGCCCAGCCCAGGCGGGCCTCGAGGGGGGTGTGCTCGGCGTCGAGTTCGTGGCCGTAGAGGGGGAAGCCCGGCTCGAAGCGCAGGCTGTCGCGGGCGGCCAGGCCGATGGGCTTCAGGCCGCGCGGCGCGCCGGCGGCCAGGATCGCCTGCCACACGCTCAGCGCCGCCTCATCGGGGAAGAAGAGTTCGACCCCGTCTTCGCCGGTGTAGCCCGTCCGCCCGATCACCGTCGGCACCCCGTTGACCTGCGTCTCGACGGCGGTGAAGCGGGCCAGCCCGGCCAGATCGACCCCGGCCAGCGAGTCCAGAATCTCGATGGCTTTGGGGCCTTGCAGGGCCAGCATGTAGGTTTCAGCCGAGACGTCGCTGATGGAGACATCGAAGCCGGGGGCCTGCGCCTCCAGCCAGGCCAGGTCTTTGGCCAGATTGGCCGCGTTGACCACCACCAGCCAGCGCCCCGGCAGTCGATAGACGAAGACGTCATCGACGACCCCGCCGTCGTCGTAGCACATCAGCGAGTAGTTGGCCTCGTTTTCCCCCATGCGGCTCACATCCCAGGTCAGCAGCCGGTTGAGGAAGGCTTCGGCCCCGGGGCCGGTCACGGCGATCTGGCCCATATGGTCGATGTCGAACAGCCCGGCGGCCCGGCGGGTGGTCTGGTGCTCGGCCAGCGGGCCGGTTGGGTACTGGACCGGCATCTCCCAGCCGGCGAAGGGCACCATCCGCGCCCCGTGGGCGGCGTGCCAGTCGTACAATCGGGTGCGTTTGAGGGGTTGGGTCATAGGCCTGCCCCGAGATTTTGCACGACGAGCTGTCAGCTTGTCCTGCACGGCGGTAAAAAAAGACGGGCGCCCCAAGGAGGGTGCCCGTCGCTCTGTCCTGAACCTGAGAGTTTACCTCTGCGGGCAGAGGTTTGCCCCTTCGGTGCCCTACCGCCCGCCGGGCGGGCAGGGGCTCTCCAGAGATGCCGTCCGCATAACGATCCTTTTGCCTGAGAGAGTCGCCTGCGGCCCGGCGTTGCCGCAGACTTGCACCTTCGGCGCTCCATTGCGGAGTCTCTCTCGCTATGCGTATAGTGGCTGGGATATTTGTACTGTAACTAGCTAAAGTGTAGCACGCTCGAGGGGCTTTGTCAATTTGATAAGCAGGGGCAGGGGGGAGAAACCAACAGGGCCGGGTTTTGAGGCCCGGCCCCTGGTAAAGGAGGAGGAGAGGAGAAAAAGAATGTGTTAACCTTGTCTTGCTTGCTGCCACCCAAGCAAGGGGTTCTACTTTACTGACGCAGACCCGCCCGGAATCTTACTTGCCGGAAATTATTACTTGCGATGCTGGTGCAGGGAAGCGGCCAGCGCGTCTGCCACGGCCCGGCTGGCGGCCCTGGCGATGAGAACCGCGACCAGGGCCAGGAACGTTCCTAACGTTAGTGCTTTCAGGATCATTTTGTTTACACCCCTGTTACCCGAAGTTTATCTTTATAACCCCCGGCGCATGCAGAAGTTACGAGCCTGACTCGACGGCTGCCCTACGCCCGGCCT
>JBHHXL010000644.1:0-1964 GCA_046757065.1 Anaerolineae bacterium
CTCCATGGCTGCCACCACGCTATCGCGCGTAACCGCCCCCGTCTCGGCGGCGCGGCGAATTGCGGCGATGATCAGGTTTGTCGCATCGTAGGCCAGAGTGGTCCACTCACTGGGTCTGTCAGGATCGCGCGTGAAGTCCGCAGCGCGAAACCGGGCAGCGAAATCGGCGTAGCCGGGCATGTCGGCTCTGGGCCGGCCAGGCTCAATGTCATACATGCTCTCTGGCGCCATGCCAACATTGATTCGACCGAAGCCGATGTAGGCAATGATGGGCACTGGGAGGCCGGCCCCCCGGACCTCCTCCAGGAGTGCGTCCGCAAAGCCAAACGTTGGTAGGAAGATCAACACGGCCTCCGCCCCTTCCTCCCGGATGGTATTCAGAGTCTCCGGCAGGTTCTCAGCCGTCACGTCGTGGCGGAAGACCTCCCCCCCTAAAGTCTCGAAGGCCTTCTGGAAGGCGTCGGCGGCTGTCTGGGGGAAGTCAGCGGTTTCAGGTAGCAAGGCGGCGCGGCGGACGCCCAGCTCCTCGTAGGCATAGCGGGCAGTCACCGGGCCGCCATAGGCGACGTTGGGGCCCAGGCGGTAGGCCGTGGGTGGTCCTTCCAGGGTGAAGCTGGGGTCCTGGCCGCCGGGGGTGATGTGAATCACTCCGGCCGAAGCATACACGGGTGACTGGGGCATATAGCCTTGCCTCAATAGGGGAGCGACTACGGCGACTACACCTTGCTCGACCAGCCGCTCGGCCCCGAAAACCGCGGCCTCGTCGCCGCAGCAAGCGCGGGATACTACTAACTCCAAAGTGTAGGGCTCACCATTGACCGTAACCCCGCCAGCCGCGTTGGCCTCGTCCACCGCGAGGCGTGCCGCGAAGAGGCCGTACAACCCAGCGGACACCCACGAAAAGCCGATCTTGATGGCACGTCTATTCGACGGAGGGTTTGGTGTCGGGAGGCGGGCCACAGCGGCAGGACTACCATACGTGATGCGGCGAATGGCCTGGACAAGCCCGTCGGCAACGTAGACTTCACCCTCGGGGCCGACCGTGATACATTTCGGCTCGATGAACTGTGCCACCGGACCGGGACCGTCGATTCGACCCGGCTCGCCAGTGCCGGCCAGGGTGTAGACCACACCGTCTGGCGTGACCAATCCAACGTGGAAGAAGCCGTTAGCCACCAGCAGGTTCCCGCCTGCGTCGAAAGTCGGACATTTCGGGAAGCTGAAACGAGCCTCGCTGGCCGGGCCGTCTTTGTGGCCTGGGTACCCGCTGCCGGCCAGGGTGGTGACCACACCGTCGGGCGTGATGAGTCGCAGACGGTGTGTACCTCGGAGCTCAGTCGCATAGGCCTCGGCGACAATCACGTTCCCGTTGGCGTCCGTCGTCAGGGAATTCGGGGCGTCAAACTGTGCTTCGAGTGCAGGGCCATCTTGATAGCCCAGCTGCCCGCTGCCGGCCAGGGTGCGCACTTCGCCATCCGGGGTAATAACGCGAACTCGGTTGTTGTCCATGTCAGCGACGTAGACGTTGCCAGCCGCGTCCAATGCCACACCGTGAGGCAAGTTGAACTGCGCCTGATCGGCCGACCCATCCCGGTAGCCCGGCTCGCCGGTGCCGGCCAGCGTGGAGATTACCCCATCCGGGGTGATTAGGCGGATGCGGTGGTTGCCACCGTCGGCGAGATACAGATTGCCGGCGGCGTCCAGCGCCAGGAGGCCAGGACCCAAGAATTGAGCTTCGTTCGCAGGGCCGTCAGTGAAGCCAGGTTCGCCGGTACCGGCCACGGTGGTGACCATCCCGTCAGACGAGATCCGACGGATGCGGTAATTCCGCCAGTCGAATACGTACAGGTTGCCGGCGTCGTCCGCTGCCAGCCCGTAAGGCCAGTTGAACTGGGATTCCGCCGCCGGCCCGTCCTTGTAGCCCGGCTGGCCGGTGCCGGCGTAGGTCTCCACGGTGACGCCCT
>JBHHXL010000645.1:0-1962 GCA_046757065.1 Anaerolineae bacterium
CCACTTCGAGGCAACCTGGCCGCCGATGCGCAGGTGGACGGCGTTGACCCCGGCCTCCTTCGCCACCGCTTCGGCTACAATTGATTTTCCCGTTCCGGCGGGACCGGACATCAACACCCCCATCGGCACCCGGCCTTTCCGCCCCTCGCGGAGCGGGCGGACGACCGAGCGGGTGAAGAAGTCCTTGACGTGCTGCAGGCCGCCGATGTCGTCAAATCCGAAGCGGGGTTCAATTATCTCCAGCACGTCGCCAAACTCGGTGCGGATGATGTCCCGCTTCCGCTCCCAGATCAGGTCGTGGGTCAGACTGCCGGTGGCTTCAGCCCGGAGCAAGATGTCCTCTACGTGAAGAAGCGACAGGCCGGCGGTGGCATTGGCGACGGTCTCCACAGTCAGGCCACCGGCTAACGCTGAAGCCGGTCCCCCGCTCCTCCAGGTACCGCTCGATAAAACGTCGGCGCGTTTCGATGTCGGGCAACGGCACCTCGATAGCCTCGTAACGGTTGCTCGCTGCCCGCAGGCCGCGGTGCAGGGCGGCCAGGTTGCCGGTGACCAGAAAGACCGGGTTGCCGGCGGCCACAATCTCCGGGTCGCGCCCCCAGCGGGCGATAGTCGCCAGGGCGGTCCGGTCGTCGGCGCTCATCGTGGCCAGGTCGGCGTCAGGAACGATGAATTCGGTTCCCTCAATGATGACCGCCGACACTTTTCCACCGTCCGCCGGGTCTTCACCATTGAGACTGCTGGCCCGCAGCAGCCGGTCGAGCAACGGCAGCGCCTCGGACGGCGAGCGCGGAAGGTCCTGTTGCGTTGCCGGCGCAGCCGCGCCGATAGCCCGCAGGGCGGCCAGGGCTGGGTCATCCGGCTTCTCCTCCCGGGTTGCCAATCCCAGGAGGTCCAATGCCTGCCGGCGCATCGTCTCGGTGGGGAAGGTGATGCCCCGGTCCCGGCTGTAGATAGCGACCACCTGGCGACCGGCCAATATGCGGGCCAGGTAGGTGGTCAGTGGCTCCTGGGCTTCGGGACTGACGTAGTCGCCGGTGTTGAAGTGTAAGATAAAACCGTGGGCCACAGCCGCTTGATATCGATCTAGCATGCGGGCGACCCAGGCAGGGGCATCGCCTCCGTTGTTATTGCTTATGTCACTCATTCTGCTTTCTCCTGCGATTTAGACTTTTGGCACTTCTCTTGACTATCGTCATCGTGTTGGGATTGCTTGCTCTCATCTGTATAACGTCTGGCGATTCAGAGTCTCACCGGCAATTTAGGATGGGTTTGGTAACTGCCAAGAATAAACATTAACGGTAAGGCGAAGTTTGTGGTTGGACCGTCGACGGTCTTCCTGGCCGGCCTGTTTTCGCTCGCCTCAGTGCGAAGGGTCAGGGCCAGAATCGACAGAGGACTGGCAATTTACCAGCCCCCTATCTTGAAACAGTTACCTTCAGGAAGGTATTATCAGCGCGCTCTGAAGAATCCTGATTCCATATATTTCCTTCTTGTTCAACAGTTGAACACGCCGAATCTTACCGTCCTCTTGGGGGGGCACCCTGGCGGATTCCGGAGGTCCTATTGATTCGGCGATGAGATTCAGATGCCAATCGGTAAACAGGAGCCAGGATAAGGTCCCGGGACAGGGTTGATTTCAAATGCCGGGCGTCGGGTGGAAACTACAAAACTACAGTTGAGACTTTGGCCGGATCATCGATCCAGCCGCCCTTCTGGATCACTGAGTCAGCTAATGCCTTATATATCAGGACTGGCGGTACCCAGGCCAATCCTCCCTCTTTGTCCTCTACCAGGTAGAGCCACTTATGGGCAGAGACTCCCAGAGTGATGCCCAGAATCTTACAAATAGCGTCTGGTTGCGATTCACCTGCCATAGCTGCATCAAACCGTTCCTGACCACTCAGAATCGGGAATTGCCTGGCAATAGCTTTGGTCAGCTTTTCCTCGTTCTCTTTAATT
>JBHHXL010000646.1:0-1961 GCA_046757065.1 Anaerolineae bacterium
GACGGTTGCCACCCCCGGACCACTTTGCTCTCCCCCTTCGACAATCTGATCTGCGACCGCAAGCGCACCGAGATGCTCTTCAATTTCAAGTTCCGCACGGAAATTTACGTGCCCAAGGAAAAACGCCAATACGGCTACTACGTCATGCCTATCCTGCACGGCGATCAATTGATCGGGCGGGTCGACCCGGCGATGGATCGCAAACGTGGGTGCTTAACGATCAACGCCGTCTACGCCGAGCCGACCGCGCCGCTGACCCCTGATGTTGGCCGGGCTGTGGCCGGGGCCATCGAAGACCTGGGTCGCTTCCTGGGGGCGCGGGAGATTGTTTTTGGCCGGCGCGTTCCAAAGGGATGGAAACGCGCCCTGGTGGCTTCTTGAGAGTTAGGAGCGGGGACCCAGCCGACCAGCCGGAGTTCGCCGATGACTGACTGGCAAGACCGTCTGAGTCGCGTCGCTTACGACGCGGTTGTTGTCGGCTCAGGGCCGAATGGTCTGGCCGCGGCTATCACCCTGGCCCAGGCCGGTTGGGCCGTGCTCGTCCTCGAAGCCGGGGAGACCGTGGGCGGTGGCGCTCGCTCGGCCGGGTTGACTCTGCCGGGTTTCACCCACGACGTTTGCTCGGCGATTCACCCGCTGGGCATCGGGTCGCCCTTTTTCCGGGCGCTGCCTCTGGCCGAGCACGGCCTGGCCTGGATTCAGCCGCCGCTCCCGCTGGCCCACCCCCTCGACGACGGCACGGCGGTCCTGCTGGAACGCTCCGTCGAGGCCACCGGCGAGGCGCTTGGCCGGGACGCCGCCGCTTATCGAAGGCTGATGGCCCCCCTCGTCGGCGACTGGGACCGGCTGGCGGGCGATTTGTTGGGCCCGCTGCCCCTCCCGCCGCGCCATCCTTTAACCCTGGCCCGATTCGGTCTGAAGGCGATCCGCTCCGCGCGGGGCCTGGCCGAGGGCCGGTTCAAGGCCGAGCGCGCCCGCGCTCTCTTCGCCGGGCTGGCCGCCCACTCGCTGATGCCCCTGGAGCAACCCCTGACAGCTGCGTTCGGGCTGATACTCGGCCTGCTGGGGCACGCCACCGGCTGGCCGCTGCCCCGGGGCGGCTCGCAGAGCATCTCCAACGCGCTGGCCGGTTACCTGCGTTCGCTGGGCGGCGAGATCGTGACCGGAGCGCCGGTCGCTTCCGTTGACGACCTCCCGCCAGCCCGCGCCGTCCTCTTCGACGTCACTCCCCGCCAGTTAGCGCGGATCGCCGGTCCCCACCTGCCGAACCGCTACCGCCGCCGGCTGATGGCCTATCGCTACGGGCCGGGCGCGTTCAAGGTGGATTGGGCGCTCGACGGCCCGATTCCGTGGCGGGCGGAGGCCTGCGCCCGCGCCGGAACGGTTCACCTGGGCGGCAGCCTGGCCGAGATCGCTGCCGCCGAACGGGCAACCTGGCGAGGCCAGCACCCGGAGCGGCCTTACGTGCTGGTGGCGCAGCAAAGCCTGTTCGATCCCACCCGCGCGCCGGAGGGCAAACACACCGCCTGGGCTTACTGCCACGTGCCCAACGGCTCGACTTTCGATATGACCGCCCGCATCGAGGCCCAACTGGAACGCTTTGCGCCCGGCTTCAAGGATCGCGTCCTGTCCCGCAGCGTCAAGTCGCCGCGCCAACTGGAGCGGTACAACGCCAACTACATCGGCGGCGACATCAACGGCGGCGTTCAAGACCTGCGGCAGCTCTTCGCCCGGCCCACGCTCCGGCTCAGGCCCTACTCCACCCCGAACAAACGCCTCTTTATCTGCTCATCGTCCACACCGCCCGGCGGGGGGGTGCACGGCATGTGCGGCTACCACGCCGCGCGGACGGCCTTGCGTCGCGCCTGGTAAACGTCCCCGGCCTTGTAATAAATTGTTAATCTAATTCAATACCTTCGCCAATTAAAGGGCATTAATCCTGCCGATTTGAGCGATATGGG
>JBHHXL010000647.1:0-1953 GCA_046757065.1 Anaerolineae bacterium
CAATGATTTGATACTTGTTTGACGGCGCGGTATAATCACCGCTGATACGTTATGAAGAGGATGGACCAGTGAACACGAACGGTTATTACGTACCGGGCAGGGCAATGGTGATTATGGCGCACCCGGATGACATTGAATTTGCCTGCGCCGGTACGGTGGCCCGCTGGGTTCGGGACGGGGCCGGGGTATGCTATGTCCTGTGCACCAGCGGCGACGTCGGCATCGACGAGGCGGGCATGACCCGCGAGCGGGCCGCCGAAATCCGCGAGGCGGAGCAGCGAGCGGCGGCGGAAGTGGTCGGCGTGCGCGAGGTGGTCTTCTTGCGCGAGCCGGACGGGATGCTGGTCAACACCCTCGAACTGCGGCGGCGGCTGGTGCGCGAGATCCGGCGCTTCAAACCGGACGTGGTTGTCACCGGCGATCCGACCGTGGTCTGGGCCGGCCCCAATTACATCAATCACCCGGACCACCGGGCCGCCAGCCAGGCCGCGCTGGACGCCGTCTTCCCGGCGGCGGGCCAGCCCAACCTGTTCGAGGACCTGGCCCAGGAGGGCATCACCCCGCACAAGGTGCGCAAAGTCTACGCCTCGGCCTGGAGCGACGCCGACCTGTACGTCAACATCAGCGACACCATCGATTTGAAGATCAAGGCCCTGCGCGCCCACAAAAGCCAGATGAAGGACTGGGACCCCGAACCGAGGGTGCGCGAGTGGGCCGCCAACAGCGCCAAGGGCAAAGAAATGGCCTTCGCCGAGTCCTTCCGGGTGGTGACGTTGGTTCAGGACGAGGAAAAGCGGGATTAGGGATTGGATATTGGGCATTAGGTATTGGGTATTGGGGACTGACAGCCCTTTCACAATCGAAGCTCGACCTCCCACCAATCCCTGATCCCCAATCCCCGATCCCCAATACCTAATCTTCAGTCTCCCCACGATTGAACCCCCAGGCCAGAAAGACGGGCACGATAGCCAGCAGGCCAACGAAAACGGCCAGCCCCATCCCCAGCCCGGCCAGGACCAACAGGGCCGATTCCAGCAGGGAGCCGAGCGCCAGCAGCAGGCTGAAGGCGAAGATGACAGCTGCCAGGGCTACGATGACCAGGGCCATCCGCTGCGCCCGCTTCATCGAGGCCCGGCGGACGCCGCTGATGCGCCCGGTCTGGCCGTGGATCAGCACCGGCTGGGGCCGGTTGTCGTCGTCCAGGTAAAAGGTCGCCAGCAGCGGCAGCAGAAGCAGGGTCCAGTTCCGGTCGGGGTAGGTCGCCGTCCAGCGAAACTCGCGGATGTGATCGGCCCCGGCGGCCCGGCGGCACTCCTCGGCGGCGGCGGCCCGGATGGCCGGCAGGGTCTCGGGCCAGGCGTCGGCGGGGGGGCGATCGGGCAGGCGGACCCGGGCCCGGGCCAGGTCCCCGGCCTGGAAGGGGCGGGCTGCGTCCACTTTGAAGGGCCCCAGCTTCGCGCTTAACGCCGCGTGTTCCTCCAGGGCCGGAGCCGGAATATTGTCATAGGTCCGGGTCAGGCGTCCCAGGCGCGGTTCCCAACGGATGCGGGTCTCGGTCACCTCGCGCGAAACCCAGCCGCCGCGTTTCTCGTCAAAACTCTCCTGGTGGCTGACCACCTCATAATCGAACCCGACCTCGGCCTGCCAGGTGGCCTGCACCCGGCTATCGACCAGCCACATCGGCAGGTAGATGCGTTGCAGCCGGGCCCGGAGTCGATCCGGTTTCAGGTCCGCCGGAGCAAAGCGAATGTCGCCGGCGAACCCCCGGATGCGCCGGGCCACGATCTCGGCCGATACGGCGAAGGGCAGCAGTAGCTCCGGGGGGTGGGCGTAGGGCAGCGGGTCCAAGCCCTCGTTGAGCGGGGTCAATTTCTCCCGGAAGCAGTGCGGACATACCGGCGGCGGTCCATCCGGGGGCAGCAGGTAAGCCCAATCGCAATGCTCGCAGAGGGC
>JBHHXL010000648.1:0-1947 GCA_046757065.1 Anaerolineae bacterium
GATGTGCTGCTTAGCCCTCATCCTGTCGGTCAGACGCACTGGCAAGAAATGGCGCGACATCGAACAGGTATTTGGGGAAGCGTACAAACTGAGGGTATCCCCCTACTTAAATAATGTTAGATCAGCACCGTCAATAGTCTGTCTCTCGCGGCGTCAATAACCATCGATGCCACCGGGCCGGCATTTGCATTGACGCTGTATAGGACAAGCCGTTGACGGCCCTCCGTTAGCCTATTATCAATTGCATCAACCGCAATTTCGCCGAAACGTCCAGCAAGCTTCATCCAGCCCCCTGAAAATTACGCAGTCTGAGGAGGCCGTATGTTTCGTGGGTCAATTGTGCCGCTGGTTACCCCGTTCAAGGATGGCGAGGTTGATCTGGAGGGGTTGGCCGCTCTGATCGAATGGCAGATTGAAAGCGGTTCGCACGGCCTGTCCGTAACGGGCACAACCGGCGAGCCGTCCTCGTTAACTCTGGCCGAGCGCGAGCTGGTCATCCGCACGGCGGTTGAGGTCATCGACGGGCGCGTGCCCTTCGTGGCCGGCACCGGCTCCACCAACCACGCCGAGACCCTGCACCTTTCCCAATATGCTCAGTCCGTTGGGGCCGATGCTCTGCTGGTCATCAGCCCCTATTACTGTCGTCCCAGCCAGGAGGGCCTGTTTCAACACTTCGAGGCCGTAGCCAGGCGGGTGGACCTGCCCATTATTCTCTACAACATCCCCGGCCGGACGGCGGTGAACATTGAAATCGACACGGTGGCTCGTCTGAAGGAAGCTAATAATAACATCATTGGGGTCAAAGAATCAAATAAGGACTTCGAGCATATCAACCGCTTGCTACACCGGATGGGGCGTGATTTCCTGGTTTACTCCGGCATCGAATTGCTGTGCTTCCCCATCCTGGCCATCGGCGGGGCGGGCTACGTCAGCGCCACCGGCAACTTGTTGCCCGGCGAAGTGGCCCGCCTGTACGATCTGGTGGCCGCCGGCCGGTGGCAGGAGGCGCAAGACTTGCATTATCACCTGATGCCGCTCAACGACGCCGTCTTCATCGAGATCAACCCCGTGCCGGTCAAAACAGCCCTGGGGCTGATGGGCAAAATCAGCCCCGAGGTGCGCCTGCCGCTCAGCCCGCTGCATCCGGCCAACGAGGAACGCCTGCGGCAGATTTTGATCGACTATGAATTGATTGAGGGCTAATCCGATGAAACTCGCTTGTTTCGCCGTGGACGGCCAAATCCTGGAAGGCCGCTTCGAGAACGGCCGGCTGGTCGTGCCTGGGGGCGGGACCTACCACCCGGACGAGGTGGTCTGGTTGCCGCCCGTGGCCCAATCGACCAAGGCCATCGGTCTGGCTCTGAACTACGCCGATCACGCCGCCGAGCTGGAGCTGGACCTCCCCCCCGAACCGGTCCTGTTCAACAAGAACCCGAACACCTTCCTCGGTCACCGGGGCCAGGTGGTGGCCCCGCCCAACGTCGAATATATGCACTACGAAAACGAGCTGGTCGTCGTCATCGGGCAGCGCTGCCGGGCGGTCAAGGCGGAGCGGGCAGAGCGGGTCATTGGGGGCTACACCATCGGCAACGACATTACCGTCCGCGATTTTGTGACCAATTTTTTCCGCCCGCCGATCAAGGCCAAGAACTTCGATACCTTCGGGCCGGTCGGCCCCTATCTGGTCACCGCCGATGAGGTCCCGGACCCGGCCAGCCTGGACCTGCGCACCTACGTCAACGGCGAACTGCGGCAGGAGGGCAACACCCGCAACCTGCTCCGGTCCATCCCCGAACTGGTCGAGTACATCACCGCCTTTATGACCCTGGAGGCGGGCGATATGATCTGGACCGGCACGCCCAAGGGCGTCTCCCACATTTATCCGGGCGATGTGATGCGCCTGGAGATCGAGAGCCTCGGGGTTTTGGAGAACGAGGTCGTCGGGAC
>JBHHXL010000649.1:0-1944 GCA_046757065.1 Anaerolineae bacterium
CTGGTCGACCCGGTTACCCTGGCCGTCAGCCCCGAGCCCGGCCCGAATATGATGTGGAACAGCAAGTACAGCCCCATGAGCGGCTTCGGCGGCTTCGGCCCGATAGGGATGATGGGGGACACCGGCACGCCCGACCTCCCAACCGAGTTGCCGGTTAGCCCGCAGAACGCGGTCACCAGCGCCCAACGCTACCTGGATGCCTATCTGCCCGGCGCGGAGGCCGATGAGCACGCCGACCGGTTCTACGGTTACTACACCCTGCACGTCCTGCGCGACGGGGAGACGGTGGGCATGTTGAGCGTCAACGGCTACAGCGGCCAGGTCTTCCTGCACACCTGGCACGGTGACCTGCTGACGATGGGCGGAGAGTAAGCTCTCGCGTCAAGAACTGCCAGCTGAACCAAGCAATGGCCCGTTGGCTTGGGGCGCGCAACGGGCCATACTGCAAAATTATGAATGAATGAAAGGAGTAAAACGCTATGTGGTGGGGACACGGATTTAGCTGGGGCTGGATGCTCTTTGGCGGGCTGATGATGCTGCTGTTCTGGGGCGGGCTGTTCGCCCTGCTCGTCCTGGCCGTGCGGGCCTTTGCCGGTGGCGGGCCGTCAACGAGTTCGGGGGGTTCAGCTCCTTCGAGGCCGGATACAGCCCTGAACATCCTGAAAGAACGCTACGCCCGGGGCGAGATCAGCCGGGCCGACTTCGAAGAGATGCGCGAGGTGCTGAATTCGTCGTAAGGAAGCATTGACTCTTGAGCGCACTTCCAGGGGCCAAGCACCTGAGCCGCTTGCGAGAAATCGGCTCAGTCCTGGCCCCCGCTATTTGGCCCATAGGCGGGCGGGCCAGATGGCGCTGTTGTCCTTGGCTCACTTCGGTTACACTGCTTGTGACAGATGACGCAAGTGAACTCTAGCGAGGTGCTGACCGATGGCCGAGGCGACGATCCTCGATAGCGATTTGACAACCCCTGAGCCCGCCCGCTTCGCGTGGCGCTGGCTGGCCGTGGGCCTCCTGCTGGCTCTGTTGGCGCTGATGGCCTGGGGTCTGGCCGCCCAGGCCGGCGGTCCGGTCGAGGCCGGGCCGGCCCCCGACTTCAGCCTGACCACCTTCGAGGGCCAGACGATCACCCTTAGCCAGCTGCAAGGCCAGGTGGTCATCATCAATTTCTGGGCCAGTTGGTGCCCCCCCTGCCGGGAGGAAGCGGCCTACCTGGAGGCGACCTGGCGCAAGTACCGGGATCGGGGCGTGGTCTTCCTGGGGGTCGATTACGTGGACACCGAGCCCAACGCCCTGGCCTACCTGGAAGAATTCGACATCACCTACCCCAACGGCCCGGACATCGGCGAGAAGATCGCCCTGGCCTATCGCATTAAGGGCGTGCCGGAGACCTTCTACGTGGACAAGCGCGGCCAGCTACGGGGGCTGCACATCGGGCCGCTTTCGCCGCCCATTCTGGACAACAAGATCGAGGAGTTGCTGGCGGAATGATCAACGATTTCGGCTTCATCAGCCTGGTTCTCTCGGTTTTGACCTCGATCTATGTTCTGTCTGCCGCCTGGCGGGGGCGCGACGAGCCGGCCGGCCCCTGGCTGGCCAGCGCCCGGCGGGCGGTGGTGGCCGTCTTCCTGCTGCTGACCCTCTCCACGGCAGCGGTGGTCTACGGCCTGGTGACAGGCGATTTTCAGGTGGATTACGTCTACCAGACCTCGGCCCAGGCTATGTCCACCTTTCTCAAGGTGACGGCCCTGTGGGGCGGGCAGGATGGGTCCATTCTGTTCTGGACCTGGCTGATGGCCGCCTTCGCCGCAGCGGTCGTGGTCCGCAAGTGGGACGAGGACCGGGTCTTGATGCCCTGGGTCATCCTCGTTAGCGTGGGCACCCTCCTCTTTTTCCAGGGGGTGTCCCTGTTCATCGCCAACCCCTTCGAGCGGCTGTGGTTTCTGG
>JBHHXL010000650.1:0-1939 GCA_046757065.1 Anaerolineae bacterium
TGAGCCAAGAAGCTATGGTTCACCGCAGAGACGCCGGGTCCGCTGAGAAAATCATTGAGAATCTCTGCGCGCTTCGCGTCTGCGTCTCCGTGGTTAATTTTCTTACGCAATGTGCAAGAATCTGACTGATAAGGTGCTAAACTGTCGGGAGGAGACGGATGATTGAATCGACCGAGGCCAGCCGCCTGGCCGCCGCCCGGGCCGGTGACCCGCACGCGTTCGGCAACCTGACCGAGCCCTACCGCCGCGAATTGCAGCTTCATTGCTACCGGATGTTGGGCTCGTTGCAGGATGCGGAAGATATGGTCCAGGAGACGTTGCTGCGGGCCTGGCGGCGGCTCGATACTTTCCGACGGCACGGCTCCTTCCGGGCCTGGTTGTACAAGATCGCCACGAACGCCTGCCTGGACGCGCTTGATAAACGGCGGCGGCGGGCGCTGCCGACCACGGCCTTTCCCCTGACGGACCCGAACGCGCCGCTGCCAGCGCCGGTCACCGACCCAATCTGGCTTGACCCGCTGCCCGATGCCTGGCTGCCGGCCCAATCCGAGGGGATCGAAAACCCGGAGGCCCGCTACGCAGCCCAGGAGAGCGTCAGGCTGGCATTCGTGGCCGCCCTGCAAATTCTACCGCCTCGCCAGCGGGCCGTTTTGATCCTGCGTGATGTGCTTGACTTCCGGGCCCGGGAGGCCGCCGACCTGCTGGAGCTGACGGTCCCGGCCGCCAACAGCCTGCTGCACCGGGCCCGGGTCAAATTGACCGCTAATTACCGGCCCGGCCAGGACGAAGCGAAGCTGCCCCCCCCCGACGACGAAACCACGGCCGCCCTGCTCAACCGCTACGTGCGGGCCTGGGAGATGGCCGATGTCGGCGGGCTGGTGGCGTTGCTGAAGGAAGAAGCGACGCTGGCCATGCCCCCCTGGCCGGTCTGGTACCAGGGGCGGGCGGCCATCCGGGCCGTCTTGCCGCGAGAGGTGTTCGGCGGCCACACGCCGGGCCGCGACCGGCTGCAACCCATCCGGGCCAACGGGCAGCCCGCGCTGGCCCTGTACCGCCGCAACCCGGATGGGGTTCACACGGCGCTGGCCATTCAGGTGCTGGCCGTCCAGCCCAGCGCGGGTTACCTGGCGGCCATCACTATTTTTCTCAACCCCTCGCTCTTTGCCGCCTTTGGCTTACCGGCCCAATTAGAAGGCTAAGGCCGCCGGGGGTTGTATTGAGGGCTTTAGCCCTTACGCACTACAAAGGGCTAATGAAAGTATTGTTAACTTCAATAAGCCCCCAACACGGCCGCGTCACGACACGGCGTGGGCTTCGTTCAGCGCCTCGTTGATGGCCCTGGCCTCCTGGTAGCCATCGATGGCCAGGAAGGTGTTCATCAAAAATACACTGACGAACATAACCCCCCACAACGTCGTATCGAGGGTCTGGACGTTGAGTTCGACGTAAGTCAGGCCGATGGCGGCCAGGGTCAGGGCCACGCCCAACGGTTTGCGCCGGCCGTTGTAGAACGTTCCCGGTCCGGCCAGAAAGAAATTGAGAATCGCAGACAACCAGGGTTTTTTCATCATCTTTGCTCCTTGGACACCGGGCCAACGGCAGAAGCCGGAACATTAGCCGGGTGTCGATGTAATGGTTTCACCCAATATAACGGCGGCCGGGGCCGAAACTGTGCGCTTTCGACCGGGGATTTTCACAATCTGTACTGGTCGGTGGTCCCCCTCTTGGGTGTAGAATGTTGTTGACCATTACAGAATTCTAGGTGCGACGCACTTCCAACAAGCTATTGGTGCGAAAATCGCCCTCGTACCCTGAGATCAGTCCATAGAATTACACGGGGGAAGTGCGTCGCATCTGATCTGCCTAAATCTTGGGACGCACCTGCTGACCGTCGCTTGCTAAACATCCATCCCTGCGCTATCATACCCCCGCCGAATTG
>JBHHXL010000651.1:0-1928 GCA_046757065.1 Anaerolineae bacterium
CCCTGGTAGGGCTCGTCACGGAAGGTCTCCATGGCGGCGGCCACGCTCTCGCGGGTGACTGCTCCTGTCTCGGCGGCGCGGTGGATAGCCTCGATGATCACGTTCGTCGCGTCATAGGCCAGGGCGTCCCACTGGTTTGGTTCGAGCAGTAAGTTCGCGGCGCGGTGCTTTGTGACGAAGTCGGCGAAGCCGGGCATGGCCGCTGTCGGCCGACCGGGTTGGACGTCATACATGCCCTCGGGAGCTACACCAGGGGATATCCGGCGGCCAACAATGTAGCCGATTATGGGTACTGGGAGGCCGGTCTCGCGGACGTGCTGAATGAGTGAGTCCACAAAAGCCGGCGTCGGCAAGAAGATCAAAACGGCCTCCGCACGTTCCTCACGGATGGCAGCCATGCTGTCCGCCAGGCTTTCGGGCGTAACGTCGTGGCGGTAGACCTCACCCCCCAGGGCTTCGAACGCCTTCTGGAGGGCGTCGGCCGCTGTCTGGGGGAAGTCTGCCGTCTCGGGCAGCAGGGCAGCGCGGCGGATACCCAACTCCTCGTACACGAAGCGCGCGGCGACTGGCCCGCCGTAGGCGACGTTGGGACCCACGCGATAGGCCGTGGATGGGCCCTCCAGGGTGAAGCGCGGGTCCTGACCACCAGGCGTAACCTGGACCAGGCCAGCCGCGGAGTAGACCGGCGACTGGGGCAGATAACCTTGTACCAAGAGGGGAGCGACGACAGCGACCACGCCCTGCTCGACAAGCCACTCGGCCCCAAAAACCACACCCTCGTCACGACAGCAGGCGGGGGCGATCACCAACTGCAGGCTGTGCGACGCTCCATCGACAGTGACCCCGCCCGAAGCGTTGGCTTCGTCCACCGCCATGCGCGCTTCCTCAACCCCCCTTGCCCCGGCGTACACAAACGAATAGCCGATCTTGATGATGCGCTCGTCCTGCGGCGGGGTGTCCGTAGGGAGCGGTGTGGCGGCAGCGGGGTTCCCGTAGGTGACACGGCGGATGGTGTTACCAACGAAGTCGGCGACGTATGCTTCTCCTGTGGGGCCGACCGACAATCCATACGGTGAGCCGAACTGCGCCTGCGGGCCCGGGCCGTCCGCCCGACCCCGCTCACCGCTACCGGCGAGGGTGTAGACGATGCCGTCTGACGTGACCAACCGCACACGGTAGTTGGCTTCATCGCTCACCAACAGATTCCCGCCGGCGTCGAACGTCGGGCTACTCGGGGCAACGAAGCGAGCCTCGGCGGCCGGCCCATCTTTGTGCCCCGGTTTGCCGCTGCCGGCCAGAGTGGTGACCATGCCGTCCGGTGTTATGAGTCGCAGCCGGTTGGTGCCCCGCATCTCAGGCACAAAACCCTCACCGACGACGACGTTGCCGGCGACATCCACTGTCAGGGAGAGTGGAGCGTCGAATTGCGCTTCCTTCGCCGAGCCATCCTTGTAGCCAGGCTCACCGCTGCCCGCCAAGGTAGAAACCATGCCAACCGACGTGATGAGGCGGACCCGGTTGTTGCCCGTATCGGCCACGTACACGTTTCCGTTGGCATCCACGGCCACGCCGACAGGGTTGTTGAATTGTGCCTGGTCGGCCGGCCCATCCCGGTAGCCCGATTCGCCGGTACCCGCGAGCGTGGACACCGTGCCAGCCGGGGTGATGAGGCGGATCCGATGGTTGTGACCGTCGCCGGCGTACACGTTGCCGGCCGCGTCCACCGCGAGGAAGCCACGGCCCAGGAATTGGGCCTGGTCTGCCGGGCCGTCGGCGAAGCCCGGCTCGCCCGTGCCGGCCAGGGTGGAGACGATCCCGTCCGGCGAAATATGGCGAATTCGGAAGTTGTTCTGGTCGAACACGTACAGGTTGCCGGCTGCATCCGCTGTCAGTCCGAAGGGCCAGTCGAACTGGGCCTCCTTGACCGG
>JBHHXL010000652.1:0-1915 GCA_046757065.1 Anaerolineae bacterium
GTTCTCTCGCGCGCTGGGCGATAAACCTGGGCGCGGTCGTGCTCCTGGCGGGCGTCGGCCTGCTCTCGACCCAGCCGGTGGTTGAGCACGGGGAGATTGGAACCTGCGCTATCGACAAAGTGGCTAACCCCGTCCAGGCTCAGTTCTCCTGGCCAGAAAACGCCCCGTGACCGCAGGGTCAAATGGAACACCCCCGCCGGCAAGCCCAACCCCGGAACCGGCCCCAACACACCGTAAACCGCCCCCTGCGCCAGCCAGATCAGGCTCCTCCGTGTTTACCCCGGTCCACGTGGCCGGTGTCTCAGCAACACCAATTTTCGGATGAGTTATAGAGGGGATACTATGAGACAAAATTGGATACCCCACCCCGGCCCGATTGAGGGCTGGGAACTCGGAACGACGCTTGAAGCCCTGGGAGCGGTCGTCGCCCCGGAGCGCATCTCGACGACGCCGGCCGACCGCGACCAACACGCCCGCGACCAGTCGTCGCACCCGGCGCATTTACCCCACCTGGTCGTCTGGCCGCAGACGACGGCCGAGGTCAGCGCCATCCTGCGCCACGCCAACCAGGTTCGGCTGCCGGTGACGGCCTGGGGGGCGGGCACCAGCCTGGAGGGCAACCCCATTCCGGTTCACGGCGGGATCGTCCTCAACTTCCAGCGGATGAACCGTATTCTACAGGTCTACGAAACAGACTTCCAGGTCACGGTCCAGCCCGGCCTCTTTTACAAGGATATGAACGAGACCCTGGCCCGCCAAGGCCTCTTTTTCGCGCCCGACCCGGGGGCGAACGCCAGCATCGGGGGTATGGTGGCTAACAACGCCGCCGGCATCCGCACGGTGAAATACGGGGCCACGCGAGACAACGTCCTGGCCCTGGAGGTGGTCCTGGCCGGCGGCCAGGTCATCCGCACCGGCTCGCGCTCGGTCAAGCAGTCGGCGGGCTACGATTTGACCCACCTGTTTGTCGGCTCGGAGGGGACGCTGGGGATCGTCACCGAGGTCACGCTCAAGCTGGCCCCCCTGCCGGAGCACTTCAGCGCCGTGACCGCTGCCTTTCCCACGGTCAACGAGGCCGCCGAGACGGTGTTCAACATCATTGGCGCGGGCCTGGGTCCGGCGGCGCTGGAGTTGCTGGACACGACGACGGTCAAAATGATGGTCGAGGAAGGGTTCGACCTGCCGCCCGCGCCCCACCTGTTTATGGAGTTCAACGGGGCCAGCCAGGTTTCCCTGCAAGAGGAGTTGGGCCTGGTCGAAACCATCTGCCGCGACCACAACTGCCTGCATTTCCAGGCCGGGGTGGGTCGCGAGGCCCGCGCCCGGCTGTGGCGCGCCCGCCACCAGCTCTTTGAGATCGCCGTGCGCCACCATCCGGGCCAGGATTACCTGATCACCGACACCGCCGTGCCCATCTCGCAGTACCCGGCGCTGGTCGCCTTCGCCGCCGGGACAATGGCCGAATTGGACGTGGAGGACATCATCGTCGGGCACGCCGGGGACGGTAACCTGCACACCACCATTTTCTTCGGCCCGGACGACGCCGGCAAGCGCGCCAGAGCCGAGCGGTTCAACGCCCTGCTGGTCGAACGCTCCCTGGCCCTGGGGGGCACCTCCACGGGCGAACACGGCGTGGGGTTGGGCAAGCAAAAGTATATGCTGCGGGAGCACGGTCAGGCGGCCTTAAACCTGATGCGAGAGATCAAGGCCACGCTCGATCCGAATGGGATTTTGAATCCAGGGAAAATACTGGCCTGGTGAGGAATGAGAATTCATCAAGAGATTGGAGAAGAGAGATGCCAGGCCAATAATATCCCAATCTCCAATCCCTAATCTCCAGTCTCCAGAGGAACAAATCTCGATTTCACGAGGAAATGAGAATCACCGCCACCAGGGCGGCGATGACGCCCGCCCA
>JBHHXL010000653.1:0-1899 GCA_046757065.1 Anaerolineae bacterium
ACTCATAATTCTCAGGTCGGTGGTTCAAGTCCACCCGTCGCCATGTGTGCCTCTGTTGGCCAAAACCGTTGTGCCTCTTTGTTAAGGTACAGGATTGACGGCCCGGTTGGTTGCGAGCCTTTGCGGGCCGTCGCGGAGGTCAGTCTGAGAGCGTCAGGTAGTAGTTACTGAGGCGTTTCGTCCTCGGCGGCTGCTGCCTGGCGCTCTCGGCGTTTTCGCTCGAAGGCCTCCACATCCTCGACCGGGATGATGAACGGTGATTTGATGAAACCTGGGTCGAGCTTGAAGGCGTTCGGAAAGACACCGGCCGCCACCCAGCGCTGGATGGTGCGGGGGGTGACGCCGAGCCGTGCAGCAGCCTGTGCAGAAGTAAGAACCTTATCGCTCACAGACTGCCTCCGTATTGGTTGACGTAATAGCGACTGGGCTATGGTACTACATTTTTCTGAAACTGTCAACTAGAACGTTTGTTCTCTTTTCGGGCCGGGCGGGTATAGTCCCTGTCCCCGCATCAGTTTGCAGCAGATAGTCCTCATTTGACGCCCGATTCGATTTAGTCTATACTTGCCCGAGACTGGCCGCGCGCTGGGCGTCCCCTCCCTGACCCACGGCGGCCGTTGCACACCAGCCTCGCGGTTTTTCCCCTCCCTGACCCGGCCGCGAGGCTCCTCTTTTTCCGGAGTGCCAGGGATGGCCCGGCAAGTACAGCTTGAATTCGAAGGCAAATCCTACATCTGGACGGGCAAGGTCTGGTATGAGGCCAGGACCTACGCCATCCCACCCGACCGCACCGTGCGCCACCTGAACCGCCTGCTGGAGCCCAAGCTGGCCCGGGACGACGCCACGACCACCGACGTCAATGCGCTGCTGCGCCAGGCCAGCGACGCCCGCGAGATGCTGGACTACGCCCGGGCGGAAAAGCTGGCCCGGCGGGCCCTGAACCTGTCGCCCGGCCACCCCGGGGCGCTGGCGGTGCTGTGCTCCACCTTGCGGGCCAAAGGCGCGCCCCGCCAGGCCCTGAACGAGACGCAGGCTTTCCGCAATCTCGACTACGTCCCCCTCATCACCTCGCGGGCGGCGGCGCTGTGCGACCTGGGCCGCTGGGCCGAGGCCAAACGCGAGATCGGCCGGGCGCTGGCGTTGGGGGAAGATGCGGCCGTCTTCAGCGTGGTCCAGCGGATCAAAGCCGCCCGGCCCGAGTTGTACCAGCGTCGCCGGCGCTCAGCCTCGGGGAACCGGCGGCCAGGCCCAAGGCCCTGAGCCTCCTGGCCTCTAAGCCGAATCCAGCCACGGCCCCACTTTTCATTTTCCCCATCTTGTTGTATCCTTAAAAAGGGGAGGGTTGTCGCCTTCCCCAAACTACCAGCAGTACCGGACGCCAACATAAAAAGCCCCCACGATTTGGCCGTCCGGGGGGCTTTTCCAGGATATGTCGCCATGCGCCGGCGCTGCCGGGACATGCGCTTTTGGTTAAGTATAGACGTATTCGGCGGGCTGTCAAGTGGGAGCGACAGGTGATTACACCAGCAGCAAATGATCTTCCTCCGGTCGGGGCTATCCTCAGCGGCCCGCACTGGCCGACCCGGGTCCGGGTGGTTCGAGTCGAGCCGCGCGGCACCAGTCGGGTACTGATCGAGGCCGTTACCCTTGACGACCAGGCCCGCCTCGTCTCCCGCCTGCTCAAACGCGACGACCTGGCCGGTCTGAAAATAGAGACCGGGACTGATCAGCCCAGCCTCGAGGGCGATCCGGCCGGCTTCCGCCTGGCCGCCGAAGCGATCCGCATCCGTCTGGCCCACACCTACGACCCCCAGTTCGCGGTCAGTGTGGCCCGCATCGACCCGCTGCCCCACCAATTGGAAGCGGTCTATTACTACATGCTCCACCAGCCCCGCCTGC
>JBHHXL010000654.1:0-1896 GCA_046757065.1 Anaerolineae bacterium
TAGGGACTGGATTGACCTGCCTTAATCGTTACCTGGAGTTAACCCTATGACCCCCACCCCCATTTTCCGCAGCCCCATCGCCGCGCCGGAAAGGCCGGTCGAGGGAGGGGCAGCCGGACAAAACCTGGCCCTGGCCGATCTGACCGGCGCGCCGGTTATCCTGATCCAGGGCCGGGCGGATCGGGCGCTGAAAAAACACTTCGCCAGCTTGCCGGCCAACCCCGGCAATCTGACCGATCTCGGCGACGGCCTGCTGGCCCGCCTGCGCCCGGATCAGCTTTACCTCTTCGGCAAGACCCGCGAGGCCGATTTGCCGTCCGCCTCGACGTTGGAGGCCGGATTGGCCGGGGCAAAACCGGCAACCCAGGCGATTGACTTCACCCACGGCAAGGCCGTACTGCGCCTGGTTGGACCCGCTGCGCCGGAAATGCTGGGTAAGGTCTGCGGCCTCGATTTTCGGGAGGCGGCCTTCCCCACTTTGCAGGTCAGGCAGACCAGCGCCGCCAGGATCAAAACGCTGATCGCCCGTTTCGATGAGGGCGATACGGTCGCTTATTATCTGCACGTAGACCGCCCGCTGGGCCAATATTTCTGGGAAGTCGTTTGGGATGCCGGGCAGGAGTTCGGAATGGTGGCATTTTGAGCGATGAAGATTCAAGCCGCAGTTTTGCACGAACCCGATACGCCTTTCAAAATCGAGACGCTGGACCTTGAGCCGCCGGGGCCGGGCGAGGTTCTGGTCCGGGTGGCCGCCGCCGGAGTTTGCCACAGCGACTGGCATCTGGTCACGGGGGCCACGTCTCATCCGCTGCCTGTTGTGCCCGGCCACGAAGGCGCGGGTGTGGTCGAAGCGGTCGGCCAAGGGGTGACGCAGGTCGAGCCGGGCGACCACGTGGCCCTCAACTGGGCTCCCAATTGCGGGGCCTGTTTTTACTGCCTGAACGACCGCCCCAGTCTGTGCTCAACCTACATCGAGCCGCTCTGGGCCGGGACGCTGATGGACGGCAAGACCCGCCTGTCCAGAAACGGCCGGCCGGTTTATCACTTCAGTGGCCTGGCCTGTTTCGCCGAGCGCGCCGTTGTGCCTCAAGCCTGCTGCGTGCCCCTGGCCAAGAACATTCCGCTGACCGTGGCCGCGCTGATCGGCTGCGCCGTGACCACCGGCGTCGGCTCCGTCCTCAATACGGCCCGGGTCAAACCCGGTAGCAGCGTGGCCGTTTTCGGCGTTGGCGGCGTCGGCCTGAGCATCGTTATGGGGGCGCAACTGGCCGGGGCCGGGCGTATCATCGCCGTGGACCGGACCGAGGCCAAGCGCCGGCTGGCCTGCGCCTTCGGGGCGACCGAGGCCCTGATCGCCGGGCCGGACACCAACGAGGCCATCCGCCGCCTGACCGGGGGGCGGGGCGCAGACTACGTCTTCGAGGCCATCGGCCTGCCATCCATCCAGGAGCAATGTCTCGACGCCGCGCGGCCCGGCGGGACGGTGGTGCTGGTCGGCATCGCCCCGATGGGCAGCAGCACCAATCTGCCCGGCGCGATCATCACCCGCCAGGAGAAAACGATCAGGGGTTCCTACTACGGCAGCGCCAACACCGCCCGCGATTTTCCGCTCTACGCCGACCTGTACACCAGGGGCAGGCTGGACCTGGACCGCTTGATCGCAAAGACCTACACCCTCGACCAGATCAACGAGGCTTACGACGATATGCTGAGCGCCGAGACCGCGCGGGGCGTCATTGTCTTCTAACCGCCGATTCTGCAACGGACCCCTTCTGGATTTGACAGGCATTTTGCAGCCGGGTGACAGGTAGCAGGTCGCAAGTAGCAGGTTTTTAGCGCACACTTTGCCGTTGGCGACTTGCTACTTGTGAGCCTGAAGTCCGGCCCCTGAGCCTG
>JBHHXL010000655.1:0-1893 GCA_046757065.1 Anaerolineae bacterium
GTCTAAACGATGCGCTTTGCTTGATCCGGCAGGCTTGAGGTACAATGGCCCACATTCTGATAGTTTGCATTATGGTTAGCAGCGGCAGCCGCTTGCGCGACGCTGCCGATTCGCGGGCGTAGGAGCCCGCTCCGCTTCAGAAATTGGATCTATTGAGGCTACATTGTGGGAGGACCTTTGCGTGGAGGCCAGATTGCAAGAACTCAAGACCCGGCTGGTGGAGATCAATGACCTGGAGTCTGCTGCCGCTCTCCTCTATTGGGATCAATCGACCTATATGCCGCCCGGCGGCGCAGTGGCCCGGGGGCGCCAGTTGGCCACGCTGGGGCGGATCGCGCACGAGAAATTCATCGATCCGGCCATCGGCCAGCTTCTGGAGGATTTGCGGCCTTACGAACAAAGTCTGCCCTACGACTCCGACGAGGCCAGCCTGATCCGCGTCACTCGCCGCGATTACGAGAAGGCGGTCAACGTGCCGCCCTCCTTTGTGGCAGAGTTTAGCCGCCATACCACCGCTTCTTACGAGGCCTGGACCAGGGCTCGCCCGGCCGACGATTTTTCGGCAGTGCAGCCCTACCTGGAAAAGACCCTCGACCTGAGCCGGCAACTGGCCGATTTCTTCCCCGGTTACGAACGCATCGCCGATCCATTGATCGATTTCTCCGATTACGGGATGAAAGCCTCGACGGTGCAGGACTTGTTTGCCGAGCTGCGTGAAGGATTGGTGCCCCTCGTCAGGGACATCACCGCTCAACCTCCCGCCGATGACTCCTGCCTGCGCCAGAATTTCCCGGAAGCGGAACAATTAGCTTTTGGCCTCGAGGTCATCAGGCAGATGGGGTTCGATAGCGAGCGCGGGCGGCAGGACAAGACCCACCATCCCTTTATGACCAAGTTCTCGCTGGGCGACGTGCGGATCACGACCCGGATCAATGAAGAGCATCTGGGCCGGGCCCTGTTCAGTACCATCCACGAGGCGGGCCACGCCATGTACGAGCTGGGCATCCGCGCCGATTTTGAGGGGACGCCCCTGGCAGGGGGCACTTCGTCAGGCGTTCACGAGAGCCAATCGCGCCTGTGGGAGAACATCGTTGGCCGCAACCGGGGCTTTTGGGGGCATTTCTATCCAAAGCTGCAAGCCGTTTTTCCCGCCCAACTGGGGGACGTGCCGCTGGACAGCTTCTACCGGGCCATCAACAAGGTCGAGCGTTCCCTGATCCGCACGGATGCGGACGAAGTGACCTATAACCTGCACGTGATGCTGCGCTTTGACTTCGAGTTGGACCTGCTTGAGGGCCGGCTGGCCGTATCCGATCTGCCGCAGGCCTGGCGCGAGCGCGTCAAGGCCGATTTCGGTATTTCCCCCCCGGATGACCGCGACGGGGTTTTGCAGGACGTGCATTGGTACGCGGGCGTCATCGGCGGGGCGTTCCAGGGTTATACGCTGGGCAACATCTTGAGCGCGCAGTTCTTCGAGGCCGCTTTGCAAGCCCATCCCCAGATCGAGAGCGAGATCGCCGGGGGCAAGTTTGACACATTGCACGGCTGGCTCAAAGAAAACATCTATCAACACGGGCGAAAATACACCGCCGCCGAATTGGTTCAGCAAGTCACCGGCCAGCCGATGAGCATCGAGCCGCTGCTTCGCTACTTGCGGACGAAATACGGGGAACTGTACCAGTTGTCATAGCGGTTTGGGGCGGCAATTCCTCAGTTCTACCTCTCCCTCACCAACTGCGATTCAACGCGGCCTGGGCCGGCGCTTCCAGCCTGTCCGGGTCATCCAGGTTATACTGTTAGGGCCTGGCTTTTCGCTTTAACGGCCTGCAAGATTATTAGAGTTGTTTCCGAATAAACGGCGTTGAAGTGACCGGCACTTTTGGGGACGTTTCC
>JBHHXL010000656.1:0-1890 GCA_046757065.1 Anaerolineae bacterium
AGCGGTTCAATCGCGCGGGTGACGCTGGCCCGCCCGGCGGTGCTGAACGCTATCAATCGTAAGATGCTAACCGAACTGGGCGAAGCGTTGGCCCAAATCAAGGAGTCCGTGGCGCGAGTCGTCGTCCTGGCGGGGGAGGGGGAGCGGGCCTTCAGCGCCGGGATCGACGTGGGTGATGTGAAGGACCTGGACGTTTGGGGCGCGCGGCGAATCGGCCAATTGCTTCATCAAACCTTTAGCGCCTTTCGCACCTTTGAACGGCCGGTCATCGCCCAGATCGATGGGCTGTGCCTGGGGGCGGGCCTGGAACTGGCTATTTCGTGCGACCTGCTGATCGCCTCCGACCGGGCTCAGTTTGGCCTGCCCAACATCAAGCGCGGTATCCCGGCCATCGTCGAGGCGGCCATTTTGCCCCAGGCCATCGGTATTGTGAACACGCGCGAACTGGCCTTCACCGGGCGTAACTGGGACGCGGCCAAAGCCGAACGGCGGGGACTGGTGAACGCCGTCGTGCCCGCCGCCGAACTGGCCGCCGAGGTAAGCCGCTGGGCGGAAGAATTAGCCGCCTTCAGCCCCTACGCCCTGGCCGCCCAAAAGGACATCATCCACAAATGGATGACGACCGATCTTGAGACCGCCATCGATTTCTCGATCAACACCGTCGGCCTCAACTGGGCCACCCGCGATCAGAAAGAGGGGATGGAGTCATTTTTAGAGAAACGGGAGGCAAGATTTGTGGGAGAGTAGAACTTATGAGAGGGCCATCGCCAGTCGAAGTCGTTTGTCTACCTCAACCATATCACTTGCTGCAAGTTTGCCAGGGTTGTGGCGGACAAGGGATGGTGAGAGAGTAGCCAGCTTAGCCCGAACTATCGAGGGCTTGAGGAGGTTGGCATCTTGCCAACCGGTGATGGCATAGTCGGTTGGTGTACTGTGCATCCGACCGGTGATCTGGGCCACGATGAGGTTTCCCGTAGCGCGTTCATAGTCACTGTCGCTAACCACGAGGGCTGGACGGACTTTAGTAGCACTTAGGTCAGTAAAGGGAAAGGGCACCAGCACGATGTCACCCCTGGCGTAGGCCATAGCGCTTCTCCCAATCATCGTAGACGGTATCCTCTTCGCCGTCCCAATCTTCGGCGAAAGCGTCCTGAGAGAGTAGAGTCCAGGCCAGGGATTCATCGACCGAATCAGGCCGACTTGCTACCTGCGCTTCGAGATGCGCCACGAAGTGCTCCAGAGCAATGACGATGAGTGCTTCGAGGGTTCGGAGGCCTCCGTCGCTCACGAACCGCTCAACACGGCGAACCAGTTCGGGAGGTAACCCAACAGTTGTACGAACGGTTGCTTCATTGGAATTACTCGTTTGGGCCATTGGATCCTCTCTGTGAAACCAGAACGTTCTATCGACCCATTATAACGTGATCGTACTGCGGGGTCAAAAAGGCTTATGAGCAAACTGATCATCACCGCCGCCCTCACCGGCGCGCAGCAGGGCAAGGAGGCCAATCCCAACCTGCCGGAGCAGCCGGACGAGATCATCGTCCAGGCAATTGCCTGCTGGCGGGCCGGCGCGGCGATCGTCCACATTCACGCCCGGGACGAACGGGGCCGGGCCACTTCGGACGTGGCCGTCTTTCGCCAGATTGTAAACGACATTCGCGCCGCCGGCTGCGACGTGGTGCTCAACCTGACCACGGGCGGGGCAATTGCCGGGCTGCCGCTGGCCGAGCGCATCGCCGTGGTCCCGGCGCTCAAACCGGAGATCGCTTCCTTCAGCGTGGGCGCGGCGATGGTGGGCAAATACGACGCGGAACAAAAGCGCTGGACGCGAGATTTCACGATGCCCATTTCCTACGCGGAGATGGAGACCATCGCCCGGACGATGCT
>JBHHXL010000657.1:0-1888 GCA_046757065.1 Anaerolineae bacterium
CCCCGCTGGGGGGGGAAATTCGGGTCCTCCCCTCGGCGGGGGACGCGAAGCGAGAGCGGGGAGAAACCCGCGCTGAAGCCCTCAATGCCCGCCACCGGGGTCGCTAACTCCGGCCGTAGACCGGCAGGGCCGCGCCGTGAACCGCCCGCGCCGCGTCGGAGGCCAGGAAGAGGATGACATCGGCCAGGGCTTCGGGCTTGACCCAGCGGCTGTGATCGGCCTCGGGCATCGCCTGCCGGTTCTTGGGCGTGTCGATAGTGCCCGGCAGGACGCAGTTGACGTTGATCCCGGCCTCCTTCAGCTCGGCGGCCATGCTCTCGGTCAGGCGCACCACGGCGCTTTTGGAGGCGCTGTAGGCGGACATGTTCGCCCCGCCGCTCAAAGCCGCCCGGGCGGAAACGGTCACAATCTTGCCGGACCGCTGCCGCAGCATATGCGGGATGACCGCCCGGCAGGCGATGAAGACCGAGCGGGCGTTCAGGTTCAGCATAAAATCCCAGGTCTCCAGCGAGGTCTCGTGGAGCGGCGTCCCGGCCCGGAACCCGCCGGCGGTGTAGACCAGGGCGTCGATGCAATCAAACCCGTCGATGGCTGCGGCAACCACCCCTTCGACGGCATTGACGTCGGTCAAATCGGCGCAGTTAGCCAGCAGGTAATCCGCCGGGCCGACCATATCGGGGAAGGTCTGCTGCAAATGGTCGGCGTTGCGGTCGACCAGCACCAATTTCGCCCCGGCTCTTTGAAAGGCGCGGGCCACCGTGCTGCCCAGACCGCCGGTCGCGCCGGTGACCATCACCACTTTGTCTGAAAAATCAAACATGCTATTCCTCCCGTTTGACCGCGTGCCCGCCGAATTGGCCCCGCATGGCCGACAGCAGCTTGTCGGACAGAGGCGCGGCCTCGCGGGAGCGGAAGCGCCGCTGCAAAGCAATGGTGATGACCGGGATCGAGCAGCCCAGGTCAATCGCCTCGGCCACCGTCCAGCGCCCTTCCCCGGAGTCGGGAACGTAGGCGGCAACCCCCTCCAGGGTGGGGTTTTCGGCCAGGGCGTTAGCCGTCAGGTCCAGCAGCCAGGAGCGGACGACGCTGCCATAGCGCCAGATTTCCGCGATCTGGTGCAGGTCCAGCTCGAATTCTGTTTTGTGGTCCATCAGTTCAAAGCCCTCGGCGTAAGCCTGCATCAGACCGTATTCTATGCCGTTGTGGACCATTTTGACAAAATGGCCGGCCCCGCCCGGCCCTACGTGCCCCCAGCCCTGGTCCGGCCCGGGGGCCAGGGTCTCGAAGACGGGCCGCAACCGCTCCACGACCTCCTGCTCCCCACCGACCATCATGCTGTAACCCTCGCTGAGCCCCCACACGCCGCCGCTGGTGCCAACGTCCACGAAGTGCAGGCCCCTGGCTTTCAGCGCAACCGCGCGCCGCATCGAGTCTCGATAGTTGCTGTTGCCACCGTCGATAATGATGTCGCCCGGGGACAGGCGCTCGGCCAGGGCGTTGATGGTTTGCTCGGTCGGATCGCCGGAGGGGACCATGACCCAGACCGGGCGCGGGGCCGGCAATTTCTCGGCGACTTCCTCCAGGGTGCGCGCCCCGTCCGCCCCGGCTGCCTCGGCGGCCTGAATGGCGCTTTCGTTCAAGTCGTAAGCCACCAGACGATGGCCGCCCCGCAGCAGGCGGGTGGCCATATTCGCGCCCATTTTTCCCAAACCGATCATCGCGATTTCCATTTGTGTTACTCCTCGTATAAAGTTGGGAGTATCTGGAACGCAAAGCTTGCTTTGCCAATTCACAACGCAGAGCAAGCTCTGCACTCCGGTTATAACTCGCTCGAATAAAATGTAGGACAAACTGTTAGTTTGTCCGAGGTACGAACAAGTTGTTAGCT
>JBHHXL010000658.1:0-1879 GCA_046757065.1 Anaerolineae bacterium
AGAGGCTGGCGCCGAGTTGGAAGTTGCGGCGGTTGCCGGGGCTGATGAGACCGATGTTGAAGCCGAAGCGCAAGCCACGGCCGAATCTGGTGAGGAATTAGCGGTAGAAAAGACCGGTTAAACCCGTCCGGCGGAAGTTTTGCCGGACAGACCATCGAAGCCAGGTTATTTTGGAGGATATTGTGTGTGTTACCACAGATATGATTAAACAACTTCGGGAGGAAACCGGCGCTGGCGTCCTCGATTGCAAGAAGGCGTTGGAAGCCACCGATTGTGATTTTGATAGAGCGGTTGCCCGCTTGCGGGAAAAAGGTCTGGCCGCGGCGGCCAAAAAGGCCGACCGGGAGGCCAACGAAGGGATCGTCTACGCTGAAGTCAACGCCGAGGGCAGCCTCGGGGCTTTAATCGAGGTCAACTGCGAAACCGATTTTGTGGCCCGCACCCAGGACTTTCAAGCCCTGGTCAAAGGTCTCTCCCGGCAGGTTCTGGCCCAGCCGGAACTGGATAACGTTGAAGCCTTGTTGCAGGCCCCGTACATCGGCAACTCCGAGAAAACCGTGCAACAGGCTCTAACCGATACCATTGCCAAACTGGGCGAGAATATGGGCATCCGCCACGTGGCCCGCTTTGTCGCCGGAGACAATGGCCTGATCGACGGCTACGTTCACCCCGGCAGCCGCATCGGGGTGCTGGTGGAGGTGGGCAGCGAGAATGGCCTGCCCGATTCGGACTCGCTGCGCGTGCTGGCTCACGATCTGGCGTTGCAAGTCGCCGCTGCCCGCCCCCGTTACCTGACTCCGGCGGACGTGCCGGATGATGTGCTGGGAGCCCGGCAGAATACCTACCAGGCGCAGGCGGAGGCTGAGAACAAACCCGAGGAGATCAAGGCCCGCATTATCGAGGGCAAGCTGCGCAAGTGGTATGAAGAAGTCTGCCTGCTGCAGCAGCCGTTCATCAAAGACGATGCGCTGACGATTGAGAAACTGCTTGCCAACACCAGCAAAGAATTGGGGGTTCAAGTATCCATTCGAAGATTTGCTCGTTTTGAACTAGACATCAGCGGGTAAATAAGGGGCCAGAACTGAAATTGTTCTGGCCTCTTTCATAACGTTACCAATCTTATCCCATAACAATGCTGAAGTGCGGAACGGTTTACGCTTCAGCATTTTCATCGTCAAATGACCTCACCATTTGCCCGATAAAGTTGGTCACCGTCGAAGGAGCGTAGAATGCCGGCGCCAAAATTTAGACGGATCATGCTCAAAGTTGGTGGCGAAGCCTTAGCCGAGCCCGATGGCAGGGGCATCGATCCCCATCAAGTTGACGTGTTGGCCCAAAAAATAAAACTGACTCGCGAGCAAGACGTCGAGGTAGCCATCGTTCTGGGCGCTGGAAACCTTTGGCGCGGCAAGGACGGCCTGGCCCACGGGATGGAGCGCGCCACCGCCGATCATATGGGTATGCTGGCGACCGTGATGAACGCCCTGGCCCTGGCCGATGCCCTGGGCCGGCTCGGCGTCGAAACGCGGGTGCAGACCGCTATCGAAATGCGGGCCGTTGCCGAACCGTACATTCGCGGCAGGGCTATCCGGCATCTGGAGAAAGGGCGGGTCGTCATCCTGGGCGCCGGAACTGGAAACCCCTACTTTACTACCGACACCGCCGCCGCCCTGCGGGCGATGGAGATCGACGCGGAACTGCTGATCAAGGCCACCAAAGTCGATGGCGTCTACGAAGCGGACCCCCTGACCAACCCCAACGCCCGCCGCATCGAGAAGCTGACCTATATCCAGGCCCTGAATCTGGGGGTCAAAGTGCTGGACAGTACGGCCATCACCCTGTGTATGGATAACGATATGCCCATCGTCGTCCTCAATTT
>JBHHXL010000659.1:0-1877 GCA_046757065.1 Anaerolineae bacterium
CACTCGACGATGAAAACGTCTTTCAGCATCCGCAGCCTGCAAACTATGGAGGAGTTTCGCCAGGCTGAGGGGGTTCAACTCGAAGTCTGGTCGATGCCCCCTGGCGAGGTGGTGCCGCTCCATTTGCTGTTGACCGTGCAAAAGAGCGGGGGGCTTGTGCTGGGGGCCTTCGACGAGGCGGGGGCAATGATCGGTTTCTTGCTTGGCTTCCTGGGCCGCACCGCCGGCGGGCACTGGAAACACTGCTCCCATATGATGGGCGTCCTGCCTGGCTATCGCCATTTGGGGGTGGGCGAGGCGCTGAAACGCCGCCAGCGCGAGTTCGCCTTGCAGCAGGGGCTCGACCTGGTTACCTGGACCTTCGATCCGCTGGAAGGGGTCAACGCCAACCTCAACTTCGCCAAGCTGGGGGTTGTGTGCCGCACCTACGAGCGCGACCTTTACGGGCGTATGTCCGACGACTTGAACCAGGGCCTGCCCAGCGACCGCTTTGAGGTGGAGTGGTGGATCGCCAGCCGCCGGGTGGCGGACCGCCTGCGGCAGGGCCCGTTGCGGCTACGATTGGCTGAGGTAGAGCAGGGCGGGGCGCAACGGGCCAATCGCACGCAGGTCAGGGGCGGGCTGCGCCTCCCGCTCGAAGCGGATTTGGCGACGGAGGCCCCGGTCTTGCTGGTCGAAACCCCGACCAGCTTTCAGGCCATCAAAACCGCCTCGATGGACCTGGCTCTGGCCTGGCGGCGGCACACCCGGACTCTGTTCGAAGCCTGTTTTCAGGCCGGCTACCTGGCCGCCGATTTTTTCAGCGAACGCATCGACGGTGAGCGACGCAATTTCTACCTGTTGCAGCGTAGCGTCGCCGGCTTGTGACCTCTATCAGAAGCGCAGGCAGGCCTGATACAGTTCGTCCACGGCCCGCCGGTCGGCGCTAAAAGGGCAGTGGACCTCTTGCAAATGTTCAAAGTATTTACCCGTCTGCTGCTGGCCGGCCGGGCCGGTCGCCAGCCAGACCGGGGTTCTGGCCCCCTCGTCCGGAGTCTCGTGCCCCCCGAAGCCCAGGTCGTTGCTCAAGGCCGAGTTCACGTCGCCGGGGTGGCAGGCGTTCACCGCCACGCCGTATGGCCGCAATTCATCGGCGAAGGCGACCGTCAGCATCCGGTTGGCCTGCTTGGATTGGCGGTAGGCCTGGTTGTTGTTATACGCCCGGCGCTGGAATTGCAGGTCCTCCAGGTCAAGCCCGCCCGCCCAATAGCTGGCGACGTTGACCACCCGGGCCGGGGCCGACCGCTTGAGGTGTTCGCTGAAGGCCCGGATCATCCAGAAGTAACCCAGGACATTGGTTGCAAATTGCAGCTCGATGCCCTCCGGCGTTTCCCGGCGGGCGCGCGGGGTCGTGGCCGCGTTGTTGACCAGCACGTGCAGCGGGCCGGTCCAGCGGCCGGCCAGGGCCTGGATCGATGATTGCCGCGACAGATCGACCCGCTCGTAGCGGACGTGGCGGTTGCCGGTCGCTTGCCGGATGTGGCTCACAGCCCGCTCCCCCTTGGCCTCATTTCGACAGACGAGAACCACCTCGTATTCGGGTTGTTCAGCGATTTGCCGGGCGATGGCCTGGCCGATCGCCCCGGTAGCGCCGGTGACGAGGGCCACGCGCTGCCCCGCAACCTCTTTTTTTGCAGCCATCAGATCAATGCCTTTCAAATAAGTACGCTTCGCGCACGGAAAATCCTAGAGAGCCCATTTCTGCATTTTGCCTGGGGGCAGTAGGGGCAGACACACGGGTCTGCCCCAGATGCAGCACCGGAATTGCCGCTCCATTATATCATAGCGATGGGCTGTGGGCGAACATTTACAGGCGAGGGCCTCGTCAAAAAACTTGT
>JBHHXL010000660.1:0-1877 GCA_046757065.1 Anaerolineae bacterium
CTACTCCTCCCCCAACTGCAAGACCGTCATAAACGCCTCTTGCGGAATCTCGACGCTGCCGACCATCTTCATCCGCTTCTTGCCCTTCTTTTGCCTCTCCAGCAGTTTCCGCTTGCGGGTGACATCCCCCCCGTAGCACTTGGCCAGCACGTCTTTGCGCAGGGCCTTGACGTTGGCCCGCGAGATGACCCGCTTGCCGACCGCCGCCTGGATCGGCACGGCAAACAACTGGCGCGGGATGACCCGCTTCAATTTGCTGACCAGTTTCTGGCCGCGCGGGTAACTTTGCTCGCGGTGGACGATCACGCTCAGGGCATCGACCGGCTCGCCGTTGACCAGCACATCGAGTTTGACCAGGTCGCCGGGCCGGTATTCCTCGAAGCGATAGTCCAGGCTGGCGTAGCCCCGGCTGCTGCTTTTGAGCTGGTCGTAAAAATCGACGATCATCTCCGAGAGCGGCAGGCGGTATTCCATCAGCACCCGCGTTTCGTCCAGGTACTCCATACGGATGTACTCGCCGCGCCGCCGGGTGGTGATGTCCATCACCGGCCCGATGTAATCGGCCGGGGTGTAAACGCTGATGTGCACCCACGGCTCGGACACGGTTTCAATCAGATTGGGGTCCGGCATATCCGCCGGGCTATCGATGATGAGCGTTTCGCCATCGGTGGTGAGCACCTGGTACTCGACGCTGGGCGCGGTGACTAAAATGTCCAGGTCGTACTCCCGCTCCAGGCGCTCCTGGATGATCTCCATATGAAACAACCCCAAAAAACCGCAGCGAAAGCCAAAGCCGAGGGCCTGGCTGGTTTCCGGCTCGTACACCAGGGAGGCGTCGTTGAGCTGTAACTTTTCCAAAGCATCCTTGAGGAGGGCATAGCCCTCATTTTCAACCGGGTACAGCCCGGCGAAGACCATCGGTTTGACCGGCTGGTAACCCGGCAGCGGCTCCACCTCGACCCCGGCCAGGGTCACGGTGTCCCCCACCCGCACATCCCGGATCGTTTTCAAGCCGCTGGCGATGTAGCCGACCTGGCCGGTTTGCAGGCCGGCGGTCGGCTTCAGGGCCGGGGAGAAATGGCCCACCTCCAGCGGCTCGACCTGCCGCCCGGTGGCCAGCAAATGGATCTTTTCGCCTTTCCGCAGCGCACCGTCGATCACCCGCACGTAGGCGATGACCCCTTTGTAGGCATCGTAGTGGCTGTCGAAGATGAGGGCGCGAAAGGGCGCGCCGGGCGAGCCTGCCGGCGGGGGGATGCGCTCGACGATGGCCGCCAACAGGTCATCGACGCCCGCGCCCGTTTTGGCGCTGACCGGGATCACGTCCAGGGCGTCGATGCCGGTCAGGTCCTCGATCTCCTGGGCCACCTCGTCGGGGCGGGCGCTGGCCAGGTCGATCTTGTTGACCACGGGGACGATCTCCAGGTCGTGGTCCAGGGCCAGGTAGAGGTTGGCCAGCGTTTGGGCCTCGACGCCCTGGGTGGCATCGACGACCAGGACCGCCCCCTCGCAGGCGGCCAGGGCGCGGCTGACTTCGTAGGTGAAATCGACGTGGCCCGGCGTGTCGATCAGGTTCAACTGGTAGGTCGAGCCGTCCGAGGCCGTGTAATCCATACGCACGGCGGAGGCTTTGATGGTGACGCCCTTTTCCCGCTCCAGGTCCATGCTGTCCAGCACCTGCTCCTGCATCTCCCGCTCGGAGAGGGTGCCGGTCATTTGCAGCAGCCGGTCGGCCAGCGTCGACTTACCGTGATCGATGTGGGCGATGATGCAAAAATTGCGGATAGAGGTTTGATCCATAGTTTGAAACGGTACTTTGCTAACGGACACTCGCTGGATTTGGCGGGCAGGTTGCAGCCAGGCGACAGGTAGCAGGT
>JBHHXL010000661.1:0-1874 GCA_046757065.1 Anaerolineae bacterium
GCGGGTAGAGGTGCTGGACAAAGGCTGGATCGAGTTGCAGGAGGTGATGGGCGACGACCTGTCCATCGTCAACGCCGCCCGCGTCTCGTTTTTGGGGGAGAGCAAGGGCACGGACCAGGACCGGCGCTTGCTGTTCTACCTGCTGCGCCACCGGCACACCTCGCCCTTCGAAATGGTCGAGTTCAAGTTCCGGGTGCGGGCCCCCGTTGTCGTCTGGTGGCAGTGGGTCCGCCACCGCACCTGGAATTTCAACGCCCAGAGCGGTCGCTACACCCCCTTCAAGGAGAACGACTTCTACCAGCCCGCCGTCTGGCGGCGGCAGTCCCCCGACAACAAGCAGGCCAGCCAGGGCGAGATCGAGCCGGCGGACGCGGCAGAACTCTCGGCCCTGCTGGCCGAACACTACCAGCGGGGCTTCGCGCTATACGAAAAGGCGCTGGCGGCGGGCGTGGCCAAGGAGCAGGCCCGCCTCTTCCTGGCCGGCTTCTCGGTCTACTACACCTGGGTTTGCAAGATCGACGCCCACAACCTGATGCACTTTCTGAGCCTGCGGATGGCCCCCGACGCCCAGTGGGAGATCCGCCAGTACGCCCAGGCGATTTACGAACATTTCTTCAAACCGGCCCTGCCCTGGACGGCGGAAGCGTTTGGCCGGTACGTGTTGGGTCAGGAAGCGCCAGGGTGAAGGATGAAGGATGAAGGCTTCGCCTGGAGAAAACTCAGCCCTTAATAACCGCCACCGGGGTTATGCGGGCCACCTTCTTGGCGATGCCCGCCCCCTCGACCACGTCCACCACCCGGTCCACATCCTTGTAAGCCAGCGGCGCTTCCTCGGCCAGGCCGGACATACTGCCGGCCCGGACGTGGATGCCGCCGGCCTCCATTTCGTCGCGCAGGGTGCTGCCCCGGATTTGCTTCTTGGCCTTCGAGCGGCTCATCACCCGGCCCGCCCCGTGGCAGGTCGAGCCGAAGGTCTGGGCCATCGAGCCCTCCGTGCCCAGCAGCACCCAACTGGCCGTACCCATCGAGCCCGGAACCAGCACCGGCTGGCCGATGTCGCGGTAGACATCAGGTAGAACCGGGGAACCGGGGCCGAAGGCGCGGGTCGCCCCTTTGCGGTGGACGCACACCTGCAGGCGACGCCCATCCACGTCGTGCTCTTCGACCTTGGCCATATTGTGGGCGATGTCGTAGACCTGGTAAACGTGGTGATTTGGCACCTTGCCGGCCAACACCTGCTCGAAGCTGCGCCGGATGTGATGGGTCAGCACCTGCCGGTTGGCAAAGGCGTAATTGGCCGCCGCCTTCATGGCCGCCAGGTAATCCTGCCCCTCGGGGCTGCTGAGCGGGGCGCAGACCAGCTCCCGGTCGGGCAGCTTGAGGCCGTACCGCCCGATCGATTTCTGGAAGCGATTGACGTAATCGGTGCAAACCTGGTGGCCGAAGCCCCGCGAGCCGCAATGGATTTGAATCACGATCCGGCCCGGGGCCAGCCCCATCCGTTCGGCGGCCGTCTCATCAAACACCTGGTCGACGACATCGACTTCGATGAAATGGTTGCCCGCGCCCAGCGTACCGACCTGGCTCCGGCCCCGCTCCCTGGCTCGCGGGCTGACCTTGCTGGCATCGGCCCCGGCCAGACGGCCCCTTTCCTCGGTGCGTTCCAAATCGGCCTCGGTGGCATAGCCTCGTTTCAAGGCCCAGCGCGCCCCATCCTCCAGCAGCCGGTCCAGCTCTTTGGCCTTCAACTTGATGCTGCCGCCTTTGCCCACCCCGCTGGGGCAGTTGGTGTAAAGGGCCCAGGCCAGGTCAGCCAGGTAGGGCGCTACCTCCGCCCGGTCCAGGTGCGTGGCCAGCAGGCGCACGCCGCAGTT
>JBHHXL010000662.1:0-1853 GCA_046757065.1 Anaerolineae bacterium
ACTAGAGCATGCGTATCTACAATAAATGTCTTCATAGATCTTCAGGCACCTGATATTCGGCCGCCTTAATTGCCTCGAAACCGATGTCTAGCCCTTCCCAAAGACCCTCCAAGTCTGCAAATTTCACCAGGGGTTCTTCAGTCTGTTTTTGGAGATCGGTCACCAACTCATCCACCCGCACCTGAAGCGCCTCAACCGCCATTCGCAGCAATTGGAGGTCCCGTTGAACGCGGGCCATCTCATCCAGAAACGTTATGCTCATCGCCTTCTCCTGAAAAAGCCGTTAAGTCATTTTACCATCCGGGAAGCCACAACAAAAATCTTCGCGTGAGATGGCCCGCAGGCCAGGATCACCGCGCCCCCAGCCGGAATCCCGGCAAGCGCTCCCAGGGGCTGTACGGATCGCCGCCCTCCCCGGCCCCCTGGCCGTCGCGCACCGCCTCGCCCGGCGTCTCCTCGATCATATCGGCCAGGGCCGCCGCCACCAGGGCCAGGTCGGGCGGGGCCGAAGCGGCCGGTTGCCATTGCCCGAAGTGCCGGTCCACGAAATCGGTGGTCGTCTCGCCCCGCCGGAACGCCTCGTGGCCGATGACATCTCGCAGGAAGGGGATGTTGGTCGTTAAGCCCAGGATGACGTAGTGTTGCAGCGCCCAGTCCATCTTGCGCAGCGCGTCCTCCCGGTCTTGGCCAAGCACGATCACCTTGGCGATCATCGGGTCGTAGTGCAGCATCACCTCATCGCCGGTGGTGACGCCGGCATCGACCCGCACCCCCGGCCCAACTGGCTCGACCGCGCGCAGCACCGGGCCGGCGGCGGGCAGGAAGCCGTTGGCCGGGTCCTCGGCGTAGACGCGGCACTCGACCGCGTGGCCGCGCTGGGAGAGGTCTGCCTGGCGGAACGGCAGGGGCTGGCCCGCCGCCACCCGCAGTTGCAACTTGACCAGGTCCACCCCGGTCACCGCCTCGGTGATGGGGTGTTCCACCTGCAGGCGGGTGTTCATCTCCAGGAAGTAGAAATTCCGGTCGGCGTCCACCAGAAACTCGACGGTGCCGGCGTTGACGTAATCGACGGCGCGGGCCGCCGCCACCGCCGCCTGGCCCATCCGCCGCCGCAGGTCCGCGTCGAGCAGAGGAGAGGGCGTCTCTTCGATGATCTTTTGATGGCGGCGCTGGACCGAGCACTCGCGCTCGAACAGGTGCAGCACATTTCCCTGCGAATCGCCAAAGACCTGGAATTCGATGTGGCGGGGGCCGGCCAGGTACTTTTCCAGATAGAGGCGACCGTCGCCGAAGGCGTTCAGCGCCTCGCGCCGGGCCGAAGCCAGCGCCTCCGGCAGCTCCTTCGCCGCGCCGACGATGCGCATGCCCTTGCCGCCGCCACCGGCCGCCGCCTTGACCAGCAAGGGGAACCCGATCTCCGGGGCTGCAGCCAGCAAATCCTGGTCGGCGTCGCCCGCTTGCGTGTGGTAACCGGGCACGACGGGCACTCCGGCGGCCTCCATCGCCGCCCGGGCCGAGGTTTTCGAGCCCATGACCCGCATCGCCGCCGGGCCGGGGCCGATGAAGGTCAGTCCGGCGGCCTGCACCGCCTCGACGAAGCCGGCGTTTTCCGATAGGAAACCATAGCCCGGATGGATGGCCTGGCAGCCGGTATCTCGCGCCGCCTGGATGATGCGCCCGGCCTGCAGGTAGGACTCGCCCGGCGCGGGCGGGCCGATGCAGACCGCCTCGTCGGCCAGGAGGGTGTGCAGGGCGCTGCCATCGGCCTCGGAGTAGACGGCCACGGTGCGCACCCCCATCTCCTGGCAGGCGCGGATGGTGCGCACGGCGATTTCGCCCCGGTTGGCGATCAG
>JBHHXL010000663.1:0-1840 GCA_046757065.1 Anaerolineae bacterium
ACGACCGGCGGCCAGACGGCCATCGGCCTGGTGCAGTTAGCCGCACACGGATTTTAGCTCGGAAACCACGGATGAAGGGGCGATCGATTAGTTGGCCAGGGATAGCCGTCCGGGAGGGGATGCCATCGCTGAAGGATGGCGCAGGAAAGGGCGCATCAGGTCGGGAGAGGGGCAGAGGTCAGGGGAATGCCATCGGCTACAATAGCCCGATACAGGGGCAGGCGTATTCGCCCCATCTCCTGCCAGCGAGTTTGGCCGTACACGCGCGGGGAAAGGACCACGTTGTAATCCAGAGAAATATCGGAGGCAATCCGCCACAGGGCGGACCGGAATCGGTTCGTCTCAACATCGACCAGCACTAACAGGTCAATGTCTGATTCGGGCTCGGCATCGCCGCGGGCTTTGGAGCCAAACAGCATCACCGTCAGGATGCGGCCCCGGAAACGACGACGGATACGGGTGATGTACTCCGTGACCGCGGTCTGCTCATTGAGCGTCAGGTGAGACAAAGCGGAGGCGGTCATAGGTACTCCTTCGTAGTTAGATAGGACTGGCACTGGCCCAGGAAACGATCAGCTTTGCCAACAACGGCCCGGGCCTGGGCCTCATCCGCCTTGCCCAACATTTCGTAGTCGGTCACATTCCGCAGCTCAAAGGCTTCTCCGTAAGCGCGGCTGTCGTCCACAGAAAAGATACCTGTTTTCACAAAATGCTGGCGAAAGGCGGCCAGCACCCCGGCGTGCTTGCTTCGGGTCAGGTCCAGGGTCAGCAGTAGGGCTGTGGCCGCGTAGAAGAAAACGTAGTACGCCCGGTTGATGGCAACGCCGTAGAAGCTACCGTTGAGATTGAAGCGGGCGCTGCGTAGAGCCTCTCTAGCTCCGTTAAGGCAAGCGAGAACTGCTTGCTGGTTGGGTACTTCTGACTTCTTCATCGCTTTATTCAGTATAGACTATCGCGGCTGAAAAAGCAACGGACGATGCAAGAAAATAGCTGGCGTCGTGGGCAACCAGACGGCCCAGACCCGGACCCTGGCGGCGACGGCGGTCACCACCTACACCTACGATGCGACCAACAGATTGGACTACTTCTACGAAGACGGCCTCCAGACCGGCCTGACCTGGGACGCCAAGCAACTTGCTGCTGCAAGGGAGTACCGTGTACATTTATGTTGGGATGCGGCCAACCGGTTGGTTGGGACCAACGTGGGTGGCCTGGTCAGCAGCTACAAGTACAATGGTCTGGGCCAGCGCACCGCCCAAACGGTAGATGGCTTAACAACCGAATACGTGCAAGACGTGGGCAGCGGCCTGCCCCAGGTCATCGCCGAGAGCACAGGTGGGCAGACGGCCATCGGCCTGGTCAGCAGCTACAACTGTTGTATGCCATCCAGGGCTGGTTCAACGGCACCTCGGTCAGCCAGACCTACTACGGCTGGAGCGACGCCAGCCTGGGCGCAGGCTCGTTGAAAATGGCCCGGCAGGGCACGCTGTGGACCTTGAGCTACAAGCGCAGCGGCGAGCCGACCTTCACCCCCCTGCTCAGCCAGGACGAAACCGGGTTGGGGCTCAACTTCGGGGACTGCACCCTGCGCCTGCGGACCTACCAGTGGTACGCCGACCCCGCCGAGCCGCAGAAGAACTTCGCCGCCTCCTTCGACAACGTGGTCGTAGCCAAAAACGAGGGCCAGAGCGGCTGGAACTACGCCGGCAGCGGGACCTGGCGGACCGAAGTTGACGGCGGGGCGGCCCAGGTGGTCTGGCAGACCCTGCGTTGGGAGGCGGGGGTCCTGCCGGGCGGGACCTCGGTCCTCTTCAAGGCCAGGGCTTGCAGCGGGGCCGGC
>JBHHXL010000664.1:0-1808 GCA_046757065.1 Anaerolineae bacterium
GACAGTCCCTATGGGACGACACCAACGATGAAAATAGGAGTCCGGAATGAATTCCGGACTCCTAAACCAATCTATTTTCAAGGGGGCCAGCACGCTTCCGTTCGGCACGTAGGCGTGCTGGCTCCTCGAAAATTGGTTCTGCTGAGGCTCGCGGGCGAGAAATTCGGACAATTGCAACCGTATTAAGGGCTTTAGCCCTTTAAGGCTGGCAAGGGCTGAAGCCCTCAATACAATGCCTGGCTACACACCACAGCCAGACAGCCATCTTATACGAGGAGCCGCCACGAGCCTGCGGCACGCCACCGACGCGAAGCGTGAAATTTGTTTTTACCCCCACCCATCGCCTACGGCGACTCCCTCCCCCTGCCCAGGGGGAGGGTTGCGCGCAAGCGGGGGGTTTATTGTCCAAAGGAGCGATCCATGGCTGTAAAACCGAATCCCTTTGAAATTGCCCAACGGCAGTTGGACGAGGCCGTTCAAATCCTGAGGCTGGACCCCGCTACCCACCAATTGCTGCGTTGGCCCCGCCGTGAAATCCGGGTGACCATCCCGGTCAAGATGGACGATGGCACGGTTAAGGTCTTCCACGGCTACCGGGTACAATACAACGACGCCCGCGGCCCGACGAAGGGCGGCCTGCGCTGGCATCCCGACGAAACCATCGACACCGTGCGCGCCCTGGCCGCCTGGATGACCTGGAAAACGTCCGTGGTTGACATCCCCCTGGGCGGCGGCAAGGGCGGCGTTACCTGCAACCCCAAAGAACTCTCGCCGGGCGAGCAGGAGCGTTTAGCTCGCGGCTACATTCGGGCCGTGCACCGCTTCATCGACGACGAGACCGACGTGCCCGCCCCGGATGTCTACACCAACCCCCAGATTATGGCCTGGATGATGGACGAATTCAGCGTCATCAAAGGCTACAACGTGCCCGGCGTGATCACCGGCAAGCCCCTGTCGTTGGGCGGCTCGCCGGGGCGCGGCGACGCCACGGCGCGCGGCGGCATCTACACCGTGCGCGAGGCGGCCAGGGTTTTGGGCATTGATCTGCATGGGGCAACTGCTGCCATCCAGGGCTACGGCAACGCCGGACAATTCGCCCACAAACTGGGCGAGGAGGTCCTGGGGCTGAAGACCGTGGCCGTCTCCGACTCGCGGGGTGGGGTGTTCAACCCCGACGGGATCGATTATGAGACGGCGGTCAGGTTCAAGCGGGAGACGGGGTCCGTGGTTGGCCTGCCGGGGTCCACGGCCGTGAGCAATGAGGAGCTGCTAGAGCTGGAGGTGACCGTTCTCTTCCCCGCCGCCCTGGAGAACGTGATCGTTGAGCGAAACGCGGGGCAGGTCAAGGCCAGGATCGTGGCCGAGCTGGCCAACGGCCCCACCACCCCCGAGGCGGACCACATCCTGCACGAAAACGGCGTCTACGTCATCCCCGATTTTCTGTGTAACGCTGGGGGGGTGACGGTCAGCTACTTCGAGCAGGTGCAGAACGCCTACAATTTCTACTGGCCGCTATCCCTGGTTCACGAACGCTTGGATGCCAAGATGACGGCGGCTTTCCAGGCCGTGCACGCGATGGCCCAGGCCAAGAAGGTGCATAATCGACTGGCGGCGTATCTGGTTTCGGTCCAGCGCGTGGCCGAGGCTTGCAAGCTGCGAGGCTGGGTATAGGTAAGTCTACCCCAACACCTCTGATTAGACGATGAGGCAGAAATGCGCCACAACCGCTTTGGGCGTGGCGCGTTTGGGTCTGTCCCGAATTCCAGGTGCGACGCACTTCCATCGTGCATTTCGACGGCCAACTCGTC
>JBHHXL010000665.1:0-1807 GCA_046757065.1 Anaerolineae bacterium
GGGGTCTGTTCCGAATTTTAGGTGCGACGCACTTCCAACAAATCATTTGCCTGAAAAGCACGCTGAGAACCACAAATTCGTGCCTTGAAATGAGCGATAGAAGTGCGTCGCACCTGATCCGCCTAAAATTTGGGACGCACCCCCGGCGCGGATTGCGGTAGACATTCGCTCAAAATTATAATAGAATAGAGAAACTAACCCCAGAGGAAGAGCGGATACCCTCATGAAAACACTCCTTATTTTACGCCACGCCAAGTCCAGTTGGAAAAACCCCGGCCTGGACGACCACGATCGCCCGCTGAACAAACGCGGCAAACGGGACGCGCCTCGGATGGGGAAATTGTTGCGGAAAAAAGACCTGGTGCCGGATTTGATTATCAGCTCAACGGCCAGGCGCGCTCGAAAGACGGCTAAGGTGGTGGCCAAAGCCAGCCATTATGACGGAGAAATTCGCCTGACCCGCTCCCTTTATCACGCCGGCCCGGCTGAATACCTGGAGGTTTTGCGCGACTTACCGGATGACTATCAGCGGGTAATGGTGGTCGGGCATAACCCCGGTATGGAAGAGTTGCTGGAGCTGCTGACGGACATACCGGAGTTTATGCCTACGGCCGCTTTGGCCCAGGTTGCGCTCCCTATTGACCGCTGGGCCGAACTGGACGATACCGTTCCGGGGGAGCTGCGGAAGCTGTGGCGTCCGCGAGAGCTGGCCTGAGCAGCCCCAGCTCTTTGCCTCACTTCGATAATAACGGCAGATAAACCCTATGGTCATCGTCGATGAGGGTCAGGGTAGCCGTCATTGGGCTGGCCAGCGTTGCGCCGCCGGTCGGGTTCTCCAGGAGCAAAATTATCGTTTCGTCCCCTTCCGGCACCCCATCCTCGGAGATGGGAATGGTGAAGGTCATAGGTCCGGCCATCCCATCGCCAAAGACGAGGGTCTCGGACACGGGCGTGTAATCCTGGCCCGCTGTCGCCGATCCCCCGCTTGATCTATAACCAGCGGAGACCTGGCCGTTGCTGCCATTTGTGCGGGTGACGGTAATGATCGCCTGGCCGTCCACCTCCAGCTCAAGGTAACTGCCGGTGCTGAACTGCAACGTCCCGACGCTGTCAGAATCGATGATAGTCAGCACGGCTGTGCTCGGCGCCCCCAGCGAAGCGCCGCCGGTTGGATTCTGAAGGGTCAGCGTTATGGTCTCGTCGCCCTCGACCTGGCTGTCGTCGACGACCGCCACTGTGAACGTTTGCGGTCCGGCAATGCCATCGCTGAACGTTAGCGTGCCGGAAATTGCGGCGTAGTCCGCTCCTGCGAGGACAGGTTCAGCCGCCAGACATCGCTTAAGACCCCGCCGCCCTGGAGTTGTCCGGTGGCAATGTACAAGTTCTGGCCCGCGTCATCGACGATCATCACGGTGCTGTGGCGCGCGCTCGGCTTGCTGGCCGAACTTGCAGCCAATTCCACCCAGGTCAGGCTGGATAGATTAGACAGGTCCAGCGCCCACACGTCGTTATGGGTCGAGCTACCATCTCGACCGCCAAACAGGTAGAGCGTGTCGGTCCCGGCGTGGTAGGCCAGAGCGTGATCGTAACGCGGGCCGGGGCCTCCGGGGGTGGGGGTTAACGACTGCCACTGGCCCTCGGCTGCCACCGCCAGGGCGGGCGCTGGCGCTTGGGCCGCCGCCGGGGGACCTGGCCGGGGCGGCAAGCCCCACGTCACCGATCCAATCATCGCTCCCGAAATGATAACAAAACCGGCCAGCAGCGCGAGGCTGTAGCCTACTTTTTTTCGCAGCATCATAACTCCTCC
>JBHHXL010000666.1:0-1804 GCA_046757065.1 Anaerolineae bacterium
AACTTTTTACTTTTTCCCAAGAAACACCCTGCAAAAATGCCAAGTTATTTCTCAACAACCACTTATTTCTTCTGAATAACCGCCAGATAATGAGTCAACACCCACGGAATGTGGGCCAGAAACTCGGCCAGCAGCCAGGAGCGCGGGACCAGGCGGCGGGCCAGGGGCGGGGCCAGCGTCGTCCGCCGCAAATGGCAGGCGCAGCCGGGGAAGAGCGCTTTGATCTCCGCCGGTTTAATGCCTTTTACCTCGGGATTGCGCGGGTTATCGGCCCAAAAGTCGTACCAGATGATGGCCCCTCCGGGCTTCAGCACGCGCAGCATCTCCCCGGCGATCCGGCCTTTGAAACCCTCGTCCAAAATCGACGTAAACAGCGTGAACTGCAAAACGAGGTCGAAGCGGGCCGGCGGGAAGGGCAGGGCCCCGCCGTCGGCCTGGGCCAAACCGAAGCCGGGGTGGAGGCTCCGGGCCCGCCGGAGGCGATCCGGCATCAGGTCCAGGCCGAAGGTCTGCCGGGGCTGCGCCCCGTAGCCGGCCAGGCTCAGCAATCCATCGCCCGCCCCGCAACCGACGTCCAGGATCGCGTATTCGGACAGGTCGTGCAAATTGTGTCGCTTGAGGGTTCGTAGCAGATCGCGCTCCCGGCTCTGGGTCAGAAAAAGATGGGCGGTGTTGAAGCGGCTGTACCGCGCTTGCAGCCGGGCATCCCCTGCGCGACGCTCGTATTCGGCCCGGATGCGGCTGCGTTCGTCCATGATCTATTTCCAATATCGAGCGAAGCGGATCAGGCCGGCCGCGAAGCCGCTGCCGTAAGCCAGGTGCAAAATCGAGAAGGCCAGCGGCAACAGTCCCGCCTGCCGCCAGCCGCGCCTGGCGGCAATCGCCAGGCTGACGCCCAGGTTGAGCAGGGCGTACAGGCCCAGCAGGCCCAACCACAGCCGGCGGACGGGTTTAAGGAAGGGGGCCAGCAGCGCGCCGCCGGCCAGCGAAGCCACCAATCCAAAGGGCACGAAATGCCTGGGGCGCATCTGGCCGGGCAGCTTTTGGGCCACGCGCACCTTCCACAAGCCATACTGGTAGTATTGCCGCCACAGCGAGCGGGCCGTGGAGCGGTTGAAGTAGATCGAGCGGATAGCCGGGTCCAAGACGATTCTGCCGCCGCCGGCCCGCAGCCGGTAATTGAACTCGTCATCCTGGTTGCGGACCATTTCTTCATCGAAGCAGCCGACCCGGTCGAAGACCTGGCGGCGATAAGCCCCCAGGTAGACCGTGTCCGTTTCCCTCATTTCGGTGGCGTAGTGAAAGCGGGAATCCCCCACGCCGAAGGGGTGGCTGGTGGCCAGGGCCACCGCCCGGCCAAAGGGCGTCTGCCCGCGGGCCGCCATCGGGCCGCCGACGCAATCGGCCCCGCTGGATTGCAGGGCCTCGACGCAGGCCCGGACGTAATCGGGGGCAACGATGGTGTGGCCGTCGACGCGGACGATCACCTCGCCCCGGGCCGCTTTGAGGCCGGTGTTGAGCGCCGCCGGCACGATTTGTTTGGGATTATCCAGTATTTGCAGCCGGTGGGTCCGCGCCGCCAGCCCGGCCACGATGGCTCGCGTGCCGTCGTCGGACAGGCCATCGACCACCAGGATTTCCATCCGGCCGGCGGGATAGTCCTGGGCCAGGATGGCCGCCAGGCATTGCCGGATGTGCCGGGCTTCGTTGCGGATGGGGACGATTACGGTTACAAAGGGGTCTTTCATTGGGACATTTAGATGTTTGCGTGAAATGTGGTGCATATCAAGTGTCATATGTCAAG
>JBHHXL010000667.1:0-1785 GCA_046757065.1 Anaerolineae bacterium
CTTAGCCCGTAAACTCTGCCTGGAGGGGGATGAAATTGTCGCCGTAAGCGCCCTTGTTGGGGCCGAGTTCGGCCTCGAAGTTGGGGCGAAAGGCCCACTCCTCGTCGCAGGCGTGACACTTGAGGCAACCGGCGGGCGGGCAGGCCGGGGTCAGGTCATCGCGGAAGGCCCGCTTCAGGTCCCAACTGAAGAAGGCTTTGCTCACGCCGGAGTTGACCACCTCCCAGGGCAGCGCCTCGTTCAGGTCGCGCTCGCGCAGGTAGTCTTCCTGGCTGAGGCCCTCTGCTTCCAAAGCGCGCCGCCAGTGGCGCAGGTTGACCTTCTCCATACGGGCCAGGACGCGCCCCAGCCGCCGGTCGCCGCGGGCCAGCACGCCCTCGACGGCTGCCCAGGCCGGGCTGTCGGAGCGGACGGAGACGCCGTGCGGGCGCAGACGCCGCTCCAGGTACTTGACCCGGGTTTCGATGGTTTCGACCGGCCTCATAGCCATCCACTGGAAGGCGGTGTGGGCTTTGGGCACGTAAGGCGTGGCGTTGATGATCAGGTGGCGGGGGAAAATCTGCCGGGCGGCCAGGGTCATCTCGGCGATGGCCTCCACGTCCGTCTCGGTTTCGGTCGGCTGGCCGACCATAAAATACATTTTCAACTGGGGGAAGTTGTACCGGGCCGCCAGCTCGACGGCGTGCAAAATCTGCGCGTCGGCCTGGGGCTTGTTGATGACCTTGCGCAGGCGCAGGCTGCCCGCCTCGGGGGCGACGGTCAGGGTGCGGTTGCCGCTCTCGGCCAGGGCCTTGATCAGCGGTTCCGAAATAGGGTCCACCCGCATCGAGGAGGCGCTGAGGCGGGCGCCCATCCGCCGCAACTCGACGGCAATCTGGTCGATCCAGGAATGGTCCGACACGGCGGCGCTGACCAGCCCGATCCGGTCCCGGTGCTTGAGGCCGTGCCGGGCGGCGGCCAGGACCGTATCCAGATGCAGCTCGCGCATAGGGCGATAGACGTAGCCGGCCAGGCAGAACCGGCAGCCGCGCCCGCAGCCACGACCGATCTCAATTAACGTCCGGTCCCCGAACTCGGTATCGCCGGTGTAAATTTGGGTGACAGAGGGGAGGTTGTTCACATCTCGCAGCCAGACACGCGGCACCGGGCCGTTGTTCAGGGCCGGCACGTATATGCCGTCTACCTCGGCCAGGCGTCGGTAGCCGTCGGCGCGGGGCATATCCACCGCATCCCACAAAGCGTCGATGAGGGGCGGCACGATCACTTCCCCCTCACCGATGGCGAAAGCGTCGATGATCTCGGCCAGCGGCTCGGGGTTAGTGTAAACGGCCGGCCCCCCGGCGATGATCAGGGGCCAGGTTTCGTCTCGTTCCGCCGAGAAGAGGGGGATGCCGGCCCGGCGCAGAATCTGGATCACATTGAAGTAGTCCATCTCGTAGGAGATGGTGAAGGCGATCACCGGGAAATCGGCCAGGGGCCGTTGCGACTCGAGGGAGATGATCCCTTCATCCGGGCGGGGGGCCTCCCGGAAGCCGTAGAAGGCCCGCTCGCAAACCACGTCCGGCTCGTTGTTGAATAGGTGATAGAGAACGTGTAGAGCCAGGCTGCTCATGCCCAGGGTGTAATGGTTGGCGTAGATCAGGGCCACGGGCAGTTTGCCCCCCCAATCCTTAGATATCGTGCCCGCCTCGCGGGCGATGATTTTCTTGGCCTGATCGATGTATTTATACTTACGTTTCATAGGGGGGTATTATAGCACAGCCATCTTAGGAACCAAAAGTTGAA
>JBHHXL010000668.1:0-1769 GCA_046757065.1 Anaerolineae bacterium
AACTGGCCCTGTCGACCACCACCGCCAGCCATACCTGGTATCCGAGCCTGGCCTATCATTACGCTGGGGACGAGTATCTGCTGGTGTGGGAGAACGGCGACGGCAATCGCTCGACCGTCAACAATGCCTTCGGCATCTTCGGGGCGCGGGTCGCCGCCGACGGGACGTTGCTCCTGGAGGGCGGGGGGACCAACTTCGAAGTGTCCCAATCGTACGGGAATGGCGGGTCGTTCAGCACCCACCTGGCCCCCAACAACCAGGACGGCCAGTTCCTGATCGTCTGGGATGACTACCGCAATGACCAGACGAACTACACCGCCGACATCTACGCCCGGTTGTACGCCCCGCTCGACCAGGCCGCCCCCACCGGCTGGACCAACTTCCAACCGGCCAGTGGCTGGCAGACGACCTCGCCGGTCAACGTCAGCGTCCAGGTCACCGACGCCTACAAAGGCCTGAACGGAGCCACCGCCCAGGTTCGGACCTCGACCGATGGCGGGGGGGTCTGGTCGGGCTGGCAGGCGGCCTCGTGCAGCGGCTGCGGAGCGGGGCCGGACAACAGCTAGCTATTGCCTCGGCCGCCACCGGGACGCCCATCACGGACACCTCCGGTACCGGCCTGCCGACGACAGTGGTCTGGGACGGCCGGGATGCGAGCCAGCAGATTGTGACTGCCGGGGCCTATTCATACACTTTAGTGGTCACCGCCAGCAATGGTCTGGCCGCGGGCACGGCGCCTCAAACCGTGACCGTTGTGTCCGGCCTGCCGCCGGCGCCGATCATCACGGAGCCTGTCACCGGGACGAACACAAGCTTCAACCAAATCTGGCTGGCCGGTACGGCTGAACCCGGAAGCACCGTGGCTGTCTTTGACACCAATGGCCATTTCACCGACACCGTGCAAGTCAATGCAAATGGAGACTGGGGTCTGACTCGCAGCCTGGTAGGTGGGACGAACACCTTGTATGCCGTGGCCGAGAACGCTTATGGGGTAGGACCGGCCTCCAATCAGGTTGTGGTCAACCTGGTGCCGACGCCACCCCTTTATCCGCCAACCATTGTTTTGCCTGCGACGGTCCATAGCAATCAGGTGGTTACCTTTTCGGCCCTGGCCCGAAACAACAAGCCGCAGGAAGGCCCGCCCACCACGGCGGTGACGGCCACGTTGCTCAGCACCGTGGTCGAATTGACCAAAACATTTACCGGCAACCCTGAAAGCGGATCCTGGGAGTCAGCCTGGACCGTGACCGGCCTGAACAACGGCGACTACCGGGTGGTCTTCAGCGGCGTGGATGAAGCCGGTACGCTGGGCCACGGCGAGAGTACACTGCGGGTGCAAGACCCCCCGCCCGCCCCGGTGTTCTATTATCCAACAACGACCATTACCCGCTCTAACCCGCTGCTGACGGTCAGTGGGGCGGCCCAGCCTTTCACCACCGTCCGCCTGTACAGAGATGGGGTGCTGTTGACGGCCATCCCCTTGCAGAGCCGCTCCGCCTGGCAAACTGAGTTGGCCCTGGCCGAAGGAAGCAACGTCATCACGGCCACCGCCACCGATCAGTTTGACCAGGTCTCACCGCCGGCCACATCGGGGCTGATCGTGGTCGATAGTGTGGCCCCCACGGCCACGCTGGAGGGCTTGCCCCCTTATCACACCCAGCTGCCGTTTGACGTGACCTGGAGCGGCAGCGACCCGGCCCCGGGCACGGGCGTGCTGAACTATGACTTGCAGCATCGTTATGGCAGCGGCCAGTGGGAGACACTACTGT
>JBHHXL010000669.1:0-1758 GCA_046757065.1 Anaerolineae bacterium
GTACTAGCCGTCCTGGCCGCCGTAGATGATCGTATCCGGCCTGAAGGCCGCCCACGAAAACCAGAAGTGATCGGCGTGGATGATCGGCGTCAGTTGTTCGCCGGCCAGGGGTCCGTCGATGGCCTGGCCCAGGATGTTCCAGGTGCTGCCCGTCTCGGCATCGACAATGGCGTCGCCGTTGCGGTTGAAGGTCAGTTTCTGGCCGTTCAGGTTTGGATCAAAGACCCCGGTTGCCCCCACGTCCTGGGCGGTGGCGATATTCGGCCCCCCCAGGGCGCTGCTGGTGCCGGAGGTGTGGAAGACCACCAGGTCCTGCCCCGCCTGGCTGTCGTTGATGACGCCGGCCTCGGCCAGAATGTCCAGCGGGTAGGCCACGTCCGTCTCACCCAGCGATACGGTGACCACGCGGGCCATCGCCGGCAGGCGGCCATCCAGCTGCTTGCCCCGGAACAGGAATGGAGTTTGCCCGATTGTGTCGTAGCCCACGTAGGGGTTCTCGCCGTAGCGGCGGCGGAAGCCGGTCTCCTGCGAGAGGACGACACCGTCGGGAAATGCCTGACGGAAATCATCGAAACTGACGATGCTCGACGGCAGGAAGGTCAATATTTCCCCGGCCAGTTCGCCGACAATACCCTCGCCGGTGAACTGCTGCCACAGCGTTTCGGTCGTGCGGTCGTACATAATCAGGTCCGAGAAGCGCAGCAGGCCGGAGGTGCCGAATTCGAACACCTGGCCGTTGACCCGCCGGTCGAAGACGATGGCCGAGTTACACAGCGGGCAGAAGGTGACCGTGACCGGCACTTCGCCGACCGTGTCGTTGACGATTTCGTGCCATATCAGGACTTGCAGGGGATAGGCCCGCGCCTCGCCCTCAATTTCCAGGGAGATGACCGGCTCGTTGCCGAACAGCCATTCCTCCGCTGCCGACTGGCTGATGAACTGCGGCTCGTCAATGGAAGGGATGCCGTCTCGCGGCGGCCCGCCGGAAAGTATCTCGTCGGTGGAAATGGTCCGCCGGGTCCAGTCGGTGTTCCAACTGGCGGTCAGGGCCGCCAGGCGGTCGGAGCGGTCGTCTCCGGTCAAAATCGTAACTTCGCTATCAGCCTGCACGTCTTCCACCACCTCAACTTCCTCGTCTGCGGCTGGAGCCTCCTGCCCGGCTTCGGTGGCCGCTTCCGCCTCCTCGCTGTCTTCCGTGTCAGTCACGGTTGATTCCGACGCGTCGGCGGGGGTTGTCTCTTCCTGCGAAGCAGTGGTTTCATCCTCCACCGTCGTGGACGGCGCCTCGGTTGCCTCCGTGTTTTGTTCGGGCAGGTCGGCGGCCAGGGCGCTGCCGCTCTCGGCGGTCAGGGCCGGACCACAGGCCGCCAGGAATAACAAAGCTACCAAACCGAATAGAAGCCAGCCCGTGCGCTGTTTCGCTTTTGCCTGCATAGTAACTTTTTCTCCTTTGCGATGATTGCGATCTTTTCTTGATAATCCTCGTTCTATTTCTCCCACGTTCTCCGTAATTGCCTCGTAAATCGACCGGGCGGTTGTAATCAGCGCCCGGGTTGAGGGAATCTACTTACACAGCGGAACGCCCTTTCCCCCCTTTCAGACGACCCAACATTGCCCCGTCTTACCTGGCCCGGCCAGGTAGCGCGGCTCCAAAACGAGGCTTTCCACCATTGGGTAGTTCCCCGTTTGGGTGTTGTTGCGCGCGCGATTGGGGGGTGAGTTGAGCCGCCAAGACGCGAAGTGCGCCAAGAAAAAGCA
>JBHHXL010000670.1:0-1743 GCA_046757065.1 Anaerolineae bacterium
ACTAGCCGAGGGAGTCGTCTCCGGGGTCGGCCACTTCGCCCAGGTCCTCGATTACGACGTTGTGCAACGTGCCGTCCACTTCCCGCACCTGGCGGGCGTAGATGTGCTGGACGACGTTGTGGGTATTCGGGTCCATCCTGAACGGGCCGCGCGGGCTGGTGAAACTGACCCCGCCAATGGCCTCGGCCAGTTTGTCGGGGTCACTGGTATCGCCTTGGACCGCATTGAGGGCCTCCACAATAACCCGACCCGTATCGAACCCTTGTAGGGCAAACACATTGGCATCTCTGCCGGTGCGCTCCTTGTAAGCGGCGGTAAACTCTTTGTTTTCCGGAGTATCCAGCAGCAGCGCCCAGTGCAAGGCGCTGAAGGCCCCGGCGGCAGCCTCGCCCTCGGCCGGTAACACATCTTCCTCGACCATAAAGCCGGCCACCACCAGCGGTATCTGGCCGGCCAGCCCAAACTCGCCGAAGGCTTTGACAAAGGTCACGGCGGCGCCGCCGCTGTAGAAGGCGTACAGCATCGGCGGGTCTGCATCTTGAATCTCGGTGATGAAAGGCGCCGGGTCGCCCATGTTGGGGAAGGGCGTAAATTGAGGATCGCCGATGATTTCACCGCCGGCCGCCAGGAAGCTGTTGGAAAAGGCGTTGACCATATCGTGGCCGGCTGCGTAGTCCGGGGCGGATATAAACGCCTTTTGGGCCACGTTCTCGAAGGCCCAGGTACCCAGGGGCCAGTTGGGCTGCCAGTTGGTGAACGAAGTGCGGTAGATGTAGGGACTTCTTCTGGCCCGGGTCATCGCGTTGGAGCCGGCGTTGGCAATGATCAAAATCTTCTGGTTGTCGTGGAAGTAATCCCTCACCCCGTTGGCCACGCCGGAGCTGACGAGCCCGGCCACCAGGTCTACCTGGTCTTGTTCAACCAGCTTGCGCGCTTTTTGCAGGCCGACATCGGGTTTGATTTCGGTGTCTTCGGTGATCAATTCGATGTCCCGCCCCCCGGCCTTGTTGTCCACGCTCTCGAAGTACATACGCATCGCTTCGGTGATGCTCTCGCCCAGGACGGCGTAGATGTCCGAATAGGGCAGCAATACCCCGATCTTCAACGGGCCGCTGGCCCCACCGCCTGGCGCGCAGGCCGTCAGGATGGGGCTGGCAACGGTGGCAGTCGTGATTAAGCCGGCCGCTTTCAGAAACTCGCGCCGGGTCATATTCAAAGGACCCATTTTCTCCGTCATTGGTGTTTCCTCCTTCTGTGGCTATAAGTGGCTTTTGCCGATTTCATCAACACCGAACTGATTTTTAGACGATGGCTTCACCTCCTCTTTGATTCAAATTACTTTCGACGTTGATGCCTGACGCGACAAAAGACGAAGAACAAACGACGAATAACGTGGGTGTTTGCGAGCTATTCGTCGTTCGTCGCCGGTCTATCATCGAGCGGCCAGGATGATGGTCTTCAGGATTGTACATTGTTTAGTTGACGGCTCTATAAGTACGTGTAAACCGCGCTCCGGAGTGGGGGTAGGCCTGATGCAAAGTTGGATGGCCTTACGCCCAGTGTAACGCCGGATGCCGTCGAGAAGGGTTTTGCTGGCGAAAAATACGGGTTCGCGCGCTGCGAATGGGAGATGTTTCTGAATAGCCGATGAACCAGAGCGTGAATTTTATCAGAAAATAGACGATATGGCAAGATTATGACAGATGGGAAATAGCGGGTGCGTCCAAAATTTTTGGACAGCAC
>JBHHXL010000671.1:0-1742 GCA_046757065.1 Anaerolineae bacterium
TGAAAGTAGGAGTCCAAATCTTGGTGGCCTGCCAGAGCAAGCTTCGACCTACAGCCACCCCGTCGCCTTCGCTTTCTGAACGTGAAAGTTCCAGATCTTGCGCTTCGTGCCCCGGCTGCTGACCGGCGCGCCGTACTGTTCCATCTCGGCCACGGTTAGGGGATTGGGTTTGCCCAACGTCGAGGCCCAAATCGCTTTTTTGGCGTTGTCTTCCAGCGCGTAGGCCACGGCGAAGGCGCCCTCGATGTCGGCGGCGACGGTCACCGCGCCGTGGGCCCGCATCAGCAGGGCCGGTTCATCGCCCAGGGCGGCGGCCACGGCCTGGCCGTCCTCCCGGCTGCGGATCAGGCGCGGGTCGTCGTACAGAGGCACCCCATCCGGCCCGAACAGGCTGGCCACGATGTAGGTCGGCAGCAGGGGCACGGCGGCGATGGTGAACAGGGTGGCATACTGCGGGTGCAAATGGGCCACGCAATTGACGTCCGGGCGGACGCGATAGATCTCGGTGTGGATGAAGGTCTCGCTGGGCGGTTCGTCCTCGCCCTCGACCAGGTTGCAATCCATATCCGCCATCACAATCTGCTCCGGGGTCACCCCGGCCCGAGTCGAGTAGCGGGAGTTGATCAGCAGCCGCTCGCCCGGCAGGCGGGCGCTGACGTGGCCGTTGAAGTCCAGCAGCCCTTCCATCGCCATCAGCCGGATGCAGATCACCAGCTTTTCCTTGAGCGCAGCGATGCTGACCGTCATTTCGACTCATCTTCCACGAATAGAGCTCGCAGGTCCTCTTTGCGCATCTTGACCACCAGCTCGTTCACCCGCTCCATCAGCGGCATCTGGGTTCCGCTCTGCCCGGCTATACGCAAGGCGTTTTCCATATCCTTGTGCGGCCAGGCCAGGCCGACCAGGTGCAGCTCGCGCAGGGTGCGGCCCTCGACGCTGCCGGCCAGCAAGGCCGGGCGCAGTTTGGCCGGGTGCAGGCCGTGGGCCGCCCCCAGCCGCAGCGCCTCGTAAATGCCGACCACCTCGACCCAGTGGATCAGGTTGTTGACCGTTTTGGTGATCTGCCCGCTGCCGAGCGGCCCCATGTGAAAGATGTGATTGGCGTAGGCTTCGAACACGGGCCGGCAGCGATCGACGTCCTCTGCCGCGCCGCCGGCGAACACCGTCAGATCGCCCATCTCGGCCCCGCGCACGCCACGGGCGACCGGCGCATCGACCAGACCGACCCCCTTTCCGGCGGCGGCCTCGGCGGCCCGGAGGCAGGCTTCGGGCGTGGTCGAGCTGCAAACGGCCACCACCGCTCCCGGCGCGGCCCCCGCCAGCACCCCCGATGGCCCGGTCACGGTTTCCAGCACGTCGTCGCCGGTGGGGACCATGACCAGGATCACCTGGCTGGCCGCAGCCACCTCCGCCGCCGAGCGGGCCCCGGCCGCGCCGCCGCCGGCCAGTGCCTCGACCGCCGGCGGCGAATGGTCGTAAACCGTCAGCGAATGGCCGGCCTGCAAGATGTGGCGGCACATCGGCCCCCCCATACGGCCCAGCCCGACGAACCCTACTCTGACCATGGTCGCTCCTCGTGCCGGAAGAGGCCCAGGGCGTCCATATGGTTGATGTTGGTGATGGCCAGGTAGCGAGCCACGCCGGCCTGGCCGACGGGTAGTTGAGCTCTGGACACGGTTCCTCCTGTTTGTAGCGCAAACTGTTAGTTTGCGCGGGTCAAACTAACAGTTTGACCTACTACT
>JBHHXL010000672.1:0-1740 GCA_046757065.1 Anaerolineae bacterium
AGACTCCCGTCCGGGTTGGCCGGGTCGCTACACAGCGCCCCGACGCCCTGCGCGAACGTTACCTGCGCGAGTTGTGGGACGATTGCGTAACGCTGAAAACGACCACCTTTAAGGCAGCCACGGGGCAGGAAGCCCCTGAATTGGAATTGAGCGCCGTCTTTACCGACCTCGACGTGCTCGAGGTTGACCTGCGCGACCTGGATGACAAGGCGGCGCAATCCGGCGGCCGCGCAGGGCACGAGGAGCGTCGCCAGCCGGCGCTGGCCGTTCTCTCCAACCATCCTAAATTGGTCTTGCTGGGCGACCCCGGTAGCGGGAAGAGTACCCTGGTTGACTTTGTAACCCTCTGCCTGGCGGGCGACTGGTTGCGTTTTAGCGACGTCAACCTGAAGCGCCTCGGTTCGGCCTGGACCCTGCCCCGTTTACTGCCATTGCGCGTCATTTTGCGCGATTACGCCGCCCGAGGGCAGCCAAATGGTAGGAGCCTGTGGCAGTTTGTGCAGGATGAACTGGCTGCCACCCAGACCTCTGGCGGCGAGAACCTTGCCGCCTGCGCCGGGGTCATCGAGGAAGCGTTGCGCCAACCCGATGGCGCTATTCTCCTCCTCGATGGCGTGGACGAGGTGCCCGACGCTCATAACCGCCGTTTTCAGCTCAAGGAAGCCATCGAGCAATTTGCCCGGGACTTTCCCCACTGCCGCGTCCTGGTCACCAGCCGGCCCTACGCCTATCAAAAGGGGAAGGAGCGCTTTACCGGCTTTGAGCAACGGACCCTGGCCGACTTCAACCTGGAGCAAATGCAAGCCTTTATCGAAAAATGGTACGCCCACGTCGGAGAGAAAGACCAGCGGTTAGGGCCTGACAAGGCCACGGCCTACGCCGAAAAACTTCAACGCGAGGTGAAGAACCGGCCCCGCTTGCAAGACCTGGCCGCCAACCCCTTGCTGATGGCCCTGATGGCCTGGCTGCACCGTCAGGGCGAAGGGGGCGCCCTGCCGGAAAAACGCCAGCTGCTTTACGAAAAGAGCGTGGAACACCTGCTCGACCTCTGGCAGCGCGAAAAGCCGTTGTACGACGAGCAAGGCCGGCTCAAGGGCCAGGAGTACGATGTCTTTACCGAATTGGGCATCCCCCCGGACAAACTGCGCCAGGCCCTCAACCTGCTGGCTTTCGAAGCTCACCGCGACCAGCCGGATTTGGTCGGCACCCACGACATTGCGGCCGAGCGGTTGGTCGGCGTTCTCTATCAGGAAGCCAGCGACGAAGGCAAAGCCAAAGGCCCCCAACGGATCATCGAATACGTCACCAACCGGGCCGGCCTGCTCATCGAGCGTAGCCAGGGGCGGGTCTACCGCTTTCCTCACCGTACCTTCCAGGAATACCTGGCCGCCTGCCACCTGACCGGCCCCGATTTTCCCTACACCCTCTACGATTGTTTGCGCGGGCACGATGAGCGTTGGCGTGAGGCGGTCTTGTTAGCCGCGGCCAAGGCTGTAGGCGGGGCAGACGCGGCCATCTGGACCCTGATCGCTGTTTTTTGCCCCCACGATTGGCCGCCGCCCGATCCGCCGGTCGACCCCGACTGGTATGCCGTTTTGCGCGCCGCTCAAGCTCTGATTGCAACCGAACAACACCACCGGGTGCCGGAGCGCCAGCGTTTCCTGGTGGACCGTCTGCGCCTCTGGCTGGCCCAACTCCTCGACTCGCCCCAGGCTCTGGCCAATGCCCCCCTCGACCGGG
>JBHHXL010000673.1:0-1735 GCA_046757065.1 Anaerolineae bacterium
TAGCTTCCCTCGCGGAAGGCGACGAAGCGGCCCCACATCGTTTCGGCTTCCATCGCCTTTTGCAGGTAGGCGCCGATGTAGTAGCGGCCGCTGGGCGCGGCGGTGATGTCGCCGCCCAGGTTCTCGGCGTGGACGATGCTCTTCGGGAACAGGTTCAGGTGGGTGTCCTGGTAATATTTGTCCAGCGGGTACATCTCGTCCCAATCCTTGCCGAAATCGCGCTTCAGCTTGGCGTTGGCCTCTTCGAAGGTCTTGGGGTGGAAAATGCGCTGGATGGTGTTCATCGGGTGGTCGGCGCTGACAGCGTCGATCCCAATCCACTTGATTTTCTTATCGACGCACCACTGCGAGTAGTCGTCCGAGGGGCCGGGGTGCTTGATCATATAGCGGAACTCGTCGGAGTCCTCGCTGTTCCAGCCGTACTTGTGCCAGCCGGTCTTGAGGATGAGGATGTCGCCCTCGCGGACCTCGACCACGCTTTCGATCATTTCGGGGGTGTAGACGCTGGAGTTGCTGACCAGGTGCGAGATGTCGGCGATGACGCCGGGGCCGACCCACTCCTCCAGCGGTATCTGGCCGATGGTGCGGCCCCTCGGCCAGAAGTGGATTTCGCCGTCCATATGGGTTGCCAGGTGGATGCTGGCGTGGCAGATGGAACTGTTGCGGCCCAGGCCGAAATACTGGCCGCCGACGCGCCGGTGGTAGGTCACGGTCAGCGGCTCGTAGTTGGCCCACTGCGGCGTCTGGATGCTGAAGGGCAGGGTCAGGTCCAGCATCTCTGCCGAGGCCATAATCTGGAAGAACTCCTCCTCGCTCGTGCCGTCGGGCGGCTGGTGGGCCACCACGCGAGCCCAGGCGGCCTCGACCTCGACGAAAGGGATGGCCTGGATCATGATCCAGGCCCGCTGGTTGTTGAGCTGGTTGATGTCGCCGATGATGGCTTCGGCCAGGAGCAGGTGGGCCTTGGGCATCGTGATGTGGGTCAACTCGTAGTACTCGTCCGGCGGGAACATCTCGTCCCACGATTTGCCGTACTCGGCCTGGAGTCTGGCCTCGGCTTTCTCAAATTCGCGGGCGTGCATGTAGCGGATGGGGGTGTTCATCGGGTGCTCGGCGCTCCCGCAATCGACGCCGACGACCTTGAGCTTCATATCCAGCGCCCACTTGAAGAAATCGGGGGAGGGGCCGGGATGCCGGACGTAGAAGCCAAACTCCTTACTTTCCACCCCGCCCTGGGCGTTCTCGTTGTGAACGTCGGGTTGGTCCCAGGAGTAGCGGTGGTAGCCGGTGTTGATGATCAAAATATCGCCCTCTTTGACCGTGGCCCGCCCGGTGATCATCTCCGGCGTGTACAGGCCGTAATCGGAGACCAGGTCGGAGATATCGACCACGACGCCGGGGCCGCACAGGTCTGTCAGGGGCACGTCGGCGATGGCCCGGCCCGCCGAGTGGAAGGCCCGCTCGCCGACCAGGTGCGTACCGACGGAGTTGCTCCATTGCAGAATCTGGCCGTTGGCCCCCTGGCCGCCGCCATAGGCCCCGGTCAGCCGCTTGAAAAAGTGAACCTGCAAGGCGTGGTCCCCCGGAAAGGGCGGGGTGTAGATGCTACACGCCTGGGTTAAGTCGTACATTTTCGAGTCGGTCATGATTTTGATGAATTGTTCGCGGTCCATAAATTCCTCCTTTTTACGGTGGATGTTGGACGTTAGATATTGGGTATTGGGTATTGGGTATT
>JBHHXL010000674.1:0-1731 GCA_046757065.1 Anaerolineae bacterium
TGAGCGCGGACAAAACGGTCGATATCCCCACCCCGGACGAAGGCGACCTGATCACCTACACCATCACCCTTTCCAACAGCGGCCCCGATAACGCCAGCCAGGTCCAACTGATCGACCGTCTGCCGTCCGGCATCTCATACACGGCGCACATCGCCGACCGGGGAACTTACAGCCCCGTCAGCGGGCTGTGGCAGGTGGGCGACCTGGCGGCCAGTTGCGACCCGGCGGTCCTGACCCTGACCGCCCGCGTGGAGGCCGGCACGGCCGGCCGGACGATCACCAACACCACCCGCGATCTGATCGCCGCCGAACCCGACCCAAACCCCCTCGATGACGCCGGCCAGGCCGCCATCACCGTCAACGGGGCCGACCTGGAGGTGATCAAGACGATCAGCGACTCCAGCCCGGACGGCGGAGACCTCATCACCTACACCGTCACCGTCCTGAACCACGGTCCGGGGGACGCCACGGGAGTGCGCCTGGTCGATCTGCTTCCACAGGATGTCAGCTTCGAATCGTATGTTGCCACGGCCGGCACGGACTACGACAGCAGCAGCGGCCTGTGGACGCTGGGCGCGCTGAGCGCCGGCTCGGACGCCTCGTTGGCTCTGCTGGCCAGAATCGGGCTTTGCCCGCCGGTTGATTTCATCACCAACACGGCCAGCGTCACTAACGTCGCGCCCCCCGATTTTGATGCCGGCAACAACGAGGCCGGCGTTGGCTTGCAGGTGGCGAACAAAGCGTGTTACAGCTACTTGCCGGTAGCCTTCCGTGACTACCGGCTCCTGGTCAACGGTGGTTTTGAGACGGGCGACCTCACCGGCTGGGCGGAGGCTCAAGGGCCTTTCAACGGCCACGGCAGCGGGTTACCTCAAAATGTGATGGTGTTTGATGGTAGCTTCGCCGCTTTGCTTGGGAATCCGGCGGCTGCGGATGGAGCCATCCCGGTTGGCTACGGTTATATCGCCCAGTCTTTCACGGTAGACAGGCAGTATCTGCAAATCCGTTATCGAGTCGTCACTTCGGATATTGTCAGAGGACCAAATTCAGGCCGGTACTTTGACACGTTCGAGGTTTCCTTGAACGCCCCTCCCGCTCAAATCACCGATGGGGAGCGCGACAACCGGGGCTGTGCCACGACTCTGCTGAACCCGGACGGCATCTTGACCCCATCCAACGGGTTGGTTTTCTGCGGGGGGTACGCCGGCGCTCCCGACGAGGCAGGGACGCAGCGTGATTTGGGGTGGAAAACGGTCACCCTGGACTTGCAAAACTTTCAGGGAACAAACATCACCGTTTACTTCAGCCTCTGGAGCCGGGAGCACGGCCCTGCCTTCTGGGATGACCGGGCTTACTACAATACCTGGGTTTACATCGATGACGTTCAGTGGCAGTAACCTGCTGCCGGTCCTTTCGCTGCTTGGCCGAGCGAGGATGCGCTCGCCCGGAGATCAACACTTGCGCCTGCGCGCGAAGCAACGGCTTGCACCAGTACAGGTAGTCGATCAACAGCCAACAAGCTAGCATTGACAGGGATGGTCACAAGCAACTGTTGTTCAACGGTACGCAAAGTCTTGGCTGCGTACAATCAACCTATGGCAGAGAGGACAATAAACATACCGTTGCCTACGGCAGTGCAGGTGCCTCCGGGCTGCCAATACCGCGCCCGATAAATCGGGCTTGGCTCATGTTAAGAACAAGTGCCACGCAATCCGACCATCGCCCGGAAAT
>JBHHXL010000675.1:0-1716 GCA_046757065.1 Anaerolineae bacterium
GTCTTGGGAAAATGGCCTGAATTTAAACCAAAAAGTGACTGTCACCTTGCTAATTGCACAGGTGGAAAACTTGGCGTTCCTGGCGTCTTGGCGGTGCATCTTTGCCTCGTTTGGAACCGGCAACGCTTGACAGGGGGACTATCCGGGGGGTAAAGCTGCGTCAAGACGATGAGGCCCACTTGCGAGTCAATTCCTCAATGTGGCTGAAAATCCAGGTAGGTTGAACCCTGGCCCGGGCCAGGTCCTCCCGGCGGCTGGCTCCGCTCAGAACCAGGATGGTGCGCATTCCGGCGCTGTGGCCGCCGGCAATGTCCGTCTCCAGACGGTCGCCGAGCATAGCCGTATGAACGAGATTGGCCTGCATCTGTTGCAGGGCGTGCTGGAACATGATCGGGCCGGGCTTGCCGATAACGGTCGGCTTGACATCGGTTGCGGTTTCGAGGGCAACCAGGATAGCGCCGGTGCCCGGAGCCAGACCACCTTCGATTGGTAAAGTTCTATCGGGGTTGGTGCCGATGAAGCGCGCGCCCGCCCGAATGAATAAAGTCGCCCGCTTGAGCTTTTCATAAGTTAGCGAGAAGTCAATGCCCACCACCACCGCTTCGACGGGGCCTTCGTGATCCTGGCGCAGCGCAAAACCGGCCTCTTCCACGGCTCGACGGAGCCCCTCCTCCCCTAAAACGTGAACCGGCGCGCCCGGCGGCAACTGCGCTTGTAAATAAGCCGCCGTCACCAGCGACGAGGTGAGAATTTTGTCCCGTTCGATGTCCACGCCGAAGCGCTTGAGCTTGCCCAGGTATTGCTCCGGCGTTTTGCTGGCGTTATTCGTGGCCAGGATGAACCGAATATCGCGCTCTTGCAGCAAATCGAAAAAGGCGTTGAGTCCCGGCAAGGGGGTCTCGCCCCGCCAGAGGACGCCGTCCATATCGATGACCAGGGCGTGGACGGTGGAGAGGGATTCATGGTCTGTCATCGTTTTCGCGCCTTCATCCTTCCAGGAATGCGAACGCCGTACCCCATCGTAGTAGCCCCAGGGTGGAGAGCAGCAGCCCCAACGCCAGCGAACCCGTTAGCAAAAACTGGGGCGCGGCGTAGACGGCGGCAAAAAAGACAAACACGCTGTGCGTGGCCGCCACCAGGGGTCGCACCCGGCCGGCGCTGGAGGGGTCGCCCAGCATTTTGCGCATTCCGTAGATCATCAAGGGGATTTCGGCCAGGGAGATACTTGCCAGGAACCCAAACAGGCTCCAGGTGATCAGCGAACTGGAGAAGAGAAGGGGCAGCCACCCCCGAATGACGACCAGGGTGCACAGACTGGTCAGAGCGGCGTTCAGCAACAATCCCAATCCGCCCGACAGGAAGAGGCTACGACGGCTCACCGTTACCGCCGCTTATATCTTCTTCCACCTCGACTGCGGCGGTGGCGATGGCCCAACTGACCAGACCCCAGACGCCCCCGGAGATCAGGCTGCCGGCCGTCAGCGACCAGAGGGTGACCGGCGTGGCCGGGTCTCGAAAGATGCCGATAATCGTCAGGGCGATGCCCAAGGCGGCAAAACTGAGACCGATCTTCAGGGGGCCGTTCAGCCGCTGCCAGATGTTTTTGGATGAGGATTCTGTTTCAGCGTTCATACGAGGCGGTGCTCCTGGTGCCGCTCAGATAGCTGAATTTTAATCGAAATGGGAGCGGTAAGCAAGCCGGGGATGAAGCCAGGG
>JBHHXL010000676.1:0-1709 GCA_046757065.1 Anaerolineae bacterium
CAATTGTTACGTTCATCAGATCTGACTCAAATATCCAGGGCTCCACTATACCTTTCCCGTCGAACGAAAACAAATGGGCGTGTTCAAAATGAGTTGTAGGACAAGCTGTTAGCTTGTCCTTACCAAGCAAACGAACATTCTTCGCGTGTTCCACATTATCCAACTGAATATTGAATGCACCGAAAACAAGTTGTCAAGCCTTAAAATTCATGTTATGCTACCCCAATCTCACCAATCGAGCGGGAAAGTATGACATCTCCTCCGGAGGTTGCTTACTGGCTGGCTTTGATTCACCACAGCCGCCTGAAGCTCAACCAACTGAAACCGGTCATCCACCACATTTGCCTGCAACAGAACCAGTCGCTGGCGGTGCTGTTTGGGATGCCGTCGTCTGAAATCGAAGCCCGTTTTGGCCTGAATGTCGAGGAGGCGCAAAGCATCCTGGCGGCGCAGGCGCAGCTTCCCAAAGCGGCGCAACAGTTGGAGCGATGGCAGGCGGGCGACATCCGGCTCATCACCCGCGCCGATCCGGGTTATCCGCTCCGGCTGGCTTACGCGATGCCTCTGGAGCAACAGCCCTTGTTGCTCTGGATCGTTGGACCGGTAACGTTGTTGAATGAACCGGCCGTGGCCATCCTGGGCAGCACCGATCCTACGGAAAGCACGCAAGCCGATTTGCGGGAACTGGCCGCCGCTCTCGCCGCCGAAAAGATCAACCTGGTCAACGGCTACGGCCGGGGTCTTGAACGGGCCGCCGTGGAAGCGATGCTGGAAACTGAGGCCGGGCGCGTTCTGATCTTCATTCCGATGGGACTGGCCGCCTTTGCCGGGATGGCCCGCCCCCTCTTCAAGGAAGCCGCTGCGGGCCGCGCGGCCCTGGTCAGCCCCTTTTCCCCCAGCACCCCTTTCAAACCGGGCCTGGCGGCTGCCCGCAATGTGCTCGTTGACCATCTGGCTTACACGCTGCTGGTGCCCCAGGCCGATACGGAGACCAAAGGGCGGGCCATTGCCGCCCTGAACCGGGGAGCATCGGTTTTCGTGGGTTTGCAGGACTCGCCGGACCACCGCGCCCTGATCGACGCCGGGGCGCTGCTGATGACCGACAGCGGCGAGATCATCGAGTTCGTCGAACAGGCCATCATCGATGCCACCTTGCAGGCCGAAGCCGGGCCGCCCCCCGGCCTGGAGCCGATTTCGCCGGCCTCGCCGGCCATCTCCGCGCCAACGGACGACGATTTCAGCCTCTCTCTGCCTGAAACCGAACCGCTGGAAGCCGGCGAAGCGCTGAAGATCCTCTCTTCTGGCGGACAGGTTCCCGAAGTACTAAAACGCCGCCTGGAGCAACAGCACCAGCTCAAGGACGAATGATGCCGCAAACCGGCGCGTCCCAATCTAACCGGCTCTGTTCATCCATTTGAGCCCGAAGCCGGGCGCGGATTTGGGGGGGGAAGGGGGAAGTGCGCCGGGCGACCAGATCGGCGTGCGAAACCAGCTCCTCCATTGTGGCGGCCACAACGTCTCGTGTTTCGTTGACCATAAAGTGCATAGGGAAGAAATATAATAACGAGTTTCAATCAATACCTTCGCCAAAAATTAGCGAAATGGGAGCGGTTGAGTACGATACGTTTTTTACCAACCAAGGAGAAAAACGTAAGGCTCATGTTCAGCACTAGTGAGAACGGACGATAGCGGAGATAAATTGGGGGGAC
>JBHHXL010000677.1:0-1700 GCA_046757065.1 Anaerolineae bacterium
TAGCCCGGCTGATTTATCACCGGGCGGTGGCCGCGCTACGGCCAGATCGGATTACCAGAATAATCATTTGACTTTCATAAGCCCTTAATACGGCTCTGAACGTTACTCTTCCTCGATGGAGATCGTTTCAATCGCGTCGTCGGTGGTCAGCGCCTGGGCGACATCCAGGCCCTCGGTGATGCCGCCGAAAACCGCCCACTGGCCGTCGAGGTCGGGAACATCGGCCAGCAGGAAGTAGAACTGGCTGGCGCTGGACCCTATCCGGTCGGTGCGGAAAAAGTAGCCGACCGCGCCGGTGATGTTGGGCCGGGCATACTCGGCCGGGATCGAGTAGCCGACATCGCTGGAGGGTTGGGCGGCGGGCGAACCGGTCAAAACAAACTGGTCGGGCGCGGTGAACACAATTGGGAAACTATCCCAGTAGCCAAGCTGGGCCAAAACGACGAAGTTGTTCACGCTTTCGGGCGCGTCTTCGGTGTATAATTCAACGGTGATGTCGCCCTGCGTGGTCTCGATGGTGGCGACGTACGATTTGGCCGGATCGATGATCATCTCCGGTGGTCCGGTGTAGATGTCCTCGCGGTCGGGGATGTCCAGCTCGGCCAGGGGGCGACCCTCCTCCGGGACCGGCACAATCGGGACCGGGGTGGCGGTCGGCGGCGGCAGGAGGCTGACGGCTGTTTCTTCGATGACCACCGTTTCCAGAACGTCGCCGTCGAAATCGGGGTTGTTCTGCGGATCGCGCAGGGTGAGGGCGTAGAGCACGTCCAGGCCCTCGACCACCTTACCGAAGATGGTGTGCCGCCCGTTGAGCCAGGGCGTGGCGGCGGTGGTGATGAAGAACTGGCTGCCGTTGGTGTTTGGACCGGCGTTGGCCATCGCCAGGTAGCCGGGGCCGTCGAATGTCAGGGACGGATCGAGTTCGTCCTCAAAGCGGTAGCCGGGGCCGCCGCCGCCTGTTCCGGTGGGGTCGCCGCCCTGGGCCATAAAGTCGGGCAGGACGCGGTGGAAGGTCGTGCCGTCATAGAACCCGGCTTTGGCCAGGAAGATCAAGTTGTTGACCGTTTTGGGGGCTTTGCTGGCAAATAGCTCGATCTTGATGTCCCCGCGTTCGGTTTTGAAGGTAGCCAGGTAGATTTGGTCCGGATCAATCGTCATTTCCGGCGGGGCGTCCCACTGGAGCGAAGCATCGGGGGCGGCGGCTTGCGCGGGGGGTTCGGTAGCAGTTGGGGCCGTCGTGGCCACGGGTGCGGGTGTGTTCGTCACTGTGGCCGGGGGCGCCGGCGTTGGCGCCTGGGTCGCTTCGGGCGTGGCCGCCGCTCCGCAGGCGGCCAGCAGCAAGCCGGCAATTACCAGCAAAGCTGTATGAGTCTTTCTGAAAGTGAACAAGGGATTATCCTTTCGTGGTGAGGTGGGGTGTAAGGTTTGTCTGTTTGGTTTTTGGGCGCTTCTATATTAGACAGGGTGCCGCTCGATTTCCTTACTCAAGATAGTTCCAAAATCGGCGAAATCCTGCCAAGCACTGAATTGCATAAGTTCGTTCCGAGATTGGTGAGGGTGCAATACCCAAAGGGCACGCTGTTTGCTGCTGGGTACTAAATGCAGGATGACTTCATCAGCACTACCAGCCTGCGTTGTGGTTTGCCACTGACGATCCTATAAGTTGTTCCGGCTCGAACTTGCGAAAGAGTGTACTAAGT
>JBHHXL010000678.1:0-1694 GCA_046757065.1 Anaerolineae bacterium
TTCAACGTGGACCGCAAACGCGCCCAGGCCTCGGGCCACAGGCGATCCGGGCGCAGGTCGTAGATGTTTTCCAGCCGGTTGTCGGCCATCAAGGCCCTGGCGCACACATCGCGCAGCGCCAGCACCTCGTAGCCGCCGTCGATGGGCACTTCGCGCCGGGCGCTGGCCACGTAGGCGTAGATGCTGCGCCCATCGAGGGACTCGAAGACCGGCGCCCAGAACTCGGCCTGGCCGGGGACGCGCTTTTTCAGGTAAAAGACGGGCCGCAGCAACTTCAACGACCGGCGGTTGACGCCGCGCACGTGTAGCTCCGGCGCACCCAACTCGCCGGCGGCGTGCAAATAGTCGGCCAGATAAGCCCGCACTTTGGCCAGCTCCACGTGGCGGAAGACCGGCCCCCCCGGCACGGTGGCGATGACCTCGTCGCCGTAGGTATAAACCGGGTAGATGCGCTTCGAACGGCGGGCGATGAAAACGTAATCGGGCAGGCGGGCGTAGTTGACCAGCGCCGGCAGCAGTTGCCGGACCAGGCGGGCGAGGTAGTTGAGATTGCCTGCCTGCAGCCGGAAGCCGGCCACGTCGGCCGAGTACAGTTCGCGCAGAGCGTTTGGCGAAGCCGCCGGCGGGCGCTGGTGCACCTCTACGGACACCTGCTGCGGCCTGACCACAAACCGGCTCAAATCGATGTCGATGAAGTAGGCCAGCGTTGAATGGGACTGGGTATTGTGTCGAAGTGAAATATGCACGCTCCACCTCCCTCAGTTGCGAAGACTGGCCGCATCGGGCAGCATCGCCGCCTCGCTGGGCACGGTGTGGACGATGGTCGCCCCGAACTCAGGATAACTGATCGTGCCGTGCTCGGTCAAATCGAGGCCTTCCAGCTCCTCCGCCGGCGAAACGCGGATGCCGGCGATCAGATCGACGACCTTGAAGACGGCAAAGACGGTGGCGAAGGCCCACAGGCTAACAGACGCAGCCCCGACGGCCTGAACGCCAAGCTGGCCCAACCCGCCGCCGTAGAACAGGCCGGCCACCGCGCCCATCCCGGTCAAAGCGCCAGCAGCCGGCGCGGCGAAGAGGCCCACCGCCAGCGTGCCCCACACCCCGTTCAGGCCGTGCACGGCCACCGCGCCGACGGGGTCATCGACCCGCAACACGTTCTCGATGAACGAGATGCCGAAGACCAACACCGGCCCGGCCACCAGGCCGATGATCAACGCCCCCAGCGGGGTGACGCTGGCCGTGCCGGCGGTGATGGCCACCAATCCGGCCAGCGCGCCGTTGAGGGCCATCTCCGTCGAGGGGTGCTGGGTCCGCAGCCAGTTGGTCAGCAGAGCCGAGACGGCCCCGGCCGCCGCAGCCAGATTCGTGGTCACAGCGATGTAGCCGATGCCGGGATTGAGGCCGCTTAAGGTGCTGCCGGGGTTGAAGCCAAACCAGCCAAACCAGAGGATGAAAACGCCCAGCGCGGCCAGGGTCAGGCTGTGGCCGGGGATGACGTTGCTCGTGCCGTCCTTGTTGAATTTGCCAAGGCGTGGCCCCAGCACCAGCGCCCCGGCCAGACCGGCCCAACCGCCCACGCTGTGGACGATGGTCGAACCGGCGAAATCGATGAAGCCCAATTCGGCCAGCCAGCCGCCGCCCCACAGCCAGTGCCCGGAGATGGGGTAGACCAGCCCGATCAAAACGATGCT
>JBHHXL010000679.1:0-1673 GCA_046757065.1 Anaerolineae bacterium
GCGGCGATGGCCTTCATCACAACCGTGATCAGTCCCTGATAAGATTTGTAATTATATGGCGGCGAGACGACCTCGATTAAATCGATGGGCGGGCCAACGGCCAGGTGAACCGTCCTCGCCCTGGATGACGGCCCCCCCTTCTTGAACAGCCACTCTGTGCCCCAGATAGCCATCGGCACGACCGGCACCTTGTAGCGCGCGGCCAGGCGCACCGCGCCGACTTTGGCCGGTAAAAGCTGCCGGGTCTTGCTTCGCCTGCCCTCGGGGAAGATGGCCAGCATTTTCCCTTGCGCCAGGATTTTACCCGCCTGTTCGATCACCCAGCCATCATTTTCCCCCCGGTAGACGGGAAACGCCCCGCACTTCCGATAAAACCAGGCCATCACCGGATTCTGGAACAGCTCAATCTTGGCCATATAGTAGGGATGCCGGGGCAGCGCCGTAGCCATGTAAAGCACATCGGCGTTGCTAAGATGGTTGCAGGCCAGCACGCACGGCCCGCCCGGCAGGTTTTCAAAACCCTCGGCCTCGACGCGGGCGTACCTGTGAACGATAGAGCGGACAATAACCCGGGCCACTCTCAGGACCAGCGTCTCGTGCATATACCAGGTTTTGGAATCGCGCCAGTCTTTTCCCTTTGCTGCGGGATCAAGCGCCTTTTCCATACTGCCTCCCCTGCGTTTTACGAATGAGTCGAGCCAGCCCTATCTTACAGCAAATCTATGGTTGCAGCAATTGCTCGACCGCTTCCAGAGTCGGCAGGGACGGTTGCGCGCCGAGCGCGGTGGTCGCCAGCGCCCCGGCAGCGTTGGCGAAGCGAACCGCAGCGGGTAGCGGACGATCCGAGGCGATAGCCACGGCCAGGCCGGCCACGAAAGCGTCGCCGGCGGCGGTCGTGTCGACGGGCGTCACCCGGAAGGCGGGGATATGCGCCATCTGTCCGGCGTTGTTGAGAAAGGCCCCTTGCGCCCCCAGAGTCAACACGACTGCATCCACGCCCCGCCGGCGCAAGGCTTCGGACGCCGTTTGCGCCGAATCCAGGCCGGTTACCGGCTGGCCGGTCAACAGCGCGGTTTCGCTCTCGTTCGGCACCAGGTAATCGACCCGCGCCAGCAACTCTGCGCTCAGGGGGCGGGCCGGAGCAGGGTTCAACACAACCGGCACGCCGCGCTGCCCGGCCAGCTCGGCGGCGCGCTCAACGACCTCGGGTTGGTTCTCCAATTGCAGCAGCAGCATATCGGCCCCGGCGATGGCTGCCACGGCGGCATCCACATCGATGGCGCGCATCGTCCAGTTAGCGCCGGGGCAAACAACGATGCTGTTCTGACCGGCCTCGTCAAGGTAGATCAGACCCACCCCGGTGTGAGCGTCGGGGTCGATCTGGATAAAGGTCGTATCCACCCCGGCGGCGGCCAGGCTGTCCAACTCGGCCCGGCCGTAGGAGTCATCCCCCACCCGGCCGACCATCCGCACCTGCGCCCCCAGACGGGCCGCGGCCACGGCCTGGTTAGCCCCCTTGCCGCCCGGCGCGGTCTGGAACGGCCCACCGATGATCGTCTCGCCCGGCGCCGGCAGGCGCGGCGCGCTGGCGATCAGGTCGTAATTCAAACTACCGACAATGGTGATTTTGGCTGGCATTGGCTTGCTTTCCTTCAAATGTACCTCAGCAATAA
>JBHHXL010000680.1:0-1670 GCA_046757065.1 Anaerolineae bacterium
CCGCACAAGCTAACAGCTTGTGCTACAAAACCCCATAAAAGCTCAAAGAGCCCCAGGAATTTGCTCTATCGGTTAGGCAAGGGTTACAATTAGCCGCTTCTGATTTTGAAGCCAGACGCAGGATATTAGACTTGCTTGATGTGCAAGTGACCATAGTTGTAGAAAATGAAGAAAAGGTGGTTTAGGCAAGATGCCGAGTAGGAGACGCAACGATGACGATTACATCCAAAACCATTGGTGGTTCGCCAGCCGCACGCGCGCCCTGAAAGCGGCCATCGAGCGTGCCCTGCCCCGGCAACGGTTGCAGCAGCGCGACCTGCGCATACTGGACGTGGGCTGCGGCGCGGGCAATATGATCCACCATCTCAGCCGGTATGGCCCGGTGAAAGGGCTGGAAATCGACCCGCGCCCGGTGGCCGTGGCCCATCAGCGGGGCTATGACGTGCAACTGCACGATGTGACCCAATCCCTGCCCTACGGGGAAGCCTCGTTTGACCTGGTGACGGCCCTGGATGTGATCGAGCACAACGAAGATGACCTGGCCATCCTGCGCCACATTCAGCAGGTGCTCAGGCCGGGGGGGCACCTGGTGATCACCGTGCCGGCTTTGATGTGGCTTTGGTCCCACAACGATGAGATCAACGCCCACGCGCGCCGCTATGCGGCCCGTGAGCTGCGAGACAAGCTCCAGCAGACCGGCTTCCGGGTGCGGCGCATAACTTTCAACAACTTTTTCGTTTTTCCGCTGGCGGCGCTACTCATTCTCCTGCGCCGAGGCGCTGATGCAGAGCCTGAGCTGGCCTCGCATCATCTCAGCGAAGAGGAGTACCAGGTGGAAATGGAGCCGGCCTCTCCGCCGGTGAACGCCATCCTGACCCTGGTGGGCATCGTCGAAGCGTTTTTGATCCGTTGGATAGACCTGCCCATCGGCACCTCTCTTATCGCCATCGCCCAGAAGGAATAGGGATTGGAGAAAAGAACGAGGCCGGGGATCAAAAAAGGCGAGAGGCAATCCCCTCGCCGTTGTCGTCGGGCAGCGCCCAGGCGCTAGAGCGATGCTTTGGCCATTTCCGCCAATTCGGAGAAGGCGGCGGCATCGTGTACGGCCAGGTCGGCCAAAACCTTGCGGTCTAACTCAACCCCGGCCTGTTTCAAGCCGTGCATAAACCGGCTGTAATTCAAACCGTTCTGCCGGGCGGCGGCGTTGATGCGGGAAACCCACAAACGGCGGAACTGGCGCTTGCGGGCGCGCCGGTCTCGATAGGCATATTCCAGCGATTTCATCATCGCCTCGTGGCCTCGTTTCCACAGGCGATGTTTGGTTCCGCGCTGGCCTTTGGTTATGGCCAAAACTTTTTTGTGACGTCGTCGGGTCTGCGGACCCCCTTTAACTCTCACGTCTCTACCTCGCTAAACGATAAATTATTTCTTCAAATACGGCGCAAGTTTCCGAACTCGCTTCCTGGCGCTGGCATTATCGACTTCGTGCATTTCGTCAAACATGCGCTTTACGCGTTTCGCTTTTTTGCGGCGCAAGTGGCTCTTGCCGATCTTGGTCCGCATCAATTTTCCCGATCCGGTGTATTTAAACCGCTTGGACGTGGCTTTATGGGTTTTCATCTTAGGCATCTACTTACCATCTCCTTTGAACGTTGGGCCAGGAACCTACT
>JBHHXL010000681.1:0-1665 GCA_046757065.1 Anaerolineae bacterium
GTTGTAGGACAAGCTGTTAGCTTGTCCCAACAGGCAAACTAACAGTTTGCCCTACATCCTCTCAAATGAAACACCCCCATTTGATTTGTACCGGCACCGGTGGTATACTGGCTCATATGAGCAAAGAATAAGGGACAGGAGGGGGATATGGCCCAACGAACTGGCCCGAGCCAGGTAAAATTCAAAGTGCGGCACAATGCCTTGCTGCTGCGAGAATTCACCGTGGCCGAAATGGTGCGCATCACCGGCCTGAACCCGGAAAGTGTGCGTACCGAGTTGCACCGGATGAAAAAAGAAGGGCTGTTGACCTCCCGGCCCCACCCGGATAAGCCCAAAAAGCGGGGCGGCCGCCCGGCGCTCTACCGGCTGGCCGGCGATCCCGAAACCCGGCTGGCCCTCTCCGAAAGCATTGAGGCCTTTTACCCGCCGCTCCCCCCCGCCGAGCGGCCCACCAGCCGCCACTACCTGCTGGCCCGGCAACTGCTTGACCAGGCCCAAGCCATAGACGGCCAGGACGACCCGCACCGCACGCTGTTACTCGCCGAGGCGGAGCGCGACCTCGAAATGGCCGAGCAGGCCGAGGGCGGCGGCCTGGCCCCGGAGGTGGTCAGGGCGTACCTGCAATACGAGCGGGCCCGCCTGGCCTACCTGCGCGGCGAGCGCGAAGAAGCAGAAAGGATGCTGGCGGCCCTCCACGAGTTTTTCGCCAGCCGGGGCGACGAAACAATGCTCAGACGCCTTGAGGAGTTTCAACTGTGCCTGGAGGCCTGGGGACGCTTCGCGGCCGTGACGCCGGGCAACGTGGGTGAAGCCGCCTGGGCGCGATGTTTGCTCGACACTTTGAAGGACAATGAATATCAGACCGGCAGCCCGTTGACCTTGCTCTTGCTGCAACTCCTGCGCCAGCTATCCCAAACCGCCGAGGAGAAAGTCCGCGCCGCCGCCTTTGACCTGGCTGCCGAAGTGAGCCGGCCTGAAATCAGAGCCGTGATGGAAGAAGCTCTCCACTTCGGGCAAATGCGTGGACTTTACGAGGGGATTATACACGGGCAAGGCGAACGGCTACCCCCTCCAGACCGGCTGCAGCAGGCAGGGCGGCGATCACCCCTCCTCGACGACTGGCCACTTGAAGGCCCGGGGGGTCGACTGCCATCGCGCCCATCTCGACGCCGCAAACATGACTGAGACCAAAACCGCCACAACTCAAGAGGTTCACGAAGCCTACCTGAACCTGGGTCTGGCCCTGCGCCGGGCGGGCGACTCCGCCGAAGCAATTGAGATTCTGCGCCGGGCCATCGCCCGCGAGCCCGACTCGGCCGCCGCTCACCTGGCCCTGGGTCTGGCCCTCCTTGACCACGAACAGTACGATGAAGCCGTAGAAGCCCTACAAAAGGCGCTCGAACTGGCCCCGCCCGACGACCGGGCCACCCGGGCCGCCGCCTGCTTCAACCTCGGCGTTGCTCAGCGGAAACTCGGTCATTATCGGCAAGCGGTCGAAGCCTTTGAACGGGCGCTGGAGTTTGGCCACGAAACCGCCGACTTGTGGCATCTGCTGGGCGATAGCCTGGCCCGCGACAAGCGCCTCGATGAGGCCCTGCAAGCCTTTGACCGGGCCATTGCGCTCGACCCGCAACAGGCCGAAGCTCACCGGCGCAAAGGGCGCAC
>JBHHXL010000682.1:0-1663 GCA_046757065.1 Anaerolineae bacterium
CTTAGTCTTTAGTTTGGAGACCAGACTCATGGCGGTATATCGGTATCGTGAAGTGGAAGGCAGCGCCCTTAATTAAGCCCGTATCTTCGGGACTACCCCCCCATATCTTGCCGCCCATAGCCGTGACGGCCAAACGGCAGAAAGCCAGCCCCAGACCGAACCCCTTGCGCGGAGCCGACATATCCTGGTCGGTGAGTTGCGCAAAGCGTTTGAAGATATACTCCTGCTGCTCCGGCGGGATGCCTGGCCCACGGTCGATGATGCAAATTTCGACAAAATCCCCCTCCCGGCGGGCGCAGACACGAATGGTTTCGTCCGCCGGCGAGTACTTGATGGCGTTGTCCAGGAGATTCTCCAGCACGCGCTGGGTGATCACCCGGTCGACCAGGACCAGCGGCAAATCCTCCTCGATCTGCTCCTCGATCTCCAGCATATTCATCATCAACAGCGCCGCGACTTGTTCGATGGAAGCCGTGATGAGCGAGGTCACATCGACGGGTTCCGTATCCAGTTTGAGCTGGCCCTCTTCCAATTGCTGCTCGTCGAGGAGGGTGTCGGCCAGGCGAACCATCTGATTGCCGGCGGCCAGAGCTGCGTTCAGAAATTGCTCGCTGATTTCGCTGATCTGGTTGGTCGTATCCATCGTCAGGAAGTGCAGAGCGCCCATCACGGCAGCCATCGGCGACTTCAAGTCGTGGACCAGCATGCCGGTCAGGGCTTGCTTCAGCCGGTCCAGTTGGCGAAGTTGGGCGTTGACCACGCTCAATTCTTCATTCTGGGCGCGTAATGTTTGCTGGATCTCCAACAATTCGTGGTGCAAGACTAAAACCTGGCTCGACAGTTCGTGGATGCGCTGGCGCAGGCTACGCCGCTTCAAGGTCCAGGCCAGGGTGATCAGTAGATCGTCGGAGCGGAACGGTTCCCGGATGAAGCCGTCAATGTGGGCCGTCGACTCGGGCGGGATGGGCTGGTCGGCCTGCAACAAAACGACGATGGCCATTGTTGGCGCGCGCTGGCGAATCTCCATCAGCGCGCCCCAGGTTTTGGAGGCGATCAGGTTGCCGTCGAGGATGACCGCCGTCGGGGGCTGGGTGCGAAAGGTCTGCACGGCTGCCTTGATCTCGTCAAAGGCGCGCACCTTATAATCGGCTGCAAGCAATGTCTCCTGGAGTTGCCGGCGGGTGCTCTCGGCGGGGATGGCCAGGCTAACGCTGGGGCCAGCCGGCGCCTTTTCAACCCGGTCCGTGTAGACCAGCCGCTCGACCAGGCGGATGAACTGGTTCAACTCGACCGGCTTGGGTAGGAAGGCATCGTAGCGCAAAAACTGCCAGTCGGATAGGGCCGTCGGCCGCCACGGCTCGTTGCGATCGGGCAGGTCCAGGGCGCTCAGGAGCAAAATGGGGATGTCGCGAGTCGCCTCATCGCGCCGCAACCGGCGGCACACCTCCGCCCCATCCATACCACCCAAGAGGAGATCCAGAACCACCAGCGCCGGGCGGGCGCTGCGCGCCAACCGCAGTCCGGCCTGGCCATCGGCTGCGATCAAGACGGAAAAGCCGTGACGAGATAACATCGTCTGGAGCTTTTCCAGGTTTTCGGCGTCTGCATCTAATAAAAGGACTTGAGGGGGAGTTTGCACGAGCGCTTTACCTTCGGTTAAGGT
>JBHHXL010000683.1:0-1656 GCA_046757065.1 Anaerolineae bacterium
TAGTCGCCACCGAGCTGCCCGACGGCGTCATTTCGCCCGGCGGCGTGGGCTACGATATAAACTGTCTTGCCGGCGATAGTCGCATCTTGCACGCCCACGGTTACACCCTCCCCATCGCCGAAATGGAAACGAGGTGGCGGGCTGGCCTGTTGCGTTGCCAGAACTTTCAAGCTGGCCGCGAGGATACTACGGCCATCGTCCGCTATCTCAAGCAGCCACCGCAGCGGCCCGTTTATCGTCTGACCACAAAGGCCGGAGACCAGATTGTGGCCACGGCCGATCATCCTTTTTGGACCCCAGGCGGGATGGTGGAACTGAACAAACTGAACCCCGGCGATAGAATTGCTCGCTATCCCTTTGAAGGTGTGCCCTATCAAGCACCGGACGACAGGGTGCTGGTTGCTGAAGATGACATCGGGCGGGTGTTGGCCGCGCAGGGAAAAGGAGCGCAGGGGAACGCCCGGCAACAGGTGTTAGCCCACTTGAGACAACGCAACCTGCTTCCCTTGCGTGCCACTTCAGCGCAGTTGCCGTCTTTGCTCAAGTTGTTGGGTTACGTGTTTGGCGATGGCACGCTGTATTTCAGTGGCAGGGCCGGCAAGGGAACGACCTGGTTCTATGGCGATGTGGCCGACCTCGAACGGCTGCGCACCGAGGTGATGGCCGTGGGCTTCACCCCATCCCGGATCTACAGGCGCGTCCGGCGCCACCAGATAAGCACTACCTACGACGATTACGAGTTTGAGCGCGAGGAGACGGCGTTCAAGGTGGTTAGCAGTGCTTTTGCGGCGCTATTGGTTGCTTTGGGAGCGCCCGCAGGCGCCAAAGCCAGGCAGGACTATGGCTTGCCCGGCTGGCTCTTTGCGCTGCCGCGCTGGCAGCAACGTCTTTTCCTGGCAGCCTTCTTTGGGGCGGAGTTGGCAGCACCACGCCCCTTTGCCGAACGGAATTTCAATTTTGCCGCACCGATCCTATCTCTCAACAAACGAGAGGACTTTACCGAGAGCGGGCGGCAATTTTTGGATGACCTGGCGCAATTGTTGGCTGGATTCGGGGTTGAAACCAAAACGATCAGCCGGCGGCCGGAGCAAACCAACGCCGATGGTAGCCGCTCTCACCGGCTGCGCCTGGTCCTTTCCGCCCGCTCGGAAAGCCTGATCAATCTGTGGGGGCGCATTGGCTTTGAGTTCAACCGAAAACGCCAGACCTTGGCGCTGGTGGCTGTTGAATATCTCAAGTGCAAGGCCAGAATCATTGCCCGGCGAGAGGAAGCAGCCTCCCGGGCAGCAGCGATGCAGGCCACCGGAGTTATCCCTCAAGCCATTTACGCCGACCTGCTGGGCGAACACGTCAACCGGCGTTTTCTGGAACGGTCTCTCTACGAAGGTCGGCTGACAGGGGCCCGGATTGGAACTCGATTTGAAACCTTTGACGAGTATCGGGCCTGGGCCACAACCGGCCTCGAGGGGAGCGGCATGGTTTGGGCCACCATCGAGACGATTGAACCGGTGGACTTGACAGACGGGGGCGATGGATACGTCTACGACTTTACCGTCGCCCACCCGGACCATAATTTCGTTGCCAATGGGTTTGTGGTGTCAAACTGCGGCGTGCGCCTGCTGGCCACGCACCTGGACCGGGCGGAGGTAGCGCCCT
>JBHHXL010000684.1:0-1655 GCA_046757065.1 Anaerolineae bacterium
AACCCCTGGCCAGAACGAAAACGCCATTCTCAATCGGAAACGTCGTCAGCAGCGTCTGGGTGCCGAAGGCTTTGTCCAGGGCCTGGGCCAGGTCCGCGATCAGGTCGCCGGCGTCTTCGATGCCGACGGCCAGGCGCACCAGGCTGTCGCTGATGCCGATCTCGGCCCGCTCCTCGCTGGAAAGTTCGTAGTAGCTGACCAGCGCCACCTGCTCGACCAGGCTCTCCACCCCGCCCAAACTGGGGCCGATGTAGGGGATGGTCAGTTGGTCGATAAACCGGCCCGTCCCGGCCAGGTCGGTATCCAATTCAAAGCTGACCACGCCGCCAAAACCCTCCATTTGGGCCGCGGCGATCTGGTGATCCGGGTGGCTGGGCAAGCCCGGATGGAAGACCCGGCGAACGGCGGGATGGCTTTCCAGGAACCGGGCCACTTTCAAGGCCGTCTCGTTTTGCTGGCGCACCCGCAAGCCCAACGTTTTCAACCCCCGGATCAACAGATAGGCCGTATGCGGATCGCTGATGTCGCCCAGCACCGCCTGGGTTTCTTTGACGGCGGCAATCATATAATCGGACCCGGTCACCACCCCGGCCAGCAGGTCGTTGTGCCCGCCCAGATATTTGGTCGCCGAATGAATGGCAAAATCGACGCCGAACTCAAGCGGGCGCTGGTTGATCGGCGTGGCAAAGGTGCTATCGATGACCACTTTTAGCTGGTGGCGCCTGGCGATGTCCACCACGCGCGGCACATCGACCACGCGCAGATAAGGGTTGGTCGGCGATTCCGAAAGGATGACCCTGGTGTTGGGCCGGATGGCAGCCTCCAGGGCCTGATAATCGCCCATCGGCACCTGCGTCGCTTCGACGCCGTAGCGGGCCAGGAACCTGGTGACAAAATAGCGCGTCCGGCGATAACAGTCGTCGGTCAGAATCACGTGGCTGCCGGCGGAGAGCAGGGTCAGCAAGGTGGTTGTGACGGCGGCCATTCCGCTGGAGAAGAGACAGGCCGCTTCCGCGCCGTCCAGATCGGCCAATTTGCGCTCGGCAGCGGCAATGGTGGGATTGCCGTAGCGGCCATACTCCTCGCGCCCGGTTTCGTCGCCCCACAGCTTGGCCTCCATATAGTCGGTCAGATCGGCCGTGTTTTCAAAGGTATAGGTGCTGGTTTGCACGATAGGCGTGGTCACGGCGTGGCCGGCCTTGACGCGCTTTTCACCGGCGTGGACAACCCGCGTGTCGAGCTGGTGCTTGGTCATTGGATTTTCCCCCAATCAAAAAGATTTACTTGCGAATGATGCCGTTAAAAAATCAGGCCCCTCACCCAATCTGTTTGAGGGGCCTTCCTGGAAGAGGCATCACCTACGCAAAAAACCTCTTCCGAAAGAAGAGGTTTTGTATGATTTCACAAACTCCCCCATCTCCCAGAAGCATGCTTCTGCCGGAATTGGCACCGAAAGTCAGTCTCAACAAGTTGATCACTGCCAAGGTTGCCGGGGTTTCACAGGGCCGGTCCCTCCACCCCTCTGGATGAGCGAAAAAGGGTTATTCAATTGGTTAGGCAGGATGATACCACACTTGACCGGCATTTGTCAAGCGTTTTTTGCGCGGATTTTCAAATTGGTCCCCGCCACCCCGTCACCGGCGGCCAACTGACTG
>JBHHXL010000685.1:0-1654 GCA_046757065.1 Anaerolineae bacterium
CCAGTCCGCCCGGGACCGCCCGGCCCGGATCTCCGCCCGGCGCTGCCTCACAAACGCCGCCAGTTCCTCAGCCACCGCCGGCTCCAGGGCCGGGCGTTCGTACGCTTTGAGCATCTCCTTCCAGCGGGCGTTGGCCCGCCGGTGGGCGTCCAGGCTACCCTCCTCCTGCCATTTTTCGTAATTGTCCATCGAGAAGATGGTGTGCTGGTAAAAGGCCGTGGCGTAGTGGCGCATCGTATGCCCGGTTCCCAGAAAATGCTGGCCCGGTTCGGCCTCGGCATACGCATCCCAGGCGAAATCCTCCTCAGTCAAGCCGATGCCCTCGACGAAGCGGGCCACCATCCCGCAGACTTCCAGATCGAGCACAAACTTCTCGTAACCGGCGATCAGCCCCCCCTCCAGCCAGCCGGCGGCGTGCAGGATGAAGTGGGTCCCGGCCTGGACCGTGGGCCACATCGTGGCCGCAGACTCGTAACCGGCCTGGGCGTCGGGAATGCGGGAGGCGGTCAAATTGCCGCCGGAGCGGTAGGGCAGACGGTAATGGCGGGCCATCTGCGCCCCGGCGTAGAGGGCCAGGGTGTTGGCCGGTGTGCCGAAGCAGGGCGCGCCGCTTTTCATATCGATGTTGGCCAGGAAGGAGCCGTAGATGCAAGGCGTGCCGGGGTTCAGCATTTGAGCGTAGCAAATGCCGAACAGCGCCTCCGCGTTCTGCTGGGCCAGGGTGGCGGCGACGGCCGTGGGCGACATCGCCCCGGCGATGATAAAGGGCGTGATCAGCAGCGCCTGCCCGGACCGGGCGTAAACCTCCAGAGCGCCAAACATGCGGTCGTCGAAGCGCAAGGGGCTGGAGGCGTTGATCAACGACAGCAGCGCCGGCTGCCGGCGTATCGTCTCCGCCCCAAACAATATCTCGGCCATCGTGACCGAGTCGCGGGCGTGATCGGGCTCAATCACGCTGCCCATAAAGGCTTTGTCGCTGAGGGTGATGTGGGCCAGCAGCATATCGAGGTGCCGCTCGCGCAGGTCGACGTCGTTCGGTTCAACCACCGTTCCGCCGGAATAGTGCAGGTCGGGGGCCAGATAGGCCAGCCTGACGAAGTTCTGAAAATCTTGCAGGGTCGCCTTCCGGCGGCCCCGGTCCAGATCGCTGGCGAAGGGCGGGCCGTAAACCGGGGCCAGCACCAGGTTGCGCCCGCCAAAGGTCACGTTGTTGGCCGGGTTGCGGGCCAGTTGGGTGAAGGATGGCGGGGCCTGGCGCACGAAATGCATCAGCGTGTCTTCATCGATACGCACCGTCTCGCCCTCAACCCGGGCCCCGTTGGCCCGGAAAGTCTCGCGGGCGGGCGGGTAGTCGATGACCAGCACCCCGCGTTCGGCCAGCAGGCGCATCGAGGCCCGATGGATGGTTTGCACGCCCTCTTCAGAAAGCACCTCGGTGGGGGTCAAACGGCTGATCGGTGGCGTTACAGCTTCGATTTGCCGGATTGCGCGAGCGCGCCGCGCCTCTCGGCGGGAGGAACGGCGGGGTCTTCCAGGCATTATCTGCTCCCTCAAGAGGGGATGGAGAACACAACCAGATTATACAACCTTCCCGCATAAAGAAGCAAAATCTTCGCCCAACCAAAAAACGACCGCCTGGCGCGGTCGTTTTTTA
>JBHHXL010000686.1:0-1642 GCA_046757065.1 Anaerolineae bacterium
GTCGCCGTCGGCGGCAGGGGACGAGGTGTGGGAGTCGGCGGGGGTGGCGGGGGCGAGGGGGTCGGAGTGGGCGCTTCTTGCACTTCGACCTCGGTGATGGGCACGCCCGTCAAATCCGCTTCGGGCGCATCCTGGCTCCAGACGACCAGGTTATCGAAGCCAACCACGTAAGGGTTCTCCTCGCTGTGCGTCTCGTCGGACAGGGCCACAAAGGCAATATCGCCGGAACTGATGCTATCATCTTCCAGCGCAATCAGCAGTTCATCATTGGCGTAGAAGGCCAGCACTTTGTCCATCGCCACCAATTTCAGGTGATTCGTCTCGCCGACCCCGGCGTTCAAGGCCGAATTGCGGTTGGTGGGGACCAGATTGACCGCGTTGCCGTCGACGATGCGCTCGACCAGAAACAGGCCGCTGCTGGTGATCAAAAAGTCGTAAAAATTGTCAAGGTCCTGAAAACGGAAGATCGCCCCAAACGAGCCGGTCTGGGCCTCGGTATATTCGGTCACATCAAATTCCAGGGCGAAGTTGTCGAAATCCTGCCCGGCCAGGCTAAAGTCGAGGGCGTTCGGCTGGAACAGGGTGATCTCCAATTCGCTGTCAACGAACCGGATGCGGCTGACGTCGTTGCCGCCGGTGAACCAGCCGCTGCCAGGATCATCAAAGTGATCGCCCCACAGGGCCATGTCGGGGAAAGGGGTCGGTTCGGGCAGACCGGCCACCAGGTCAGCTTCCTCATCCCACAGCACGGCGTTGTCGAAAGCCACAGTCAGGCCGGCCTCGGAAAAGGTGCCGGCGGCCAGGGCCACATCCCCCTGGCTGACGCTGTCATCGGTGACGATGTTCAGCATCTCGCCGTTGGCGTAAATAGCGATCCGGTCGCCGGCGGCCACCACCCCCAGCCGGTTTGTGATCTTGCCCAGGTTCAACTCCGAACTGGAAGTCCAGGGGATGATCGATGAAAATTCCCCACCGGCAAATTTTTGTAGGGCGTAAGAGCCATCACTGCCGATCAGGTATTGGTAATAGTTGTCCTTGTCTTCATAGCGGAAGATAACGCCGTAGCTATCCAAATCGGGGCCATCGACCAGGGTCGCATCCACCTCGAAGCCAAAATCGGCCACCTCTTCGCCGGCCACAGACCAGATGGTCAGGTTGTCGGTTCTGACCTCCACCAGCAGCCCGCCGTCGGCGTACTCGATCAGGCCATCCTCGTTGTCGCGCTGCCGCCAGCGGCTATCGTCCGCTTCAAAGTCATCCTCAAAAACGACGCCGGCCGGGGTTGGCGTGGCCTCGGGCGTATCGGTCGGGGCCGGGGTATCTGTGGGAGCCGGCGTGTTGGTGGGAGCGGGCGTGTTTGTGGCTGCCGGCGTATTGGTCGGGGCGTCGGCCTGGGCTGCGGGGGTTTCGGTCTCAACGTCCCCTTCGTCCGAGCCGCCCCCCAAGCCGCAGGCCAGGGCCAACAGGACCGCCAAACTCATCGTGAACATTACCGCGCGAAATTTCATCATCAGGCTCCTTTGTTTAAGACATTACGTCGCTGCATCATTGAAACGGTCCTCCCCGGTTGTGCGCCTTGCAAAGATTGTAACATAGGCTGGAATTTGGGTCAATGGATTTGGCTCGATAACAGAACAAGTTT
>JBHHXL010000687.1:0-1603 GCA_046757065.1 Anaerolineae bacterium
AACCAGTCAAGGAAGCAAACAATGTCACAAACCCAAACCCTCGACCTGGCCATCACCGGAATGGATTGTGCCGATTGCGCCTTAACGCTGGAGAACGGCGTTGGCGCGTTGGAGGGAATCACCGCCTGCCGGGTCAACTTCGCCGTCGGCAAGATGCGCGTTGAGGGCGAGGTCGAGAAAGCCGCCATCGTCGAGCGGATCAAATCTCTCGGTTATGGGGTAGCCGACGGGGCGAGGCCGCCCGCAGCGCGTTCCAGACGGGCCTTGTGGCTCGATCTGTTGCAGCAGCCGCGAAATCTGCTGACCCTGATCGGCGCGGCCCTCATCGGCCTGGCCTTCATCGTCGAGTGGCTATCCGGCCCGCCGCCGCTCACCATTGCGCTGTTCGCCCTGGGCGGGCTGGCCGGCATCTATTTCCCGGCGCGGGCCGGATGGGGCGCGCTGCGCAGCGGCCAGGGCCTCGACATCAACGTGCTGATGACTCTGGCGGCCGTCGGCGCCTTCGCTATCGGCGAATACGGGGAGGCGGCCACGGTCATCGTCCTCTTCAGTCTGGGCGAAGCCCTGGAGGGCTTCACGATGGAGCGCGCCCGCGACAGCATCCGGGGCCTGACCGCGCTGGCCCCGGCCGAAGCCACCGTCCTGCAACCCTGCCTGGATTGCCGGGACTGCCAGGGACGCCCGCTGCCCGACGGCTCCGGCGTCTACGAGCGCGGCCCCTGCCCCTGGTGCGACACCCACGAGCAGACGCTGCCCGTCGAATCCCTGGAAATCGGGGACCACATCCTGGTCAAACCCGGCGAGCGCATCCCGATGGACGGGGTCGTGCGGGCCGGCTACTCGGCAGTCAACGAGGCGCCCATCACCGGCGAAAGCGTGCCGGTCGAGAAAGACACCGGGGCCGAGGTTTTCGCCGGAACCATCAACGGCGAGGGCGCGCTCGACATCGAGATCACGCACCTGGCCGCAGACAACACCCTGTCCCGCCTGATTTACCTGGTCGAAGAGGCGCAGACGCAGAAAACGCCGGCCCAGCGCTTCGTCGATAAATTCGCCCGCATCTACACCCCGCTGGTGGTCGCCGGCGCGGTCTTGATCGCCGTTATCCCCCCCCTGTTTTTCGCCCAGCCCTTCTTCGACACCCCCACGGCGCGCGGCTGGCTGTATCGCGCCCTGGCTATGCTGGTCATCGCCTGTCCGTGCGCCCTGGTCATCGCCACCCCGGTGACGGTCGTCAGCGCCATCGCTGCCGCCGCCCGACGCGGAGTCCTGATCAAAGGCGGCGCGTACCTGGAGGCCCTGGGCAAGGTCAAGGTCGTCGCCTTCGATAAAACGGGAACGCTAACCCACGGGCGGCCCGAGCTGGTCACAGCGGCCTGCCTTGACAATTGCTGTGGGACGGACCGCCTAAGCGATCCGCTGGCCGTCTGCACCGATTGCGACGAGATGCTGGCCCTGGCCGCCGCCGTCGAGCGGCGCAGCAGCCATCCCCTGGCCCGGGCCGTGGCCCAGGCGGCGAAACTGCGCGGCCTGGCGGAGTTCAAGGCCGAAGCGGTCGAGACGCTGCCCGGCCGGGGGGTGAGGGGCAACGTCAACGGCAAAA
>JBHHXL010000688.1:0-1597 GCA_046757065.1 Anaerolineae bacterium
CAACTCATTTTGAATGCACCCAAATCATAAAAACCTCTCTGTGCTCTCTGCGGCTCTGCGGTTAATTTCCTTGCCCAGTGTACAAGAATATGATTGGCTAAATATGGAAAAAAGTACGAACCCCCGCCGGGCCAAAGCCCCCCTCATCCTCACCCTCGACGTGGGCAGTTCCTCGCTGCGGGCCTCGCTGTACGACGCCGGGGCCCGCCGGCTGGACGATATGGCCGTCCGCCGGACCTACCGCCTGGCGGCCACCCCCGACGGCGGGGCCACGCTGGACGCGGACCAGCTTTTGAACCAGGCCGTCCGGGCCATCGATGCCCTGCTGGACCGGGCCGGCGATCTGGCCGGGGAAATCGGCGGGGTGGCCATCGATACGCTGGTGGCCAACGTGCTGGGCGTCGACGGCCAGGGCCGGCCCCTGACGCCGGTCTACACCTACGCCGACACCCGCAGCGCGCCCGACGCCGACCAGCTGCGCCGCGAGATGGACGAGGAGGCCGTCCACGACCGGACCGGCTGCCCCGTCCACAGCAGCTACCTGCCCGCCCGCTTCCGCTGGTTGGCCCGCACCCGGCCCGACCGGCTGCGGCGCGCCGCCCGCTGGATCAGCCTCGGCGAATACCTGACCTGGCATTTTTTCGGGGAGTACGGCCTGAGCCACTCGGTCGCCTCCTGGACGGGCCTGCTCAACCGGCAGACCCTGGCCTGGGACGAGGACTGGCTGGCCCGCCTGCCCCTCGACGCCGGGCGACTGTCCCCCCTGGTCGACCTCGACCAGCCCCGGCGCGGCCTGCTCGAGCCGTGGGCCGGGCGCTGGCCGGCCCTGCGGGACGCGCCCTGGTTCCCCGCCGTGGGCGACGGGGCGGCGGCCAACATCGGCAGCGGCTGCGCCGGCCCCGGACGGGTGGCCCTGACCATCGGCACCAGCGGGGCGATGCGGGTTGTGCTCGAAGGCCAGGTTCCGGCCGTTCCGGCCGGGCTGTGGAGCTACCGCGTCGACCGGCGGCGGTCGCTGCTGGGCGGGGCCACCAGCGAGGGGGGCAACGTCTACGCCTGGCTGCGGGATACGCTGCGCCTGCCGGGCGTCGAGGGGCTTGAGGACGAGCTGGCCCGGATGGAGCCGGCTGCCCACGGCCTGACCTTCCTGCCCTTCCTGGCCGGGGAGCGCAGCCCCGGCTGGCGGGGCGAGGCCCGGGCCAGCCTGACCGGCCTGGGCCTGGGCACGCGGCCCATCGACATCTTGCGGGCCGGGCTGGAGGGGGTGGCCTACCGCTTCGCCCTCATCCACCGCCGCCTGGCCCCCTACCTGCCCCCGGAGCACCGGATCATCGGCAGCGGGGCCGGGCTGCTGGCCTCGCCGGCCTGGCTGCAAATTATGGCCGACGTCCTGGGCCGGCCGCTCGTCGCCTCCGCCGAACCGGAGGCCACCAGCCGGGGCGCGGCCCTGCTGGCCCTGGAAGCCCTGGGCCTCATCGAGGACGCGGCGGCTTTACCGGCGGCCGTGGGCCAAACCTACCGCCCGGACGCGGACCGCCACGCCCGCTACCAGGCCGCCATCGCCGGGCAGGTTAAGCTTTACCGGGCAATTATCGAA
>JBHHXL010000689.1:0-1589 GCA_046757065.1 Anaerolineae bacterium
ACGCCGGAGAGGCGGGCGTGCATATCGGCCCCGCCCAGCGTCTCGTCGTCCACGTCCTCGCCGGTGGCCATCTTGACCAGCGGCGGCCCGCCCAGGAAGACCTTGGCCTTGTTCCGAACCATGACCACGTAGTCCGATAGGCCGGGCAGGTAGGCCCCGCCGGCGGTAGAACTACCGAAGACCAGCGAAATCTGGGGGATGCCCGCCGCCGACATCCGGGCCTGGTTGGCGAAGGTCCGCCCGCCGCGATGGGCGAAGAACTCGGCCTGGTAGAGCAGATTGGCCCCGGCGGACTCGACCAGGTAGACCGTCGGCAGGCGGTTGATCTGGGCGATCTCCTGGCAGCGCAGGTTCTTCTCAACGGAGATGGGATACATCGCCCCGCCCTTGACGGTGGCGTCGTTGACCAGGATCATACATTCGACGCCGGAGACGAGACCGATGCCGTTGACGCTCGACCCGCCGGGCGACTCGTTGTTGTACATCTCCCAGGCGGCCAGCGGCGCGATTTCGAGGAAGGGCGCGCCGGGGTCGAGCAGCAATTCCAGCCGCTCGCGGGGCAGCAACTTGCCGCGCTCGGCGAACTTGCGCCGCCCTTTCTCGCCGCCGCCCTGGCGGACCAGGGCCAGCCGCTCGTGCAGCTCGCCGGTCAACTGCCTCATCGCCGCGTAATTCTGGCGAAACTCGTCGCTTTTGGGGTCGATCTTCGTTTGGATAGGCGAACCTTCAGCCTTCATCCTTCATCCTTATCCCCAGCATCTCCCGCGCCTCCGCCACCGAGGCCACCTCGCCGCCCAGCTCCCGGACCAGCGCCGCCGCCTTCGCCACCAGGTCGCCATTGGAGCGGGCCATCTGGCCCGGGCGCAGGTAGAAATTGTCCTCCAGGCCAACCCGCACGTTGCCGCCCATCGTGATCGCCGCCGCGGTCAGCGGCCACTGGGCCAGGCTGATGCCGATCACCTGCCAGTGCGCACCGGGCGGCAGGGCATCGACCTGCTGCACCAGGTCCTTGGTGCTGGCCGGGACGCCGCCCAGCACACCCATGATCAGGCTGAACTGGTAGGGCGGTTTGAGCAGGCCCAGGTCGATCAGGGGGGCGGTGTTGTGGATGTGCCCCCGGTCGAAGCACTCCAGCTCGGGGCGGGCGCCGGCCTGGTTCATAGCCTCCAGGAAAAAGCAAATGTCGGCGAAGGGGTTGGCGAAGACGTGGTCGTGGTAGAATCGCTTGCGCTTTTTAGAGTACATCGCGTAGTTCATACTGCCCATATTCAGGGCGGCCATATCCGGCTTGAGGGCGCGCACATGCTCGACCCGCACCTCGCGGGGCACGCCGATGGCCCCGGTCGAGTAGTTGATGATCGCCTCCGGGCAGCGGTCGCGGACGGCGGCGTCGATGCGGGCGAAAACGTCCCGGCCCCAGGCCGGAGAGCCGTCGTCGTTCCGGGCGTGGATGTGGACGATGCCGGCTCCTGCATCCACGGCCCGCCGCGCTTCCTCGGCGATCTCCTGCGGCGTGTAGGGGATGGCCGGGCATTGCTCGCGGGTGGCCAGCACCCCGGTCAAGGCGGCGGTGATGATCGTCTTGCTCA
>JBHHXL010000690.1:0-1581 GCA_046757065.1 Anaerolineae bacterium
CCTCCAATGCCCGTTCCTTGACATTTTTACCAACTTGAACTACACTTATTTCTCGATAGCGAACATCGTTCTGCAAGAAGAACAACGGTCTATAGGGGGGAATTCCCAACGGAGGGTGCGCCTTCGATGCAATATTTTGACCAAGCGACCGAAACGATGCCCCGCGAGCAGTTGGCCCGGCTCCAGCTAGAAAAATTACAGGCAATGCTGGCCGAGATTTACGGCAGAAATGGGTTTTACACGGCCAAATTCAAAGAGGCAGGCTTCCAGCCCGGCGATCTCAACTCGCTCGACGACCTCCGGTCTTTGCCTCTGACCAGCAAAGACGAACTCGTGCAAGACCAGACCGCCGAAGGCTACGCCGGAACCAACCTGACCTACCCCCTCAGCGCCTACACCCGTTTTCACCAGACGTCCGGCACGACGGGCCGCCCGCTGCGCGTGTTCGACACGGCTGAAAGCTGGGATTGGTGGGGGCGTTGTTGGGGCTACGTCCTGGCCGGGGCCGGCCTGACCGCCGAGGACATTATGTTTGCCGCCTTCTCCTTTGGCCCGTTCATCGGATTCTGGGCGGCGGTCGAGGGCGCGCGGTACATCGAGGCGTTGTTCATCCCCGGCGGCGGGCGCTCTTCCCTGGACCGGCTCCATCTGATGCGCGAAACGGGCAGCACCGCCCTCTGCTGCACGCCGACCTACGCCCTGCACTTGCTGGAGGTGGCCCGCGAGAACGACGTCGATCTTACCGGCTTGCAGGTTCGGGCTACCATCCACGCCGGCGAGCCCGGGGCCAACGTGCCCGCCACCAAAAAACGCATCGAAGAAGGCTGGTCGGCCAAATGTTACGATCACGCCGGCGCGTCCGAGGTGGGGGCGCACAGTTTCGAATGTCAGGCCCAGCCCAACGGCATCCACCTCATCGAAAGCGAATTTATCGCCGAGGCCCTCGACCCGGCGACCGGCCAGCCCGTGCCCCCCGGCGAAAAGGGGGAGTTGGTCATCACCAACCTGGGGCGATGGGGCTTCCCGATCATCCGCTACCGCACCGGCGACGCGGTCGTTTTTAACGAAGCGCGCTGCGATTGCGGGCGCACGTTCCTGCGGCTGGAGGGGGGCGTCATCGGCCGGGTGGACGATATGGTCACCGTCCGGGGCGTCAATGTTTTCCCCAGCGCCATCGAGAACCTGGTGCGCCAGCAGGCGGCGGTCGATGAGTTTCGGGTGACGGTCGGCAAACGCGGCCACATGGACGAGCTGGCCATCGAAGTGGAGCTGGCCGCCGGGGCCGATGCGGAGGCCATCCCGGCGGCGATTGCGCAGTCCATCAGCAGCACGCTTGGCCTGCGCCCAACGGTGACCAACGTTCCACGGGGCACGTTGCCCCGCTTCGAGCTAAAAGCGAAACGTTTTCGCGTCCTTCATTGAGTGTTGGAAATCTTCCGGCAAAGAATTGATGACTCTCCTGAAAAAACTGAGTTTTAACCGCCAAGGCGCAAAGGACGCCAAGAAAATCAAGGTCAAGTTCAAGATTGTTTAGAACACGTTCCGAAAGAAGCCTGATTCATAAGCCTTATCTTCAATAAC
>JBHHXL010000691.1:0-1574 GCA_046757065.1 Anaerolineae bacterium
TTTGCAGGACGTTTCTTGGGAAAAAATGAGAAGTTATTTACGGACAGTTGCCAAGGATGGTAAGACTTGGAAGCGGAACCCGAGCCAGACCTCTGCCAATTGCTACAAATGATGCTGGAGAGCGCCCTGCTGGGTAAACCCTACCCCGGCCAGAGCGCGCCCGGCTCATTCTTTCCTGATGCGGAGATGGTCGAGGACCTGCCGGAGATCGTCATTTCACGGCGAAACCTCGACGACCCTTGCCAGATCGACGTTCCGGGCAGACGGGTTATGATTTTATCCGAGGACGAAATTGCAACGCGCGCTGCCTCGGAGGGCGACTTTCCTTACTTCTCCCTCACCGAAGCAACCTTCACTGCGGGCGAAGCGACGCTCTCCTTGCAACTGTCGTGGGCTGTCAGCGAGGCCAGCAAGCAAGCTGGCGTGTTGCCTTTTGGCGGAGGAGGGGTTCGCGTGCGATTCGAGTGGATAGCGGGGGAATGGCAGGCTCCATCAGGCCCGATTTCGACCTGGATGGCGTGAAGTCAGGTTCTTCATTTTGACCTCGAGAGGAGGATATGATGAAAAACTCAATTTTCGCGGAGGGAATGACTTTTCAAGAGGGGGACGAGCACGAGTCGGTCGGCAACGTGCGGACGTTCCTCGGCAGTTTGGGGTATACTGCTCTTAGCCCGCAGGCCGCCGAGGCGGCGTCCCTGGCCTTCGACACCGACTTGGCCGAGGCGGTTAAAAAATTTCAGCGCTTCCACGGGCTGGAGGCAACGGGGGTGATCGACCAGGAAACGCGCGAGACGATGGAGATGCCGCGTTGCGGCGTACCCGATTTGACCGGCGGCCAGGAGGTCCACGCTCAGGGAGTGGCCAGATTCGTCACTTCCGGCGGCAAGTGGCCGTCGAATAACCTGACCTACCGCTTTGTCAACGGGACCTCCGACCTGGCCGGCGAGGCCGAGCGCGACATCGTCAGGCAGGCATTTGACATCTGGGCTGAGGTGACGCCTTTGAGGTTTACCGAGGTCAGCGGCTCGGCCAGCGCCGATTTTCTGATCTCGTGGGTCACCGGCGATCACGGGGACGGCAGCCCTTTTGACGGGCCCGGCCACGTCCTGGCCCACGCCTTCTTTCCGCCGCCGGTCAATCCGCACCCGGGCATTGCCGGCGACCTGCACTTTGATGACGCCGAGATGTGGAAAGCGGTTGGCGAGACGGGCGGCATCGATCTGCTGACGGTAGCTATCCACGAGTTGGGGCACGCTTTGGGGCTGAGGCACAGCATGGACCGGGACGCGATTATGTTCCCCACCTACAGAGGCCCCCGGCACACGCTTGGCGACGATGACGTTGAGGGTATTCAAAGCATTTACGGCCCGCCGGAATCTGAGGTTACACCACCTTCCTCCTGGTGGGAGCGCTTTTGGAACTGGTTCCGGGGTCTGTTCGGCTAATCTGGGCGGCAACCCCACCACATTCCGAGAGCATTCGGTGTAAATTATCGCCAACTGCTCAGGCTGAATAGTTACTGAGAAGATACATTCAAAGCAAAAACGCCCATCATCATGATGGGCGTCTCTTTT
>JBHHXL010000692.1:0-1574 GCA_046757065.1 Anaerolineae bacterium
GCGCCGGCGATTCGACCACGGCGATCCCGGCCCCGGCGTTGCCGCCCCCCGTAGCGATGTTGTTGGCCACGATGTTGTTGGTGACCGTCACCGCCCCGGCCTGGAACATATAGATGCCCCCGCCCAGGGCGGCGGTGTTGGTGACGAAGGTGTTGGCCTCGACCAGCGGCATCGCGCCGGTTTCCAGATTCAGGCCGCCGCCGGCGCTGGCAGAATTATTCTCGAACCAGTTGCCCTTCAGGGCCGGGCCGGTCGAGGTGCTGAACATGCTGACCGCCCCCCCGGAGCCGCCCGTCGAGCGGTTGCCGTTGAAGATGTTGCCCTGCACCAGGCCGCCGGACTGGCTGAAGGCCATCGCGCCCCCCTCGTTCGCAGCCGTGTTGAAGTTGATGAAGTTCAGGCCGATCAGCAGGTTGGTGGCCCGAAAGCCGTAGAAGCCGCCGCCCAGCGTGCTGGCCTGGTTGAAGGAGATGTCGCTCAGCCCGATGGCGACCCGGTAAGGGTTGCTGACCATATAAAACCCGCCGCCTGTGCTGGCCGCGTTGGAGATCACGCGCAGGCCGGTCAGCGTGGCCGTCACGTTGGGCGAGATGAACAACCCGCCCCCCTCGTTGGTGGCTGTGTTGGAAAAGACGGTGCCGAAGGCCAGCACGTTGGGGTCGAAGACGTTGCCCCGGATCGTCACGTCTGCTTCATTTTGCAGGTAGAAGCCGCCGCCATCCTGGGCCCGGTTGGTCCAGACCAGGGCCTGGTCGAAGGTGGGCGAGCCACTGTTGACGAACACCCCCCCGCCCCGTAGCGCCGTGTTGTTGATGATCAAGACGTTGGTGATGGATGGCGAGGCGTACTCGATGTTCAGCCCGCCGCCCTGGACGAAGGCCGTCGTGCCCCCGTCGCCGCCACCGGCGATCATCACCCCGGACAGGACGGTGCTGGCCGAGACACCCGGCGGGAAGGTGACCATCGATTGGGCCGCCGCATAGCCGCCGTCGAGGATGGTCAGGAAGATGCCCTCGCCATAAACCGACACCCCTTCCTTCATGGTGATGTGCTCGGTGTAGACGCCGCTGGCCACGTTGACCCGGTCCCCGGCGCTAGAGGCGTTAATGGCGTCCTGGATCCTGGCGAAACAGCCGCCCGTGCCGCCGGGGTTAACGCAGCGGGTGGCGGCGGGCAGGCGCGGCAGGCCCTCGCCCAGGGCCAGTTGCCCCAGCAGGGTCATCATCGCCGCCTGCAGGCCAAGGGCCAGGGCCAGCGGCCATAAGAGCTTGCGGATCATGGCAGACTCCTCCCCACTCGTCTTTCAAAATCCCCCCTCTGTTTATCGCCGGCTCAGTCGCTCCAGCACGCCGCCCGGCCCGAAGGCCCAGCTCCCGCCGGGGCAGGCGGTGTAGCCTCGCTGCAGCAACTCCCGGTGGCCGGCCACGCGCGGCCGGAAACCCAACCAGCCGTCCAACGTGACGAACAGCCGCCGCAGCACGTCCTCGACCACGGCCACGGTCTCCGGCGCTGGCGGATCGTCCTCGTAGTTGCCCACCCAACACACGCCGACCGTGGCCAGGTCGTTCTTTCCC
>JBHHXL010000693.1:0-1569 GCA_046757065.1 Anaerolineae bacterium
TTGGTCGCTCAGAGTGACATGTTTCCTAAAATTTGGGACGCACCCTCGCGCTAAAGGAGATGCAAACCCTGCAAAACATCATTGTACTCCGGGGGGCCGGCGTGGTATAATGACCGCACCTTTTGAAAGGATGGGCTTATGGAGCAGAGACTGGCCGACTTCATTGCAGGCTTACGGGCCGCCGGCGTGCGCATTTCGATTGCCGAGAGCGCCGACGCTTTCCTGGCCGTGCAGGCGATGGGCATCGGGGACCGCGACAGTTTCCGAACCTCGCTGCGCAGCACGCTGGTGAAAGAAGGCTCCGACCTGCCGATCTTCGACAAGCTGTTTCCCCTGTACTTCGGCAGCGGCGGCCCGCCCCTCATCAACCCCCTGGATGACCTGACCCCGGAGCAGAAGCAAATGCTGGCCGCCGCCTTACGCGCCCTGCTGGAACAGATGGGGCAGGATATGCGCCGCGAGCAGGAGGGCCGCCAGGGCCAGCCCAGCCCGCAGAGCCAGCTCTCCAACCTGATGCAATTGCTGCAAATGCTGCTGGCCGGGCAAAGTCCCTCCTCGGAGCAGATGGATCAGATGGGTCAGCGGGCTGGCTTGCCCAACGCCAGCCACCCCTACCAGCAGCAGTGGATTCAGCGCCGGATGATGCGCCAGATGGGGATGGACCGCCTGGAGGAACTGCTCGACCAGCTATGGCAAATGCTGGCCGAGATGGGCATGAGCCAGGAGGCCATCGAGCAATTGCGGGCGATGGTCGAGGCCAACCGGGACGCCCTGGCCGAACAGGTTGGCCACCACGTCGGGGGTAGCATCGCCCGGCAGGCCGCCGAAACCCAGCCCCAATCTCCACAGCACGATTTGATGCACCGCCCCTTCCAGTCTCTCAGCGAGCAGGAGGCGGAGGAACTCCGCGAGCAGGTGCGACGCCTGGCCGCCCAACTGCGGAGCCGGGCCGCCTTGCGCCAGAAGCGCGGCAAAACCGGTACGCTCGACGCCAAGAAGACGATCCGGGCCAACCTGCGCTACGGCGGCGTGCCGCTCGAACTGAAATTCAAAACCCGCCACCTCAAGCCGAAGCTGGTCCTCATCTGCGACGTGTCGACCTCGATGCGCCCGGTGGTGGAGTTTATGCTGCGGATGGTCTACGAGCTACAGGACCAGGTAGCCAAAGCACGCAGTTTTGCTTTTATCGACGATATTGAGGAAATCAGCGAGGAATTTAACGAACACCGCCCCGATGTGGCCCTGGACATCGTGCTGCAACGGATGCAGCCCGGTTACTACAACACCGACCTGGGTTATAGCCTGGCCCATTTCACCGAGCAGTATTTTGATTCGGTTGATTCCCGGACGACGGTCATCATCGTCGGCGACGGGCGCAACAATTTTAACAACCCGCGCCTGGACTGTATGGACCGCATCAAACGCCGCGCCCGGCGCGTTCTCTGGTTCAACCCCGAGCATCCGCGCCAGTGGGGCAGCGGCGATAGCGATATGCCCAAGTACGTCCCCTATTGCGACCGCGTCCATCGCGTCAGCACCCTGGCCGAGTTGACCGACGCGGTTGACCGG
>JBHHXL010000694.1:0-1569 GCA_046757065.1 Anaerolineae bacterium
CGGATGCGCCGGATCGTTTCCCGGTCCGGGAAAAGCCGCCCTTCGATTTCGGCCTGCTGTATCTCGGCCTCAAGGGGCATCAACTCGCGTTCGACGAATTTGCGGGTGACGTCGAGCATCATCCGTTCTTCGGGGGATAGGCTGAAATCCATATTGACCTCCTCGGTTGAAAATGTAGGGCAATTGTATTGAGGGCTTCAGCCCTTTCGAGCCCCACAGCGTTAAAACCCTTAATACGATTGGATGCATTCAATGTGAGCTGTAGGACAAGCTGTTAGTTTGTCCCCACCGAACAAACTAACAGTTTGTTCTACATCTCCCGCTACCCAATAACAACCGCCTCCTGCTCCAGCTTGATCTCCCGCAGCAGCATATGGTCGATCAGCGGCAGCATATCGCCCAGGGCTGGATGCTGGCGAAGCCGGTTCAGATTGCGGGCGTCGCTCGCGGATAGGGGGTGGCCCCAGCGGGCGTGGGCATCGAGCGTGGCGGGGTCCATCCGGTAGGGGGCAAATCTGGGGGAGACCTGCCGCCGCAGTTGGGCCAGGATGTTCAGGCCGCCGTAGTCGATGTCGGCCCACAGCAAGAGCGGAATCTGCGGCGGCAACGTCTCGACCAGGCAGCGCAGCAGGTGGCGCGCCGCCGGCGAGGGGTTGCCCCACAGGCACAACGCCGCCAGGCTTTGACCCTCGTGCCGGACCAATTCGTAGAATGAGGCCAGATTTTCCACGCAAACCAGGCGCGGGGCGTCTACCGTTGCCCGCCGGATGCGGGCGGCCAACGCCGCCGGGATGCCAACCGAGGGGTAAAACTCGGCCAGCGACACCACCTGGCCGTCGACATCGATCAAGCGCCAGGGTCCGTACAGGTAGAGGTGGCCGGGATTGGCCACCAGGCCCATTTCGCGCAGGGTATCCTGAAGCGACAGATTTCGCCAGAGGGGTTGGTGGCGGCGGGCCAGGCGGGCCAGCGCGTCTTTCAGGGTCTCGAAACGCTTGCTGTTGTTGAAAACCCGAACGCTGAAGACGCGATAAGGCATTTCGGTTCGGATTTCCTCGTCCGGCAGGGCCATCAGCGCCGCCAGCAGATCGCCGTTCCACTCGACGTCGGTCAGGCTAAACGGGGCGGGCGACTTGCGGGCCTTGAGCTGGCGCAGGCAGGCTTCGACGGCCTGCTGGCGCCAGCCGCTCAGGTGGGAGCGGTGGGCCAGGAGCAACTCGCGCAGCCGCCGGCGTTGCTCGGCCAGAGGCTGGCGTCCGACCAGCTCATACAGCCGCTCAATCCCCTCGATTTCCAGACCTACGCCATCCAGCAGGTGATCCGTTTGCCCCGGCTGCCAGGCCAGGCGCAGCAAGCCCTGACGCTCCAGGGTTGCCAGTTGCTCGTTGGCCGTGGTTCGGGGGGTGGGGTCGAGTTGGTCGTAATAGCCGGGCAGGGCTTCGGCCAGATCATCCAGCCTGATCCGGACCGCCTGCCGGGGCGCACCGCCGCGCCGCTCAAAGATGTCGAGCAGGGCGTTGATGATGGCTGTTACGTCGGCGGAAGGGGAAAAATCAATATCCATTGCTC
>JBHHXL010000695.1:0-1564 GCA_046757065.1 Anaerolineae bacterium
GATTTCACGAGGAAATGAGAATCACCGCCACCAGGGCGGCGATGACGCCCGCCCACTGCCGGGGTATCAATCCTTCCTTCAACACCAGCCAGGCCAATAATATGGTCGATGCCGGATAAAGCGAGGCCAGCACCGCCGAAATATCCAACCGCCCGAACTGGGCTGCCAGGGCAAAAAAGCCGTTGCCGCCCGCGTCAAAGATACCGGCCAGGGCAACCACCGGCAACTGGCGCATGGCCGGCGTCTCCCCGCGCTGCGCCACAAAGACCACCAGACTCATCAAACTGATCGAAGCTACCCTGGCCGCGACCAGGGGCCAGATAACTGCCCCGTCGCTGACCCGGTCGATGAGGATGAAGAACAGGCCGAAGCCCAAACCGGCCACCACCGGCAGGCCCAGGCTCCGCATCTGAATCCTGGCCTCATCACCGGCGCGCGAAATGAACCAGACCGCAACCAGGGCCGTGACAAAGCCGAGGAGCTGCTGCCCCCCCGGCCAGCCCTCGATGAAAATCCCGGCGATGACCGGGATGACGGCCGTCACCAGCGCAGCCACCGGCGCTACAACCCCCATCCGCCCCAGGGCCAACCCCCGGTACAGCGCCACCAGCCCAATCGCGCCGGAGATACCGGCCATTCCGCCGTAGAGGAGGTCGATGGCGGCTGGAAACGGCTCGGCCAGCAGGAAGGCCACCCCAACCAGACAACCGGCCCCCACGATTTGGGAGACAATCACCACGTCGTAAACGCTGCTGCGTCTGGTGGCCAGGCCGCCGCTGAAATCCCCCGCCCCCCAGCTCGCGGCCGAGGCCAGGCCGTAGAAAATGGTCGGCAACTCGGAACCTGCCATCCCGCTAGAACCCCGCCGGCCCTTGAAGTTCGCCCAACGTCCAGCAGGCCCGGGCGGCGCGCACCGGCGTATGATGTCGCGCCATCCCCTAAAGCCAGCCTTCCTCGACCTCGGTGAAGAACCGCCGGATTGCGTCCGGCCCTTGCTCCGCCGCCTCTTCCCACATCTCCCGGAATTCTATTGCCAGCCGTTTCGCTTCTTCCTCGCCGTGCGTGACGATATAGAATCGCTTGAGATACCGCCGGCCATCGGGGCCGATCGGACAAAAGGCCGCCCAAAATTCCTGCTTCTTGCCCGTTCTACCGTGATAGGAATGTGTGCGACACACCCCGCTCCGCCCGCTTTTGTTATTCGATTGTAAAATGCCCTTCTTATACCCAAAGGGATAGGGCGGCACCTGCTTCAAGATGACGGGGTGGGCCTGCAAGTATTCCTCCAGATAGGCTTCGGCGGCCACCAGGGCCTTCCCCTTACTACCGTATTTGCTATCGCTGAAAAGCCTGGAGTGATACTTGCGCGGTTCCCCGGTCGGAACGCGCACCTGCCAGCCGCGCGTGGCCCCTCCCTTCTTGCCCGCGCGTTTATCAATTCTAATGATCGATCCAATTTTTCTGCGCCCGGTCATTTTCCTCCGTACTGCCCGTAACTGAATTTGCTGGTTCATAATCTTGCCACATTCTAATAAAGGACGTCGATTTGTCAACCTTGATCCAG
>JBHHXL010000696.1:0-1561 GCA_046757065.1 Anaerolineae bacterium
ATATGGCGGTAGAAGATCAAGGGCTCACGCTTGCTCATAGATTACCGTGGCCTCGGCCTGCACCTGTCCCCGAAAGTAGGGGCTAATGAATTGGGGCGTGTTCAGGTCAACCGGATGGCCCAGGATTTGGGAGAGTTCATCTTGCATCGCGAAAAAGGCCAGGCCCGGCACGTGGCCCGGCGCAAACTCGACCAGCACGTCGATGTCGCTCTCGGGCCGGAAGTCCTGGCGCAGCACAGAGCCAAACAGGGCCAGCCGTCGAATGTGATGCCGGCGGCAGAAGGCCGCCAGTTGATCGGCGGGGATAGTCAACGGCAGTTGTTGGGGCTGAAGTTGGTTCACATCAAACACCCCCAGTGGGTCCAGGAGAGTATAACACATCTTAACCAGGGGGACAATGGCCGAGGGCCGCCGGCCCGCTCGACGTCCGCTGAAAGGTAAGGGCAAATGATTGACGAATCGCCGGAAACAAGGTTGAAATCCTCCGAGTTTCACTGTACAATTATTCCCCAACAGGAGCCACACCATGTTGAGTATTGGAGTCAGCGAACTGCGGGCCAACCTGACCGAGTTCTTGCAGAAGGTCAAAGCGGGCGAAGTGGTCGTCATCACCTCGCGCGGGGTCGAAGTGGCCCGCCTGGTGCCGCCCCACTTTGCCACCACCGCCGCCCGCGAACAACGTGTACTTCCAGTCGCCCATTATTTGGTCCATCCGGGTTGGTTGGGGCCAGGGCGATGATGGAGTAGAGGGGATTGGCGGCGTCGGGTTGCCCAAGATGAGAGGCGACTTCAACTCGCGGCCGGTGTTTTCCTGGATGAAGGGCAGGCTGCTGGCGTTGAGCAGCGGTCAGGTCGCCCGCCACGAGGACCTCGAGGCCGAGATTGTTATAGACCGTGTCAGGCGCACCGGCCCACGAGACGTGTTCACCAAAACTGCTGACGGTTTCATCAGGCAGAGAGCATAGCCATCGATCAGCCCGCGCGTCTCCGGGGTGAGCGGTGTGTGCAAACTGACGAAATCGGCCTCCCGCAAGACAGTCTCGAAGTCCGCGTAGACCACTTCAGGCTCGAGCCATCTTTCCATAACGACCGCCATAGAATAGCAGCGGCAGAAACGGTTCGGCCCCCTGGTGCAAAGCCACAACCCGCCCGACGACGATGCGGTGGTCTCCGCCGTCGAAGACTTCATGCACCACGCAACCCAGCGAGCCAATACAGCCCTCCAGGCGCGGGACGCCCTCCCAGGTCACAAATTTATGTGGGGGTGGAGTTTCCCCCTCCCAAAGATCGGCGAAATAGTTCGAGAGCGCCTCTTGCTCCTCCCGGAGGATATTGATCGAGAAGGCTTTGCCCTGCTGCAGGTACTCCGCCATCGCCAACTGATTGTTTACACAGACCAGCACCAACAGCGGATCGAGCGAGACCGATGTTATCGCATTCGCCGTCATGCAGTGCGGTTCGCCGCCGACTTCGGTCGCGACGACCGTCACCCCGGTGGCGAAAAGCCCAATGATCTTGCGGAAATCGCCTGGGTCAATGGCTGGACTCATATTTGCCTCCT
>JBHHXL010000697.1:0-1560 GCA_046757065.1 Anaerolineae bacterium
TGCCACCCGCGCCGCCGGGCGTCCGGTGTCCCGCCAACCGTAGATGCGCAAGGGAAGACGAATGGCCCAGGATTATGACTCTGATCTGCAATCCATCCAGGAAGCGCGCAGCCTGGCCGAACGCTGCTACGAGGCCCAGCAGCAATTCCACCATTTCGGCCAGGAGCAGGTGGACCGGGTCTGCGAAGCTATGGCCGAGGCCGCCTACCGCGAATCGGAGCGACTGGGCCGGATGGCCGTCGAAGAGACGGGTTACGGGGTGGCCCATCACAAGACGCTGAAAAACCATCTCGGCAGCCGGCTGGTCTGGGGATCGATCAAAGACGTCAAAACCGTGGGGGTCATCCACGAGGACCGGGCCCGGGGCCTCGTCCAAATCGGCTGGCCGATGGGGGTGGTGGCCGCCCTCAGCCCCAGCACCAACCCCACCTCGACGGTGATGTACAAGACATTGATCGCGGTCAAAGCCCGCAACGGGGTGGTTCACGCCCCGCATCCGGCCGCCGCCCGCTGCTGCCTAGAGACGGCCCGGGTGATGGCCGAGGCCGGCGAAGCGGCCGGGATGCCGCACGGCCTGGTCGGTTGTATGTCCAAAATCTCGCTGGAAGGCTCGCAGGAGCTGATGCGCCACAAGCGCACAGCGGTGATCGTGGCTACCGGCGGCTCGGAGATCGTGCGCGTGGCCCAGAGTATGGGCAAGCCGGCCTACGGCGTTGGGCCGGGCAACGTGCCCTGTTACGTTGACCGCAGCGCCGACATCGAGAAGGCGGCCAATTACATCGTCTCCAGCAAAGCCTTCGACAACTCGGTCATTTGCGCCACCGAGCAGGCCGTCATCGCCGACAAACCCATCGCCGCCCGCCTGCGGACCGAGATGGAGCAACGGGGCGCTTATTTCGTCTCCCCGGAGCAGGCCGCGGCCCTGGCCCAAACCCTGTTCTTCGCCGACGGGCGGGTCAAACCGCGCAACGTCGGCCAGACGCCGCAAACGCTGGCCCGGCGGGCCGGCATCCAGGTCCCCGACAGCGCCCGCATCCTGGTGACTCCGCTCAAAACGGTGGGCCGGGATGAGCCCTTGTCCCGCGAAAAACTAACCACCGTCCTGGGCTGGTACGAAGCCGACGGCTGGGAGGCGGGCTGCGAGCGCTGTATCGAGCTGATCCGCTTCGGCGGGCGCGGCCACACCCTGGTCATCCACGCCACCGACGAGGACGTCATCCTCCAATTCGGGCTGGAAAAGCCGGTCTTTCGCATCCTGGTCAACACGATGGGCACCCTCGGCAGCGTGGGCATCACCACCAGCGTCGCCCCCTCGATGACCCTTGGCTCCGGCGGCATCGGCGGCTCGATCACCGGCGACAACATCACCACCACCCACCTGCTCAACGTGAAACGTATGGCCTACGAGATCACGCCGCCGCCGGCCGAGGCCCTGATCGACGCCGCCGCCAGCCCCGCAAGCTCGCCGGTTGCCAACGGGCCGGACCCGGCTGAAGTGGAAGCCATCGTCCGCAGAGTGGTGCAGGAAATCCTCGGCCAGGACACAGCCGGCTGAACCGG
>JBHHXL010000698.1:0-1542 GCA_046757065.1 Anaerolineae bacterium
CGCAGCCACCGGCCTGGCTTCGAGCACGTGACCCGCCTGCTGGACGCCTTGCTGACTTGTGGCGAGTACCAGCAGGTGGTCCTGGGCCACGAACCGACCGGGGTCTATCACGAAGCCTGGGCCCGGGCCCTGCTGGAGCGTTACGCCGCCTATCGCTATGGTTCAGAGACACCCGCCTTGGACTACCGCTTCCTGAACCCGCTGTGGGTCAAGCGCAAGCGCCAACAACTGGCCGGCGGCCGGCCCCGCAAGACCGACCGCCTGGACCTGTTGGCCATCGCCCACTGCCTGCGCGACGGCCTGGGCCAGCCGGCGGCCTTGCCCACCGGGGATGAACTGCGCTTCCAACTGTGGGCCACCGCCTATCGCCGGGCACAACGCGAGCGGCGGGGGCTGACCGTCTCCTTGCTCTCCCAACTCGACCGCCTCTGGCCCGGAGCCGTGGTCAACGTCCGCCGCTTCCGCCAGGCCCATCCCGACCTGAGCGACGTGCCCCTGCCCTTGGTCCTCTCCAAGCCCCTCGAACGCCAGCGGGTGCAGGCCATCCTCCAACACTGTCCCAACCCCCACCACTTCCTGGCCCTCGGTCAAGCGGGCATTCAAGCCTTTTTCCGCCAATACATCGGGCGCTGTGGGCCGGCCACGGCCAAATTGGCCTTCCAGGTCGTCCAAAAGGCCCTCTTGCCCCCGCCGGAGGTGGCCCAACTGCTGGCCGTCCAGCTCCAGGCCGACTTCGCCCGCTATCAGACCCTCTCCCAACGCTTGCAGACCCTCAGCGACCAGACCCAGGCCCTGGTGCCCGACACCCCCGCCGCCGTCTTGACCACCGTGCCCGGCATTAGTCCTTTGCTGGCCGTCCGCTATCTGGCTTACCTGGGCCATCATCAACGCTTCCAGCGGCCCGCCCAAATCTGGGCCCTGGCCGGCTTCGACCCGGCCACCGACCACAGCGGCGACCGCCAACGATGGGGCAAGATCAGCCGCAAAGGCCATCCCGGCTTGCGCGATACCCTCTACCTGATCGGCCTCCACACCGCCAAAAACATCCCGGCCATCGACCGGGCCAGACAGCGAGCCAGAGCCAATGGTAAGGGACCGGTCGGGGCCGTCATCCACGCCGCCCACAAGGCCAACCGCCTCTGTCATCGCCTGCTCTACGACCAGGTCCCCTTCGACCCGGACCGCCGGCGCTGAAAGTTGGCTTAACCTGGCCTAAAATGCGTCAGGTCTGACCTCAGCGGACGACGGCCTTGCCAGGTCTGCCTGTGACCTCGCCATTTCCCTGGACGCTCGACGTCGCGCTGAGAGCCGGAGGTGGGCTTCCCGTCCGCAGGACTTAACGCCGCAGTAGATGTGGGCGCTCGACGCCGCAATGACATCCATCAGGAGGGCGGTCCTGCCCGACGGGCTTCGCACTCACCCCCCGTCGCCGCTTCAGGTCAGACCCGCCGCCAGCTGTTCTCTTTTTCGCCCAGGTCGTTCCCGGCCTCGGTTATGTCCCCCTGCGTCCTTTTCCCCAACTTGACAAATCTAGAAGATGCT
>JBHHXL010000699.1:0-1539 GCA_046757065.1 Anaerolineae bacterium
GGCCCGCAGCGACCGGTTGATGGAGCGCCAGAAGCAGAAGGGCCAGGCCCGCCGCAAGACCAGGGAGCAAGAAGCCCGGTCCGGTTGACAGGCCGGGCTTCCCATGCTACTATTCACTACCACTCAGTGGTTTTCACGATAGGCAGGTGCGAATTTTGTCCCTTATCGAACCGGATTGTGTCGACAGGCTGGTAGCCATTGGTCTGAGCAAATACGAGGCCCTGGCTTACCTGGCCCTACTGGAGGAGAACAATACCACGGCCCTTAACGTTTCCGATCGGGCCGGCATCCCCCGCCAGCGCATCTACGATGTTCTCGGCAGCCTGCAAACGAAAGGAGCCTGCACCGTGCGCGAGGGGCGTCCTCGTTGCTACGCCGCCCGCCGGCCGCAACAGGCCCTGGCCGCCATCCTGGACTACCGCCGGCAGCAGCAAGCGCGCGAAAACGAGCGGCAGGCCCGTCTCATTCAGGAACTGATCCCGGTCCTCAACACCAGGCTCAATGGAGATGACGGCACGTTGCCCTCGAAGCCGGCGGAGACCGGCCAGGTTAAGGTCCGGCGTGACATCGGCGGGTTTTAGCGGCAGCAATCAGGGAAGCGACCAGGTCAAACCAATGCTTTACGTCGTTACAGGCCAGGCCAAACCCGATCTCAGTCTGGCCGAGATTCAGGCCCATCGCCAGGCCTATGTCGAATGGGAACAGCAAAGCCCATACGCCGGAAAATATCGAACCCTGTCCCGCTACGAGGTGGTAGGCCTGTCTCCCAAAAAATCGTTTTGGATTATGGAGTGCGACGATCCGGCCGTCATTCACGGCCTGCTTGAATTCTTTGGGGACGTTTGGAACGTCACCGCCTACCCGGTGGTCGAGCGCACGATCGCCGAGGCGGTGGCCGTCAGTCGGAGGTGAGCCAATGGCAACGGTCAAGATAATGTACTGGAAAGACATCCCTTACGCCGTTCGCGCTTTTGACGAGCGCGGGCGCGTATCCAGGCAACTGCCGGAAACATTTGTGGCCGCTGTCGATGCGGCGGCGATGAGCGACGGCGACACGGAGCAGGACGCCTACCAGGCCGGGTTCCGCTGGGGGCCGGAGCAGGAGCGGCCGGGAAGCGCCGAGGAGGTGGCCGGCGCGGTCGTGGCCGAGATCGTCGCCGCTTATCCCGCCAGCCGCCTGAAAATGCTGGGCAAGCGGCAGGAAGCCTAAACCGATGGCCCGGGCCGAGGTTTTCTCAGGCGTCTGCGGCCACCGGGTTGAGGTGGAAGCGACCAGACTGGACCGCAAACACGTGCAGGTTGAGCTGCACACCGACTGCGAAATGTGCCTGGCCATGAACCCCGAGCTGGCCAACCTCCAGGTCGGGGGCAGGGGGCACCAGGTCTTCCGCCGCATCACCGACTCCGCCATCTACCAGTCGGCGTCGCGCCACCTGCGCCATCCGGGCTGCGTTGTCCCGGCGGCCATCATCAAAACCATCGAAGTTGAAATTGGGGCCGCCCTGCCGAAAGATGTGACCATCAAGATCGAGAAGTGAA
>JBHHXL010000700.1:0-1538 GCA_046757065.1 Anaerolineae bacterium
GCCTTCGACCTTGACCCCGATCCCGCCCCGGGCGATGATCGCCAGGGCCACAACCAGGGTCAGCAGCGTCCCGAGTTGGGCCAGGCGAAATCCGCTGGCGGTCAGCATATCGGGCGTGGCTACCCGGAACCGTTCGGTAAACAGGCGCAGGCCGCTGTAAAGGGTGATAAACAGCCAAAAGGCGAACGTCGGCCAGGGCCATCGGTCGCGCCGCCGGAGCAAAAGGCCCAAGATCAGCAGGCTGCCGAGCGCATTGTAAAGCTGGACCGGATGCCGGGCCGCGTTCAACACCGGCACGGCCCAGGGCACACCGGAAGGCAGGCCCGGGCCCACGCCGCCCAGGAAAGCGCCCAGGCCGGCCACCGCCGTGGCCAGGGCCAGCCCCGGCGCGATCAGATCGGCGAAGGTGGCAATCGAGAGGCGATGGCGCATCAGGTAAATCAAAGCGATGATGATGCCTGTCGCTGCGCCCTCGACGACGGCCAGGGCGCTGGCGTTCAAGGCGAAAGCCTCGGTAATATCGTCGGCGTAAATCCGCCAATTCTCGACCACGTACCACAACCGCGCGCTCAAGAGTCCGCCCAGCAATCCGAACAGGCCGGCGTTGTAAACGTGATCGTCGTCGAACTCGATCTGCCTGGCTTCGCGGGCCGAAAGCCACAAGCCCAGCCAGAAGGCGATGATCACCAAAAAAGGATAGGTCGGCAAGACTGCCGAGCCTATGGAAATGACGGGAAACATAGCCTGAACCCCAGCGCGTTTAGTAGAGATCGTCCAGCTTGGATTCGATGAAAGCCTTGTTGACCGGGCCGGTGAACACTTCGTTGACCACGCCGTTCTTGTCCACAAAAATCGAGGTGGGCAGGCCCAAAATGTTGTAAGCCTGCGTGGTCGCGCCGGTTTGGTCGAGCAAAATCGGGAAGGTCAGGCCAAACTCATCGACAAAGCCCGGCACCAGGTCCGGATCATCCTGCACGGTGCTGTTCACGGACAGAACGACGAACCCATCGTTCTGGTGTTTGAGAAAGACCTCTTGAAAATCGGGCATCTCCGCCCGGCAGGGTGGGCACCAGGTGGCCCAGAAGTTGATCACCAGCGGCTGCCCTTTGAAATCGCTCAAGCTGACTTCTTGTCCCTCTAAGGTGAGCAGCGTAAAGTCGGGCGCGGGATGGCCGGCGGCGGGCGCGGGCTCAAGGCCGGTTGCAGCGCCGCCGTCGCCCAGGGGCACGCGACTCGCTAGAATCCACATCCCCCCCAGGACCAACACCAGGCCGATCAGCCCGGTCCAGAGTATCGCCAGGCTGGGTGACTTCGTCGCTTGAACATTCGTCGTCATAGCGCGTGATCACTCCTTCCGGCAGAGCGCAACGAACAACTTCGGCGGCTCTAATCTTGATTCTAGTGTAGCGAAGTCTTAAAGATTGTCAAACTGTTACAACTCAGCGGGTGTGTCGGATAAATCATAGCCCGGATTCCCCGCGCAGAGCGTGAGCGGATAATCTCGCCCTATAAAGGCGAACCTAAACTTGCCCGGCGCT
>JBHHXL010000701.1:0-1530 GCA_046757065.1 Anaerolineae bacterium
TTGAAGCACTCTTCAATGACTCGACGGGCCAGGGCCTTGTTCTGTGCGGTAGACATTGGTATTTCTCCTTTCGGTTTGTAAATCAATTGACTTTTGCAACGGACGGTGGTTTAGCCTGTGATGACGTTGTGCACCGGGTAGACCTTGGGCTGAGGCGGGGTGACGCCGGCGGCCTGGAGAATGGGCATCAGCGTCCCGGCAAAGCTCTCCAGTTTCTCCGGCGACTCCCAAACATCGACGACAAACCAGCCGTCATCTGTGGAAGAGGCCAGGTGATAGGTTCGCCCGTCCGGATGGGCCTGTCCGGCCGCCTCCAGATCGTTCATCACCCGGTCGTACTGCGCGGCGGTCATTCCCGGTACTTCAAACACTGCGGTAATCGCCATTTTTAACCTCCTGGCGTAAATCTGGGTGCGAACAGCAAGGCGTCGCACGTTGAATTTAGCTGGCCGATCCTGCCCGGCCAGTTGGGGATGGTTCCCCAGGCAACAGTAAATCATCAACGGATAGGTATCGGATAAGCGGATTATTCAGGCACGCACCTCCTTCTTACGCATCGCTCTTTGCCCCTATCAGGCCCCATATCGCGGACGGCGCTTTGAGTCCCGGCGCCCTGGCAAGCGGCCGGCTGAAGAGGTCGGTCTCGAGGCGCTCGCCCGTCTTGAAAGGCGGATAGACGCGGCCGAACGTCTCAACGGCTTGCTCGCGCTGCAAGAGGGCGCGGAAGACGGGATTCGACGTTTGCGCCAACGGCTGCTGGCTGGCATGGCAGGCGATGGCCTGCGCCCGCACCTTTCGATAGGCCCCGACCCTGATCCTGGTGGTGACGGGCACCTCCCAGGCAGCGATCCGGGTCAGATCGATGTCCCCGTTCTGCCCGAACCGGCGCGGGTCCCGCCCGACTACCGGCAAGACACGAACGGCCAGCTTCAAGACCCCCTTGGGAACAGTGCTGGTGTAGAGCCTCGGCGCAGTTATGCCGCCGTTGTTCGCCGGTCCTTGATGCCCGTTCCTCGCCGCCGCCGCACCGGGGGTGAGGCCATACAACAGTTCATAGGCGCGCAGCGTCGCCTGGTGACACTTGATGTGATCGGGGTGGCCGTACCAGCCGTATTGGTCGTGGGTGATAACGACATCGGGTTGCAGGAAATGGATGTAGCGGGCAATTCGTTCCGCGACCTGATCCAGCGGCGCGGCGCACAAGCTGTCCGGGTGCAGGTTGTTCACCGAGCCAAGCATGCCCGAGTCGCGGTAATTCAGGAGGTGGACCGCAGCCAGGCCCAGGGTGTTGGCGGCGCGTTGCAGTTCGGCGGTTCGCAACTCGGCGATGCTGCCGCATTTGTGGAGAAAATGGTCCTCCACCTGCCCCGCCTCGCCCCGGGTGGCGCACAAATAGTGCACGGCCACGCCCTCGCGGGCATATTTGGCCAGGGTGCCGCCGGGGCCGTGCGATTCGTCGTCGGGATGAGCGAATATTGCCAGGAGTGTTTTCATACCTTACCTTCAAGATCGATACTCTTCGTGTTTTGT
>JBHHXL010000702.1:0-1524 GCA_046757065.1 Anaerolineae bacterium
GAGCATCAGGCTGATGTTCTCCTGGATGCGTTCCCGGTTGCGAAAGAGACGCTGGTATTCTCCGTTTTTCCCCCCCAGGGGAAGAACCTGGCCGTTGGGCCGCTGCCGATACCAGGGAGACAATCGCTCGTCGAACAACTTGGTCAGATAGGGTTCAATCTCATCAAACGAACTTTGCTGGTAGATTTCGGCCAGGGTTTGTAACTGGCTGTCCTGTTCCAGGGTGGCCAGGTCGTAGCAGACCGCGCCAAGCATGGCATCTGCCGCCAGACGTAACCCCTCCGACGAGGGCCAGCTTTTGATGACCTTGCCGGGCGTGTAGCGCAATCGGTAGCGGTCCAGAATGTTGCCCGGCTCGTAGACGCGAATTTCTCTGCGAATGTCTTCGACCTTGAGGTACTTGACGACATAACCGGCGTGGCTCGGTTTTTCGGCGGGGGTTGGCTCTTCGATAACTCTGAAGACACCGAGATTGGTGAATCCGCCTGATAAGGGCTTGACGTGGATGCGGTAATCATCCCGGAAAAGCTGCTGTAAAATGTGGAGCTGTTCGGGGGCGAGCGATGGCAAGGCCTCGGGGTTATCCAGGTCGCAGACCCTGGGCAGTTGTTGCTGCTGGGTTTCCAGTTGCGTTTTCTCTTCCTGCAAGCGCGCTAATTCCGCTTCCAGGCGGTCCACTTCCGGCGGTGAGGGCGGCAGATCGCGTTCGAGTTGCTGGTGTTCGGTTGATGCCTGCTCGATTGCGGCCAGCAATTGAAACACATACCAGCCGACCAGAATGGCCGCCAGGCCCAGGGCGAAATAGGCGAACCGCGCCCCGGCCGGGAAGTCCGGGTTTCGCAGCAGAAAGAAGTTATAGCCAATCGCAATAAGACCGGCAGCAAGAAATACAGTAAATACGGCGCGGGGCGAGGTACGAGGCATCGGCAACCCTCCGGCCAGTGACCAAAAGCGCTTATATTACCCTTCAACCCTTAAATCAAGATAAAATATTACACTTGGAAGGGTTTTTCAGCAAGTTTCGTTGTCACGGAAGTGCCAGAAAGCGGGCTATGCGCCCAAGGAGCGTGTTTGCTATGAAGACACTATCCCATCGATGGACCCGGCTGATTCCGCTGGCGTTGCTCATCCTGGTCATTGCGGCCATCGCGGCGGAGTTGCTGATTCCGGATGCAGAAGAGTCTGCCGCTCCGGAAGAAGCCGGCCCGGCTACCGAAGTTGCCGCTGTGACGCCCGTGGAGACACCTCCGCCGCCTCCACCGCCACCGGGCGATACCCCTTTGCCGCCGACCGATACGCCCATTCCGCCAGGCGATACCCCGTCGCCCCCGCCGGCAACGCCCGTCCCACCGACCGATACGCCTGTTCCGCCCCCGCCAACGGGTACGCCCGTCCCGCCCACAGCGACGCCCCCGCCGCCAACAGCGACGCCCGTTCCACCAGACACGCCCCAGCCCACTTCAACCCCTGTCCCCCCGCCACCGACCAGCACCCCAGTGCCAAGCTCCACACCCGTCAGAACCC
>JBHHXL010000703.1:0-1522 GCA_046757065.1 Anaerolineae bacterium
GATGACAGGCATCAGGCAACCGAGTATCATCAGCCACATATGGCCCCTTCCGTTGTGGTTCATCGGCGTCAATCTCCTTAAGCAGTGTGGTGCCGTCAGCTCGGCTAAACACGGCCTTGCCCTCAGTATAACCTTCATTAGCGATTTCCCAACAGCGCCGTTTGGCCCGCCTGGTCACAGGCCATTTTGCCCATAGCTAACCCCGCCGATTGACGCTGTTGGGTTCCGGCGGGCGGCGATATACTGTTTGGGGAGACGTTGTGCTAACAGTCTCTGCACAATCTACCAAAAACATAAATGGACATCAAGGAGGTTTTTCATGTTTCGCAGATTTTCGATGTTGTTCGTCCTGATCCTGACGTTGACCGGGCTCCCGGTCGGCGTGGCTTCGGCCCAGGACATGCCATCGTTGGACCTGCCACCCGGTATTGCCGCCCAGGCCCAACCGTTGCTTGAAGCGATGATGGAGCAAATGCAGCAGTCTGGTATGTCGCACAACCAGATGCAGATGATGATGGTCGACATGCAGGCTATGGCGGATCAATTACCGCCAGGGGTCTTCCTGAAGATCTTGGAATTGATGTTGCAACTCGATATGGCTGATATGATATCCCTGCATCAACAGATTCACCAGGATGGACTTCTTGAACAGCCGCCCGGGCAGATTTTGAAAGCTGTGAAAAGATTTGCGGGGTAAACCTTACGCAGTGAACCGGTGAGACTGCCGGAGAATTCGACTGACCTTAAAAGGAGCGAAAGAATGGCAAGTACGAAACAGCTCAGTCTGCCCATTCATGGCATGACCTGCGCCAGTTGCGTGGGCCACGTCGAGCGGGCCTTGCGGAAGGTGGAGGGCGTGGCCAGCGCCTCGGTCAACCTGGCCACCGAGCGGGCCACGGTCGAATACGACCCGACCCGGACCGGACCGGCCGGCCTAGCCTTGGCGGTCCACGACGCCGGTTACACCGCCGTCACCGAACGAGCCACCATCCCGGTTGGGGGGATGACCTGCGCCAGTTGCGTGGGCCACGTCGAGCGGGCCTTGCGGAAGGTGGAGGGCGTGACCGGCGCCTCGGTCAACCTGGCCACAGAGCGGGCCACGGTCGAGTTCTTCCCGACCCAGACCGGCCTGGCCGACCTGCGCCGGGCTATCGAAGACGCCGGCTACCAGGCCCTGGCCGTGGAAGAAGAAACGGTCGAGGATCGCGAACGCGAGGCGCGGACGCGGGAGATGCGCCTGCTGAAGCGCAAGCTGGTCTTCGCCGCCCTCATCTCGGTGCCTGTCTTCCTGGGCGGCTACCCGGCCTGGTTCCCCTGGGTGCCGGGCTTCCTGCAAAACTGGGGGGTCCTCTTCCTGCTGACCACCCCGGTCCAGTTCTGGGCCGGCTGGCAGTTCTACCGGGGGGCCTGGGCTGCGCTCAAGCACAAGACCAGCGATATGAACACCCTGATCGCCATCGGCACCTCGGCCGCTTACCTGTACAGCGCGGCGGCCACCTTCGCCCCGCAGTTCTTCCCCGGC
>JBHHXL010000704.1:0-1513 GCA_046757065.1 Anaerolineae bacterium
CTAGTCTAGCCCACCAAAAACCACGCTTTTGGGCTCAAGATAATGGTCGAGCGCCTCGGGGCCGTGTTCGCGGCCAATACCGCTGGCTTTGACCCCGCCGAAGGGCATCTCGTCGTAGCCATAGTGAATCTGGTTGATCCACAGCATACCGCTTTGCACCTCGCGGGCGGCCTGGTTGGCCCATTTCATATTGTTGGTCCAGATCGATGCGCCCAGGCCCCAGGGACTGGCGTTGGCCCTGGCGATGGCTTCATCCAGGTTCGACACCTTGAACACCGGCAGCACCGGCCCGAAGACCTCTTCGGTGACCAGGCGGCTGTCCTCCGGGACGTTGACCACCACCGCCGGATTGTAGAAGTAGCCCTTCTCCAAATCGGGCCCCTCGGCGCGCCTCCCGCCGACCAGCACCTCTGCCCCCCGGTCCACGGCGTCGGCCAACTGCTCTTCGATCTCAACCCGCTGGCTCTCGGTGTGCAACGGCCCCATACGGATTTTCGGTTTTTCGGCCTTGACCAGGCCATCGCCCGGTTCGTAGCGTTTCACCTTTTCGACCAGCCTGTCGACAAATTCGTCGTAGACTTCCTCGAAGAGGTAGAGCCGCTTGACGGCCAGACAGGCCTGGCCCGCGTTCCAGAAGCGGCCGATCATGGCCCCGTTGACAGCCTTGGCCATATCGACGTCGGGGCAGACGATCATCGGATCGGAGCCGCCCAGCTCCAGGGTGATGCGCTTGAGCTGCGGCCCGGCGATCTGCATCACCCGCTGGCCGGTGGGCGTGCTGCCTGTCAGGGCCACACGGCGCACGTCGGGGTGGCTGATCAGCTCGTTGCCCAGCGTTTTGCCCGGCCCGGTCACGCATTGCAGGACGCCCGGCGGCAATCCGGCCTCGTTCAACAGGTCGATGATGCGCAGCGTGGTCAGGGGCGTGGTGGTGGCCGGCTTGATGATGATAGGGCATCCGGCGGCCAGCGCCGGGCCGACCTTGGTTCCCATAAGGGTGATGGGGAAATTCCAGGGCACGATGCCGACCGAAACGCCGACCGGCTGGGGCATAATCACCCCGTAGCTCTTGGGGTTCATAGCCGGGGGCAGCGGCACCTGCGACCCCCGGATTTTGCTGGCCAGGCTGGCGTAGAACTCCATCCCGTGCAAAAAGTGGTGCAGCTCGCCGCCTGCCTCGAAGACGGGTTTGCCCTGCTCTTGGGTCAGCAGGGCGCTCAGCTCTTTAAGGTTTGCCTTGATCCTGGCGATGCCGTCTTGCATCAACTCGGCCCGCCTGTCGGGCGCGGTGTCCGCCCATTCCCCAAAGGCTGCGCTCGCGGCATCAATCGCCGCCCGAGCGTCGCCGGCGTCCCCCAGGGGAACCGTGTCCACCACATCGCCGTTGGCCGGGTTTTTGACCTCGTAGGTTTTGCCGCTCAGGGCATCAACCCACTCCCCGTTGATGTACATTTGCGCCATAAGTAGCCTCCTCAAATCGATTTCGCTTTAGATCAATGACACATCTGAAAAA
>JBHHXL010000705.1:0-1508 GCA_046757065.1 Anaerolineae bacterium
GGGAACTCCGCCGCCCAGTCGAAGACGTTCAGGCGGTACATCTCCTCCTCGTCCAGCAAGCCCATACGCAATTGCTGGCCGTCATAGAAGTCCGGCCCGATCAGGGAGTTGCCGCACTTGATATTGCGCCCCAGGTCGGGCAGGGCCCGCTCCTGGAAGAAGCTGAGCTGGGTGGCTATGCTCTCCTCGGTCTCCCCCTCCAGCACCTTCAGCAGCAGCGACAGCTTGGTCACCTCCACCGCCTGGGGGTCGATGTCCACCCCGTAGATGTGGTCCAGCAAGATGCGCTTGCGCTCGGCGGTGGTCAGGGCCCAATCGCCGCGCCCGGTCTGGCGCAGGCGGGGCGGGCGGCCCCGGGCGTGCCGGGCCGGGTCGTCCTCGACGTAGCGGGCCAGGTACCAGTCCAGCAGGAACTGGTAGGCCCCCAGCAGGAAAGAGCCGGAGCCGCAGGCCGGGTCCAAAATCCGCAGGTTTCGGGCCTGGCGCGGCGTCTTGCCTTCGACCAGCGCCCCCACCGTCCCCCGCACGATGTAATCGACGATGTAGGTCGGGGTGTAGTAGACGCCGCCCGCCTTTTTAACCTCCGGCTTGGCCTCGACCACGGCCCGGTGGGCCGGGGTCAGGCGGATGACCTGGCCCAGGAACTGCTCGTAGACCTGGCCCAGGATGTCGGCCGGCAGGACGGAGAACTCGTAGGGGCTGTCGGGGTAATAGAGGTTTTGCAGGATGTCCTTCAAGACCCGGTCGTCGACCGCCAGGCCGGGGGTCAGGTCGTCCAGGCTCTCGCCGGGCCGGCCCTTTTCGGGCTTGAAGTGGAACAGGCCGGCGTTGTAGCGGTCGTCGGCCACTTGAAAGAGCTGCATCAGGCGGGGATAGACCTGGCCGCCGTTTTGCAGGGCCATCAGCCGCCCGTATGGCTCCAGGCCCCGGTCCTCGGCGATGCGCAGGAAGATGAGGCGGTCGATGGTCCGCTGCACGGCGAAGTTGAGCTGGCGCTGGCTCAGGTTCGGGTTGCGCAGGGCCAGGTTGCGGGCCAGGGTTTCGCGCCAGCGCTCGATCTCGGCCAGGAAGGCGGCGTCGACCTCGGCCGTGCCGCGCTTGGCCTTGTGCGATTCGACGTACTTGTCGAACGAGCCTTTCAGGACGGCCTGGCGGGAAAAGACCCCGGCGATGTCGTCCCAGCGGTCGGGGTAATCGCGGAAGGTCAGGTACAGGGTGCGGGCCCTGGCCGGCCGGTCGGTCTTGACCGGCTTGATCCGGCAGTCGTAGACGGCCAGCTCCTCGAAGTCGGTCAGGATGCTGAGGGGCAGCTTGGCGCTCCAGGCGTAGCGGCGTAGCTGGTAGGCGGGATGCACGTCGTGCTTGATGTTGATCGACGGCTTTTTAGCTTCCAGGAAGAACTTGCGCGCCCCGCCGACGCGGAAGCAATAATCGGGCGCTTTGGTCGCCCCGCCGACCTTGATGGCGTCCTCGTGGACCACGTCTTTGTAGGCTTCGGCGTAGCCCTG
>JBHHXL010000706.1:0-1507 GCA_046757065.1 Anaerolineae bacterium
CTCTAGTTTCCGCTAAGTTGAAGTTGACATGAAGCGGATGACTGCCCATAATTACAGCAATCTACCGTAAAGGCTGTGAGGAGGGACAATGTCAACCGCTTCGGAACGAACTATACAAGCACTTGAACACGTTGTAAAGCAGGTGCCCGTGGGCACCAATTTGGCACTTTTACATCTGCTGTGGGCCATGCTCAGCGGCGCGTTTCTCAGGAGTCGCGGGGCCGTATTTCCGGCCCTCAAGTTGGCCGGATTTGCGGTGTCCCAGATCCGGCGGTGTGGCCAGGCGCTCCGCTGCGGAGCCTGGGACATTGTCGAACTGGTCCAGCCCTGGCGCGAATACGTGCTGAGTCACGATGAGTGGCGGCCCCACTGCTACGAAGGCTACTCCCCCGTGGCCGTGGACCTGACGACGTTTTGGCGACCGCGCTTGAAAGGTTGGCCGGGCAAGTTCTTTCACCGGATTGTCAACCGGGCGATGAAAGGCATCGGTGTGGGCCTGGTGGTGCAAGTCGGCAGTGTGGGAGACCAACGCATGCCCTTGATCAAGCAAATCATCTGCGCCCGGGTGACCGACAAGAGCGATAGCCAACTCAAGCAGCGGGTGCTCCGGGCTGCCGGGCGTTGCCTGGGCGGGCATGAAGTCCTCGTCCACGATGCCGGAGCTTCCATCACCGATATGCAGGCCGCCGAGATTGAACGCTACGTGGTGCGCCTGGCGCTCAACTGTACCGCGCGGCGCAACGAGCTGCCACCCCGCAAACCTCAGGGCCGACCGCCGGAATATGGCCAGCTCATCCGTCCCTTGGCTCGGAAGTGGAAAGATCGTACCTTGCCGGCCTCCCCACCGGACGTGGTCACGCACTTCCAGTTCCAGGGGCGTACCATTGGCGTCCACGGCTGGCGCGATGTGGTGCGCGCCGACCAGAAGGTGGCAGCGGACAACGCCACCTACACCATCTGGGTCTTCTTCGATCCCTTGTATCGAGACCCGCTGGTGCTGGGGACCAACGTGGAGGCGCAGCCCAAAACCATCTTCTGCTTATACCTGGACCGTTGGCCCGTCGAACAGGTTCCCTTGGTGGCCAAACAATTGCTGGGCCTGGGGCGCCAGTTTGTCTTCGCCCCCACCAGCCGCCAGCGGTTACCGGAACTGGCCTTGTTGGCGGCCAACATGCTGACCTATCTGGCCGCTGTGCTGCCCCCCTTGCCCACCGGCTTCTGGGATCGACGGCCCCGGCGGACGCCCGGCCGGCTGCGGCGGGTGCTGGCTGAGGAGGGATTTCCGAAAGATTACCCCTTAGACGGGCGACTTCGGAAAAAACAGTCGGTCACGGCGCACTTGCCCAAGGGAGTTGACGCCCATCGGCGGCAGAAAGCCGCTGCGTAGCCGGTTTTCGGCCCTCAATCGGGTCACACCGGCCCACATTGTTAACGTCCAGCCAACCAGAGCCCTGCTCTGGACGATTTCACCTGCCTTGTTGGCAGCACAGTTAGCGGAAACTAGAGT
>JBHHXL010000707.1:0-1503 GCA_046757065.1 Anaerolineae bacterium
GTTCAGGCAGGCGGACAGGGCCAGACCCAGCACCTGCCGCGTCTCGGCCGGGTCGAGGATGCCGTCGTCCCATAGGCGGGCGGTCGAGTAATACGGGTTGCCCTCCCGCTCGTACTTATCCAGGATCGGTTGCTTGAAGGCTTCTTGCTGTTCCGGCGTCAGCGCCGGCTCGTTGTGCCGGGCCAACTGGTCCTGCTTGACCGTCAGCAGGACGTTGGCCGCCTGCTCGCCGCCCATGACGCTGATGCGGCTGTTGGGCCACATCCACAGGAAGCGCGGCCCGTAGGCCCGCCCGCACATCCCGTAATTGCCCGCCCCAAACGAGCCGCCGATGATGATCGTCAGCTTGGGCACGGCGGCGTTGGCTACGGCGTGGACCATCTTGGCCCCGTCTTTGGCGATGCCGCCCGCTTCGTACTCCCTGCCGACCATAAAGCCGGTGATGTTTTGCAAGAAGAGGAGGGGGATGCGGCGGGCGGTGCACAGTTCCACGAAGTGCGCCCCCTTCAGGGCCGATTCGCTGAAGAGGATACCGTTGTTGGCCACGATGCCGAGCGGATAGCCGTAGATGTGGGCGAAGCCGCAAACCAGCGTCGTGCCGTACAGCGTCTTGAACTCGCGGAAGCGGCTGCCATCGACCAGGCGGGCGATGACCTCCCGCACATCGTAGCTGACCTTGAAGCTGGCCGGGATGACGCCGTACAGCTCCTCCGGATCGTAGAGCGGCTCCTCCGGCGGGGCCAGGTCCAGGTCCACCCTTTTGCGCGTGTTCAGCGTAGCCACGATGTCGCGCACCAGCTCCAGGGCGTGCTCGTCGTCCACGGCGTAGTGGTCGGCCACGCCGGAGATGCGGGTGTGAACGTCGGCCCCGCCCAACTCCTCGGCGGTTACCTCTTCGCCGGTGGCCGCTTTGACCAGGGGCGGGCCGCCCAGGAAGATGGTGCCGGTACCCTTGACGATGACCGCTTCATCGCTCATGGCCGGGACGTAAGCCCCCCCGGCCGTGCAGGAACCCATCACGGCGGCGATCTGGGGGATGCCGGCGGCGCTCATCGTGGCCTGGTTATAGAAAATGCGCCCGAAATCGTCCACATCGGGGAAGACCTCGTCTTGCAGCGGCAGGAACGCGCCGCCCGAATCGACCAGGTAGATGCAGGGCAGGCGATTTTGCAGGGCGACCTGCTGGGCGCGAAGGTGCTTTTTGACCGTCAGGGGGAAGTAGGAGCCGCCCTTGACGGTGGCGTCGTTGGCTACGATCATGCACTCGCGGCCCGCCACCCGCCCGATGCCGGTCACGATGCCCGCCGAGGGCGCACCGCCGTCGTACAGCTCCCAGGCGGCCAGGGCGGATAGCTCCAGGAAGGGCGAGCCGGGATCGAGCAGGCGGTCAACCCGGTCGCGCACGAAGAGCTTGCCCTGCTCGGCGTGGCGGCGCTGGGCCCGCTCGCCCCCACCCCGGCGCACCTGGGCCAGCCGGGATCGCAACTCCTCGGCCAGCGCCCG
>JBHHXL010000708.1:0-1503 GCA_046757065.1 Anaerolineae bacterium
AATACAATGTCCGGCTACCCGCCACCAGGCAGGCGGCCTACGCGCGGCGACGTGCCTGGCAACTGGCACGTGGGCGTGCCTCTCTCCTCGCGAATTCTATTTTCAAGCGAGATTAGAGGCTAATCTCCTAATCTCCAATTACCCAAAGGACACGATCGTCTCCAATGCGCGCGATCTACATTGATAAAGTTCTGCCGAAGATGTTGGCCGTGAAGTTACTGGGCTCAGCCTGGCCGGGAGTATGCTGGACGCCGCTCAGCCCGGCCAGCGTGGCCGACCTGCCGGACCCGCCCCTGCCCGGTCCCCGTTGGGTCAGGGTCAAGAACCGGCAATGCGGCATTTGCGCCACCGATCTGTCGCTGCTGTACGTGCACGTCGATCCGGCCATTGGGCCGGCGGCGCTGCCGGGGAACCGGCGTTTCTACCTGGGGCACGAGGTGGTCAGCACCGTGGTTGAAGTGGGGCCGGAGGTGACTCGCTTCAAGCCGGGGGACCGGGTGATTATGGACACCCGCTTCATCGGGGCGCACTGCCTGAGCCAGGAGATCGAACCGCCGTGCCCGTTCTGCGAACGGGGGGAGTTCGGCCTGTGCCGGAACGCCTCGGCCAACATCGGCCCTCGAGGCGTGGGTGGGGGCTGGGGCGATGGCTACACCGCCCACGAAACCGAAATCTACCCCGTGCCGGATGCCCTCTCGGACGACGAGGCCACGCTGGTGGAGCCGATGGCCGTCGGCCTGCACGCCGTGTTGCGCCGGCCCCCAGCGGTCGGGGACCAGGTGCTGGTTATCGGCTGCGGCATCATCGGCCTGCTGACCTTGCAGGCGGCGCGGGCCGTCTGCCCGGACAGCCACATCACCGCCATGGCCCGCTACCCGCACCAGGCCGAGGCCGCCCGGCGGCTCGGCGCGGACGAGGTCATCTCCCCCCGCGAGGGATACCCCGGCGTGGCCCGCCTGACCGGGGCCGAGTATTTCACCGCCCCGCTGAACAAGGGTATGCTGTTGGGCGGTTTTGACCTCATTTACGATTGCGTCGGCTCGGCGGGGACAATCGAGGACAGCCTGCGCTGGGCGCGGGCCGGCGGCGCGGTGGTCATCGTCGGCATCGACCTGGCCCGCGTCAAGGTGGACCTGAACCCCATCTGGTACCAGGAGGTAGACCTGATCGGCGCGGGCGGGCACGGGGCCGATGAATGGCAGGGCCAGCGCCGGCACACCTACGCCTGGGTCATCGACTGGCTACAAAGCGGCAAATTGAGAGCGGAGGGGCTGATCACCCACCGCTTCCCCTTCGAGGCGTACAAACAGGCCATTGCCACCGCTCAGGACAAGGCCGGGGCCAGACCGATCAAGGTTATACTGTCAACGGCCATAAAGTAACATTTTATGGGACACGGATGAACACGGATAAACACCGATTTTGGCTATAAATATAGATGAAAATCCGTGTTCATCCGTGTCCTACAAAACCCCATAAAAGCTCAAAGAGCCGTATATTTTT